>JBBRSX010000231.1:0-6659 GCA_038244925.1 Hyphomicrobiales bacterium | reverse complement strand
TTTGTCTGAAGTGCGGCGCAAGGGTCTAGCCCTGCCCCGACGCTTCCCGATAGTGGGCGCCCCGATGCCAATGCCTGTGGGCGGCCGACTGCACCGTCGCGGCCAAGAAATTCGGTGCGGTCCCCGGTCAGCGTCGTTTGTGCACCGTTCAGATCGGCGAAGGCTGTATCGGCCCCAAAATCGGCATTCCAAGGGTTGCGCGCGAAAATCGCACCGGTCGCCAGGTCTATCTCGGTCGTTATTAAGGGTGCGCTGGCCGAGCGGTTCTGGCCGAGGACCCATTCGATATAAGCGGTGATCGACAGGGTACGCGGTCGGCTGGAATTATTGGTGATTCGCAGCACAGAAATCTTGATCGGATCATCGATGGGGACAAATTGTGTTAGCATTAGGCCGATGTCGTGCGCCGACGTTTCAAACCGGCTAAAGCCCTGACCGTGCCGGACGGTGTAGCGGCAGGCCGGATCTCGGATTGGCAGCGCCGTCGGCCCCCAGAGCTCGCCGGTGTCTTCATCGCGGACGTAAAACGCCTCGCCGGGGGGATCACAGACGGGATCGTTGGACCAAGGGGTCAACTGGTTCTGCTGGCTGTTGCGCGCCCAAGTGAACCCGCTGCCGTCAGCACTGGCCTGGAACCCGAAGCCGGGGTTGGCGACAACGTTAATCCAGGGCGCTGGAGTTGTATGGCCATCGGCGAGGACCGTCACATAGTCGCGTCCGTCATTATCGAAGCCGCCGACCCCATTAAAATATTCGAGCTCAAGATACGGTGGGACTAGCGTCATTGACACCTTGCGATTTGGCACGGGCATCGCAGTGCCTATACTGCCGTCATCGGCATCGCTCGCGCGTCGAAGTTGGTCGCCAAGCGAGCCCCGTCCGCCATACAACACGGCACGGGCACAACTCGCAACCAGGCCCCCAAGTTCTGGCGTGATGAGATCGGCGCGCAGCACGAACACCGCGCCGGCGGTCTTGTCTCTCGTACCCGAAAGCGGTTGCAACACTTGAACCAGCATATTGAGCGCGGCCTGCAGGCCTTCCGCATAGGTCACGCTGTGTTCGTTGATGATGACCAGGTCCACCGCGAGCCGCTTCATCCGCCAGTATTCGTGGGCCCGCAACAGTTCGCGGACCAATTCGAGGTCGGCAGTGTCGTTGATCTTTACCAGGACGATTGGCAGGTCGCCGGAAATGCCCGCTGCCCACAGAATGGACGGTGCGCCGGCCCAGCGGGCGATATCGACTGACGGCGGCCGTAAGGTTGGATCGGAGAACAGCACATGGCTGGCGAGACGCTGAAAGCGATGCGCCTCCGTACTGTTGATCCCAAGGTGGCGTAGTTGCATCTGCGCCTGTGTCCAAGCAAGCGTATTGGTACGGTCAAAGGCGAGTGGGTCGCGATGCCGGTCAGCGAGAGCGACGACCGCCGCACGCGTTGCCGCGACGAATGTCCAGTAGCTGATGCGGATACTTGCGCCCGCCGGTATTCGCACCTGTCGCCGCAAGCTGAAGATCGGATCGAGCACGGCGCCAACCGTGTTCGACAGCGGCCAGCCGTCGGCAATAGCGGCGGGAGCGTGAATGGTGCCTCCGCGCCCGATGAAACGTGAACGATCAGTCTCGTACTGGACGTCGGCGTTGCCTTGGCCGTCGACGACGCTCAAATGCGCCGCCCAGACTTCGGGATCGCTGGCTCCGCGGCGGCGGCGTGTCGCCAGCAACGCCGCCAGATCGGGCACAAATTCGGTTTCGACAAACAGCGCGCCGAACGCCGGATGCGCCACATCGTCAGGCTGTCGCGCCAGTACGAGTTCAGCATAGGATGTGACTTCGACGACGCGGTCGCGGTTCCCATGGTTTGCCAACGAAAGACGCCGAACCTCGGCATTGTCGTCCGGCGACACCAAGACATCCAGAGCCATTTCCAGTTCGCCATCCAGTCGGGTGATCCGGGCAGAACTTTCGGAAAACACGACCCCATACTGATCGGGTTCGACAGTCGTCGGCTGGAATCCGGCTGACCAGAACGCGCCGGTGTCGCAGTCGCGAATGAACAACTGCGCACCGCGTTCGTCGCAGGTCACGTCTTCGCGCCAGCGCGTTATGGCAATGTCATTCCAACGGCAATATCCCGACCCCGTCGCCGTCAGCATCGTCGACAGGCCGCCGTTAGACAGCAGCTGCGTGCGCGGCACGCGCGAATGCGGCGAGGAATAATGGCGATCGGTATCGGGCATTCCGATAATAGCGTTCGACTGATCGGCGGACCCGGTTAATTCGGAAGGTGGCCGCGCTACGGCAAAATCGCGGGGCATCCGTTCTTGAAGGAGCAGTTCGGCGGCGCGGATAATCGGTTCGGCGTGGAAGCGCGCGCGCATTCGGCCGTCGTGCAGCGCGTTGCCGATGCCGACGATAACCATCCCCTGATGATGCGCCATGTAGGCTCGCACGACCGCCATTGGCACCCCGTCGGGTAGCCGCGAGCGGGTAAAATCGAGCGCTTCGTACCAGCCGTAGGCGCCTCGCGCGCCGAGGCTGGCCATCCTTTTGAAATTGGCCGCCGCCGCCGTCGGATCGATCATCGCAGCCAAACCAGTGGCGTATGGTGCAATGACGAGATTATCGCCTAGGCCGCGCTTGTAGCCCAAATCAGGCACGCCGAAGCTCGAATATTGATAAGTCTGTTCGAGGTCGCGGACGTTGTATTCGGATTCCGAAATCCCCCAGGGCTTGTCCATTTTTTCGGTATAGGTGCGCTGGCGCCAGACGATCAGCGCGTTGGTCTGGGCGAGCAGGCTTGCGGCTGGCGCACGCATCACTAACGACGGCATCAGATATTCGAACATCGATCCGGACCAGGAAATCAGCCCGGAGCCGCCATCGATCGGCGTTAGCGTGCGACCGAGTCGAAACCAGTGCTTGGCAGGTAGATCACCTTTAGCGATCGCAATGAAGCTCGCCAGCCGCGCTTCCGAGGCCAGCAGGTCGTAGAAATTGGCGTCGAGGCTTGAATCAGCGACGCGGTAGCCGATCGACATCAGCTCTCGATCAGAATCGAATAGGAAGCCAAAAGCCATTGTGTCGAATGTCGCCTTTGCCCTACCAGCAAGGCTGGCGAGGCGCAGTGCGCGCGTGGCGATCGTGACGCTCGTGGCCTCGACTTCTTCGCGCCAACGTTCGACGCCGTTATGGAGCACCAGCGCCCAGCAAAGTGCTTCATTATCTCCATCTCCACCCATTATTTCGCGCGCAGTTCTAGCGAGGACATCGGCATGCTCGCCGAGATCGCGCAAATAGGCCGATAGATTGACTTTGGTCATAGAAGCGGTTGCAAGCCGATCGTTGAACAGTGCTAGGCTTGTCTTCAACGGAGCGGCGGAGCTTTCAGACAGATTTCGCAGCTCCTGAGCTGTCGCCACAGCTTCCGCCAGCAGCGCGGCAGCGTCCTCGAGCCCCGTTACCCAGCCAGCTCCGACAGTCGGCCCGGCGGCGATCTCGTCTAAAGAAGTGTGCAATGCGAGCAGGTGCCCGGCGAGGTTGCCGCTGTCCACCGACGAGACATAGCGGGGCTCCAACACCCGCAGATCTGTTGTGTCATACCAATTGAAGAAGTGGCCGCGGAAGCGATCGAGACGGTCCATCGCATCGAACGTTGCCTCAATGCGATCGAGCAGTTCTGTGGTCCCTATCCAGCCAAAATCGCGCGCCGAGACAGTCGACAGCAGGTAGAGACCGATGTTGGTCGGAGAGGTGCGGTGGGCGACCACCGGCCGTGGGGTTTCCTGGAAATTGTCCGGCGGCAACATGTGGTCGTCTGCAGTGATGAATTTTTCGAAAAAGCACCAAGTACGCCGCCCCACCAACCGCAACGCCAATGCATCTATGACGGTGATTTCCAGATTGGCTTCCGCAGCGGGCGGCAAACTCGCCTGCCAGGCGATCAGCGGGGACACCGCCCATAGCGCCAGCAGCGGCGCAGCGACGACCCATGCGCGTTCGCCCGAGACGGCGATCAGCGCGGCAAAGGATCCCCAGCAGGCAACGCTCGCGGCAAGCTGCCACGTCAATGCGCGCGTATCAAAGCGGTGCTCGTCGTTGTTCTGTGCCGATGTCACCCATTGCAGCAGATGGCGACGCCGGAAGAACAGCCGCAAAATCGTCCGTGCAATGGCATCGACCATCAGCCAGCCCTGATGGGCAAGAAAAACGACAAGGAACCCGCTTTGCATCAGCCCCAGTGCAAAATCTTCGCGCAGCGTACGAAAGTGGTTGGACAGCGAAATACCTGTCCGGGTCGGCACGATATTGGCGATCGCCGGCAGCAGCGGAGGTAGACCGACAGCCAGCAAAATGCAGGCGGTCCAGGCTACGGCGATGGCAGGTGACTGCCACCAGCCGATCAACAAAGCCAGCAACGCTGTCGGCGCCGACAGCGACCGGCGCAGATTATCGAATAGTTTCCAACGGCCCATGAGAGGGATCGACGTGAACCGCGAACTAGCGCCGGCACCACGGTCGAGACCTAAAACCCATGGCAGCAACTGCCAGTCCCCACGTACCCATCGGTGTTGACGCGCCGCCGCCACACCATAGAAGGAGGGAAATTCTTCCACGACCTCGATGTCGGCAGCCAGCGCCGCTCTGGCGAAGACGCCTTCCAGCAGATCGTGGCTGAGCACGCTGCTCTCAGGAAACTGATCACGTAGCGCGGCTTCGAAGCTATCGACCTCATAGATGCCCTTGCCCGTGAACGACCCTTCCTCGAACAGGTCCTGATAGACGTCGGACGTCGCGGAAGCATAAGGATCAAGGCCGTTTGGACCCGAGAACGCCCGCTGGAACATCGTGCCCTTGCTGCTGATCGGAAGCGAAGGAGTGACCCTTGGTTGCAGCATGCCGTGGCCGCGCGTGACGAGGCCGACGCTGGAATCGAATTCGGCGCGATTGAGGGGATGCGCCATCTTGCCGACCAGCCGGCGCGCTGTGCCCAGGGGCAGCCGCGTGTCGACGTCGAGCGTAATAACATAGCGTATGGCCGGTGGCAGCGTCGCTGCGACGCCGCCGATAGCGATGAAGCTGGTGTCGGTAGCACCGCGGAGCAGACGGTTGAGCTCACGCAGCTTGCCGCGCTTGCGTTCCCAGCCGATCCACTTGTCTTCGCCTTCGTTCCATTGACGACGCCGATGAAGCAAAAAGAAGCGCGGCCCGTCGGGACCCGGCCCATAAAGAGTGTTGAGATGCGCGATCCCGGCGGCCGCCTGATCGACCAGCGCCTGATCGCCCAAGACATGCTCGGTCGGCGCATCAAGCCAATCAGAAATCAGCGCGAAGCTGAAATATTCATCAGGATTTCCGAGATGATGGTCTTCGAGCCGATCAAGCTGCTCAATGACGCCAGCAGCGTCGGCCAGCATCGTCGGGACGACGACAATCGTCCGCAGATCGGCGGTTATTCCATGACGCAACTCCATACCTGGCAGCGGGTTGCTGCTGACCGAACGGGTAATCCAGCGATTGACCAGCGCGACCGCGATGTCTGACGCCGGCACGAGGCCAACGATGCCGAGCAAGATTAATTGAGCGCTATCGGCACCGACCGTGGCAATCGCCCAGAGAGCGAGGCCCAGAGCCGAGAACGCCAATACAGCGATCATCGCGACATAGCTGAGGATGCCAACGTTCGTGTAAAGTCGAAAAAGCGTGGTTTGCAGTGGCACGCAGCAACCGAGCGCCGCTTCGAATGCCGCGCGACCATTGTTGATGAGATAATAGCCGGGCTCGCTTTCGCGCGGCGGCGTTGCGTCCGGGGGCACCGGCGTGACGGCAGCGGCGGTGTCGATTACTCGCCGCGCCACCTCGACTTCGTCGAGCCCCGACTGCCGGGCCAGCGTTTCAATCGTCCGGCGATAGCGATCGCGTGTTTGAAAATCCATCGCGCCGAAGTCGCTCCCACCGCGCAGGATCGCGTCAACAGGGCTCAGCGTTTCGAAAACTTCCGCCCAGTTCATCATCGAAACCAGCCGCATGCTGGTAATGACGTTGCGCACCGTTACGTCGGTGGCACTTTGCTTCTGTAACTGGTCACGAACAATACGGTCGGTATCGGAGCCCTCGACAAGCAGCCGTTCATTCAACCAGCGAAGCGCCGGCACCGCGGCAGGGTCCTGATGGCGCAGTCGCTCCGCAAGTTCAACGGCAAAGGCGGTGGACCATGGCGCAGCCGTCAGGCAGGCGATAATCTCGGCGGAGGTGTGTGGCCGACCATCGACTGTGCCAAAGATCCTGCTGGCAAGCCGGTCGGCTTCGTCACCTGCCGCCTGCTGGATCAGGACTTCCTCCGACAGTCGGCGAAGATTCTCAACGAGGACCACTCGCAGGGTGATAGCCAGTGCCCAGAGTTCTCCGATATCGAGCGGCTGCACCATCTGATAAGCTTCGACGAAGCGGATTATCCCTGCTGCATCGAGGGCGCTGTCGGTGTGAGATACTAGCGTCCATGAAATGCCGAAGACGCGCGGATAACCTTGCAAGGGGCCATCCACCAATTTCGGCAGCTGTCGGTAGAATCCCGGCGGGAGATCGTTGCTGATCTGCCGTAGTTGTTCCTCGACGATGTGAAAGTTGTCCAGGAGCCAACTCGCTCCCGGGCTGATCGT
>JBBRSX010000230.1:0-6834 GCA_038244925.1 Hyphomicrobiales bacterium | reverse complement strand
GACCGAAAATCCGAATGTCACCGCGGCGATGTTCGGCATCGACGTCAGCTATCTCCAGGTCAAGGTCAACGAAGGCGCGCTGCTGCCGACCGTGACGTTTGTGGCTTCGGTGGCCCAGACCTACGAGTCGACCCAGACGCTGTACCGGTCGTTCGGTGCGTCGGCGGTTGCACAGTTGCAGGTGCCGATTTTTCAGGGGGGCGGCGAATACTCGCTGATCCGCCAGTCCAAGGAAACGCTGGCGCAGCAGCGTCTGGTGCTCGAACAGACCCGGGACCAGACCCGCGCCAACGTCGTCACCGCATGGGGACAACTGGTCGCCGGCAAGGCGCAGGTGCAGTCCGCGCAGGCGCAGGTGACGGCATCCGAAATCGCGCTGAACGGCGTGCGTGAAGAGGCCAAGGCCGGACAGCGCACCACGCTCGACGTGTTGAACGCGCAGCAGGCGCTGGTCAACGCGCGCGTCGCTCTCGTCACCGCACAGCATGACCGCGTGGTGGCGTCCTACTCGGTGTTGAACACGGTCGGACGGTTGTCGCCGATCGTGCTCAATCTGCCGACCACGGTTTACGATCCGAGCGTGCATTACCATCAGGTGCGCGACAGCTGGATCGGCGTGCGGACGCCCGACGGCCGCTAACGCACCCGCGATCGGCGGTATCGCCGGTCCCGAAAATTTCACCGCACATGCGGGATCAATCAAAGCCCGGTGGTCATTCCGGCCACAGCGTTTTCGGGCGAAGTGGATTCCGGTTCGCACAGAAAACGCGTCGAATTAAAAGACAAGAGCCCGGTTAGGGCTCTTGGCGCTTTTGCGTGCGGGCGTTTGCTTGCAAATATTTATCGCCATGACGTACCGTTCTCGGGGTGAGCTGAGCGATTCGCGCCGTGTTTTTAGCTTCTCGCGTGCGCGCGCTGGGTAGCCTTGGGGGAGCGGGACGCCTGCGCGATGCATCGGGCGGACTTGATCTGGGGACAAGTCAGGCTGCTGTGATGAAAATCCCGGCCTGTACATCCGGAACCGGCAAATCCTTCGTGGCTTGGTGTAAATTGCTTTCGATGTGGAGTCGGAGATGACGCAACCTGCAAAGGTCCAAGAGCCCTCGATGGAGGAGATTCTGGCGTCGATCCGTCGCATCATTGCCGACGACGAGGCGAAGCCTGCGGCTGCGGAGAAACCGGCCAGCCCGCCCGCCACCGCCAAGCCGGGGCCACCGGCCGCCAAGCCGGCCGCGATGAAGGACATTCCGCCCTCGGCGATCGCGCCCGCGCCAAAGCCGGCGCCGGCCGCTGCGAAACCCGCGCCTGCTCCGGCACCCGCGCCGCCGCCGCCCGCGCCGGAGTCCGCCGCCGCCAGCAACAATCAGGACGACATCGACGCGATGCTGGCCAGCCTCGAGGCGGCGACGCCCGAGTCCGACATTAGGCCGGCGCAGCAGCCCGAAGCCGATGTGTTCGACCTGACCGACGAGATGGCGTTGCCGGATCCGCCGCCGGCGGCCCCTGCCGCGGCGTTTCACAAGGTCGATCCGCAGGACGACCTCGAATTTACCGAGAGTGCGGCGGCCAAGGCGCTGCACCGGCAGCCGACCTACGAGCCGCCGCCGTTCGAAAGTGCCCCCACACCGCAGCAGCAGATATTGTCCCGCTCGACCGTATCGGCGGTCGAATCCGCCTTCAACTCGCTGGCCAATACCGTGCTCAGCAACAACGCGCGGACGCTGGAAGATCTGGTCAAGGAAATGCTGCGGCCGATGCTGAAATCCTGGCTCGACGACAACCTGCCGGGCCTGGTGGAGCGCATCGTCAAGGCCGAGATCGAACGGGTGTCGCGCGGGCGCTAGCCGCTGTGGCGGCCCGAGTCTTGTTGTTCCGGCCCTGATTCAGCCAACCCGGCGGGCTTTATTGCGGCTTCCTGCGGCCGGTCAGGTTGACTTGCGGCCTGCCAGTGGCTTTCTAGGGGCCTGTCCGCTTCCGCTCATATCCAGATCGGGCTCTAATTCATTGTTTTGAAACGTATTCTTGCCCGCGAGCCGGGCAGGGCTTCGGTCGAAAATAGCATCCACATTCGCGAAACAGCGTTGTCATGATCGAGAAAAACTACCAGCCCGCCGATATCGAAACCCGCATGTCCCAAATCTGGGAGGAGAGCGGCGCGTTCAAGGCCGGCCGGGCCGAGCGCAAGGATGCCGCCCCTTTCACCATCGTGATCCCGCCGCCGAACGTCACCGGCTCGCTGCATATGGGCCACGCGCTCAACAACACGCTGCAGGACATTCTCTGCCGTTTCGAGCGGATGCGCGGCCGCGACGTGCTGTGGCAGCCTGGCACCGACCACGCGGGCATTGCGACCCAGATGGTGGTCGAGCGGCAGTTGATGGAGCGGCAGGAGCCGGGCCGCCGCGAGATGGGCCGCGCCAAGTTTCTCGAACGCGTCTGGCAGTGGAAGGCCGAAAGCGGCGGCGTCATCGTCAACCAGCTCAAACGCCTCGGCGCTTCCTGCGACTGGTCGCGCGAGCGTTTTACGATGGACGAGGGGTTGTCGCGCGCCGTCGTCAAAGTGTTTGTCGAACTGCACCGCGAGGGCCTGATCTACAAGGACAAGCGGCTGGTCAACTGGGACCCGAAACTGCTGACCGCGATCTCCGATCTCGAAGTCCAGCAGACCGAGGTCAAAGGCAATCTCTGGTACCTGCGCTATCCGATCGAGGGCAAGACCTTCAATCCCGAGGACGCGTCGAGCTTCATCGTGGTCGCGACCACGCGGCCCGAGACGATGCTGGGCGATACCGCGGTCGCGGTGCATCCGGAGAACGAGAAGCTCGGCCATCTGATCGGCCAGCACGTGATCCTGCCGCTGGTCGGCCGCCGGATTCCGATCGTCGGCGACGATTATGCCGATCCCGAAAAGGGCTCGGGCGCGGTCAAGATCACGCCGGCGCACGACTTCAACGATTTTGAGGTCGGCAAGCGCCATGGCCTGCCGCAGATCAGCGTGCTCGACCGCGAGGGCTGTCTCGCGCTCACGGACAACGAGGACTATCTGCGCGGCCTGCCGGAAGGTGCGGCGCAACTGGCCGAAGAGCTCAACAAGGTCGATCGTTTCGCCGCGCGTAAAACCATTGTGGCGCGGCTGGAGGACTTTGGCTTTCTCGAAAAGATCGAGCCCAACACCCACATGGTGCCGCACGGCGATCGCTCCGGTGCGGTCATCGAGCCGTATCTGACCGACCAGTGGTATGTCGACGCCAAGACCATGGCGCAGCCCGCGATCGCGGCGGTGCGTTCGGGCGCCACCGAGTTCGTGCCGAAGAACTGGGAAAAGACCTATTTCGAATGGATGGAAAACATCCAGCCCTGGTGCATCTCGCGTCAGCTCTGGTGGGGCCATCAGATTCCGGCCTGGTATGGCCCCGACGGCAAGGTGTTCGTCGCCGAGACCGAAGAGGAGGCCGTCGGCAACGCGCTCGGCTATTACGTCGAGCAGGAAGTCATCACGGCCGAGCAGGGCGCCGAGATGGCGCAGGACGCTTCCAAACGCGAAGGTTTTATCATCCGGGACGAGGACGTGCTCGACACCTGGTTCTCGTCCGGACTGTGGCCGTTCTCGACGCTGGGCTGGCCCGACGATACGGCGGAAGTGAAGCGCTATTACCCGACCAACGTTCTCGTCACCGGCTGGGACATCATCTTCTTCTGGGTTGCCCGGATGATGATGATGGGCCTCCACTTCATGAAGGAAGCGCCGTTCTCGACGGTCTACATCCACCGTCTCGTCCGCGACGAGAAGGGCGCCAAGATGTCGAAGTCGAAAGGCAACGTCATCGATCCGCTCGGCGTGATCGACGACTTCGGCGCCGACGCGCTGCGCTTTGCGCTGGCGCGAGGTGCTGCCCACAGCCACGACATCAAGCTGTCGCCGCAACTGGTCGAGACCAACCGCAATTTCGCGACCAAGCTGTGGAACGCCTGTCGCTTCGCCGAGATGAACGGCTGCGACAAGCCCGACGGCTTCGACGCCCACAGTGCGAAGGAAACCCTGAACCGCTGGATCGCGCACGAGACTTCGCGTGCCACGCGCGAGGTCACCGAGGCGATTGAGGCCTATCGTTTCAACGACGCCGCCGGCGCGATGTATCGCTTCGTCTGGAACGTCTATTGCGACTGGTATCTCGAACTCGCAAAGCCGGTGTTGCTGGGCGAGGAGGGCGCTGCCAAGGCCGAGACCCGCGCCATGGTCGCCTGGGCGCGCGATGAGATTCTAAAGCTGCTGCACCCGTTCATGCCCTTCATCACCGAGGAACTGTGGGCGGTGACGGCCAAGCGCGACGGCCTGCTGGTGCTGGCCGAATGGCCGCGCAAGGGTCTGTCCGCCGACCAGATGGCTTCGATCGCGATCGCAAGCCCGAGCGACGCGATCATTCCGCCGGTCATTCGCGCGCTCGACGCCGGCGATTTCAGCGATCCCGCGGCCGAAGCCGAAATCGGCTGGGTGGTCGATCTCGTCACCGCCATTCGCTCGGTGCGCGCGGAAATGAACATTCCGCCGTCGACCCTGACGCCGCTGGTACTGGCTGGCGCCTCTGCGGAGACCGAGGACCGCGCGCAGCGCTGGAACGACGTCGTCAAGCGGATGTCGCGGCTGGCCGATATCTCCTTCGCCGACCGTCCGCCGGAAGGCGCGGTGCAGCTCTTGGTGCGCGGCGAAGTCGTGGCGCTGCCGCTGAAGGGCGTGATCGACCTTGGGGCCGAGAAGGCCCGGCTCGACAAGGAAATCGCCAAGGCCGATGCCGACATCAAGCGCGTTGACGCCAAGCTCGGCAACGAGAAGTTCGTCGCCAACGCGCCCGACGAGATCGTCGAAGAGGAAAAGGAAAAGCGCGAGGCCGCCGTGGCGCGCAAGGCCAAGAACCTCGAGGCGCTGGAGCGACTGAAGAACGCATCGTGACGCTGGAGTAATCCCTGTCATCGTCGAGGATCGATCCATGCTCGACCACGTCTCCATCACGGTATCCGATATCGCCGCCGCCGAGCGGTTTTACGACGCCATCATGAAGACGCTCGACGTGGTCAAGGTCGGCCGCCGCGATGATTGGCTCGGCTATGGCGAACGGGCGCGGCCAGCCTATCCGGACCGCGTTTATCTCACCATCCGCAAGGGCGCGAAGCCCGACGAAGGCTATGGCCGCCACTGGTGTTTCAAGGCGAAGTGGCGGACCCAGGTCGATGCGTTCTGGGACGCCGGCATCGCCGCCGGCGGCACTGACGACGGCCCGCCGGGCCTGCGCGACTATCACGCATCCTATTACGCCGCGTTCCTCCGCGATCCCGACGGCAACCGGATCGAGGCGGTCTGTCACCATTCGGTTTAGCGCGTTTTCGAGCGAAGTGGTCACCGGTTCGCGTGAAGACAACGCGTCAAAATAAAAAGCTGGAGGCTGGTTCTGATTCAATCAGAACCAGCCTCCAGGCGATCAGAACCGGTAGTTCAGCCCGGCGCGCACCAGGTTGAAGGCCGTTTCACCGGAGGCGTTCACGACGCTCGGGTTCAGCGCGCCAGGATGCGAGGCGACAAGCGTGAACGCATTGCTTCCAAGGTTGACGTAGAGATATTCGAGTTTCGCCGTGACATGCTGGCTGATCCGGTATTCCGCGCCGGCGCCCGCGGTCCATCCCACCGAGGTGCGGGATCCGAAGCCGGCGAAGCAGGTTGAATCGCCATAGACGCCGCCGCACGCGTAGCCGGTGCCGAAATTGCCCTGCGAATTCGAGACGCCGGGTGGAAGCACGATGCTCGCGCTTTCGTTGACCTTGCCGTAGGCAAGGCCGCCGGTCGCAAACAGCAGGAGGTCTGCGGTCGGCAGAACGCCGACGCGCGCGCGCAGCGTTCCGAACCATTCGACCTTCTGGGTCGCGTTCAGCGTCGCGGTGTTGTTGCCGAAAATGATCATGGTCGGCGCGGCGCCGTTGCCGCCGATATCGGACCAGTCGAAGTCGGCTTCGACGCCGGCCAGCCAGCGCTGGCTCAAGTGCCAGTTGTAGCCGGCTTGAACGCCGCCCAGCCATCCCTTGCTTTCAAAAGACACCGACGACGATGCCACGTTGGGCTGCCCGAGAAAGACAGAGGCGGTGTTCTGATCGCCGGGCCCGTCGGATATGCTGGCGTTGTTCCAGCCGTAACCTCCGTTCGCGCCGATGTAGAAGCCGCTCCAGCCAGGCTCGGCGGCACGCGCGCTCGATATGGCGAGGCCCGCGATGCACGCGACCACAATCTTCCTCATGTCGATATCTCCTGACGCAAAGGGCATGTCGTGCCGCACCCTACGCAAACAGGAGCGCCGGACTCAAAGCATTCACGATGCTGCAAACGACATTCGTTTCGCGTTGTCGTCAGGCGGCAACAGGTTGTGCCGCCGGGGCCCAGGTCTCGCTGGTGTTGTTCCGGATAGTCCAATCCGGCCTGCGACCGCCGAACGTCGCCGTTCGCCGCGACCCGTCCCGAGCGATGGAATCAGCCGGGTTGGATCGGCAGCCTGCTACTTGGAGACGTCGATGACGGGACGCGCCTGAGGTCATGGCCGCTTGGAGGCGGCAGCGTTCGTTGCGCGAGTTGTTGCCCGACGGGGTGCGACAAATTAACCCGACGGGCAAAATTTCGCTCGCTCCGTCGCACAAATCACTGGTCTAATTCCGCCCGTCTCACCCGATTGAGGGGCGATCGCGATCGTCATGAACGTGCGGTGGGATGCGGTGGACGCTGGGTCACAAAGACGAGTGTGGCGTTAGCGTACGGTGAAATCGTGAGGGTCCGACGCCCCGGTGCTGGCGTCAAGT
>JBBRSX010000229.1:0-6884 GCA_038244925.1 Hyphomicrobiales bacterium | reverse complement strand
TGGCGACGTCGGCGATGTTGCGGACCTGGGCGGTGAGGTTGCTCGCCATCGAGTTGACGCTTTCGGTCAATTCCTTCCAGGTGCCGGCGACGCCGAGCACGTTGGCCTGGCCGCCGAGCCGTCCGTCGGTGCCGACCTCGCGCGCCACGCGGGTCACTTCGCCGGCGAAGGCGTTGAGCTGGTCGACCATCGTGTTCAGCGTTTCCTTCAACTGCAGGATTTCGCCTGACACGTTGACGGTGATCTTCTTGGACAGGTCGCCGCCGGCGATGGCGGTGGCGACGTCGGCGATGTTGCGGACCTGTGCGGTCAGGTTGGAGGCCATGAAGTTGACGTTGTCGGTGAGGTCTTTCCAGGTGCCGGCGACGCCGGGGACCTGGGCCTGACCGCCGAGCTTGCCTTCGGTGCCGACTTCGCGCGCGACGCGCGTCACTTCGGAAGCGAACGAGTTGAGCTGGTCGACCATCGTGTTGATGGTGTCTTTCAACTCCAGAATTTCGCCGCGTACGTCCACCGTGATTTTTCGCGAAAGGTCGCCGCGGGCGACCGCGGTGGTGACGTTGGCGATGTTGCGGACCTGTGCGGTCAAGTTGCCGCACATCGCGTTGACGGAGTCGGTGAGGTCCTTCCAGGTGCCGGCGACGCCGGGGACGATGGCCTGACCGCCGAGCTTGCCGTCGGTGCCGACTTCGCGGGCGACGCGCGTCACTTCGGAAGCAAACGAGCGAAGCTGGTCCACCATCGTGTTGATGGCTTCCTTGAGCTGCAGTATCTCGCCGCGGACGTCGACCGTGATCTTCTTCGACAAATCGCCATTGGCCACCGCGATGGTGACCTCGGCGATGTTGCGGACCTGGCCGGTCAGGTTGTTGGCCATCGAGTTGACGCTCTCGGTCAGGTCCTTCCAGACGCCGGTCACTTCAGGCACCTGGGCCTGGCCGCCGAGCTTGCCCTCGGTGCCGACCTCCCGCGCCACACGCGTCACCTCGGAGGTGAACACGCTGAGCTGCTTGATCATGGTGTTGACGATGGTGGCCGACTGCAGAAATTCGCCGCCGAGCGGGCGGCCGTCAACGTCGAGTTTTACTGTCTGCAGCAGGTCACCCTGCGCGACCGCCGCGACCGCACGCGTCACTTCGCGGGTCGGCCACAGCAGATCGTCGATCAGTGTGTTGACCGAGCCTTCCATGTCGGCCCACGAACCGCTGGCGAGATCGAATTTGACGCGCTGACGCGTCTTGCCCTCACGGCCGACGACCTGGCCGACGCGCTCGAGCTGTTGCGCCATGCGCTGGTTGGCGGCGGCAATTTCGTTGAAAGTGTCGGCAATCTTGCCCTCGATGCCGATGTGATCGCCGGTCATCCGCACCGAAAAATCGCCGGCGCGCATCGCCTGCAACGCGTGCAGCAAATCCTGCATCGGATCGGACTTCGCGTCGGGTTTGCCGTTCGGGGCTGGCTTGCGCCTGGAGACGCGTGATGACGTTGCTCCGGGGGAAAGCTCACTCATGATGTCTCCTCAGCAGCGCGAATCCAACAGCAGGTGTGATTGATTCTGCAGCGATACAACCGGGTGCCCGGCCGCAAATCAAGCGGGAACAGGCGTAAAATCAATGACATGGAACTCTGCCCGAGGTTCCAATTCGGCTGGGAACAACAAGTTCCCGGGCGCACGAAATATTCCCATCGCAAAAACAAAAACGCCCCGGCGAGCCGGGGCGTTTGCGGTTCCAATCAGGGAACGTGGAAAACCTTATCTAAAATTTTCCGGAGACCTTGATCAGGACCCCTTGTTCAGGAGCCCTTGGGATTGATCTCGGTGTAGTTGCCCTTGGCGTCCCATTTGTAGACGACGTAATCGAGCTGCTTGATGTCGCCCTTGGCGTCGAACTCAAGCTTGCCAATCACGGTGTCCCAGGCGCCGGCCTTGATGGCGTCCATGACCTTCTTCGGATCGGTGGTGCCGGCCTTCGTCGCGGCCTGCGACCAGACCTGCATCGCGGCGTAGGTATAAAGAGTGTAGCCTTCGGGATCGATGTTCTTGGCCTTGAAGCGCTCGACGATCGCTTTCGCGGTCGGCTTGTTGCGCGGATCGGGGCCGAAGGTGAACAGCGTGCCTTCGCCGGCGGGGCCGGTGATCGAGGCGAACTCCTTGTCGGCGAGCGCGTCGCCGGCCATCAGCACGGTCTTGAGGCCCTGGTCGCGCATCTGCCGCACGATCAACCCGGACTCCTGATGGTAACCGCCGACATACACCAGATCGATGTTGTCGCGCTTCAGCCGCGACACGATGGCGTTAAAATCCTTGTCGCCCTTGTTGTAGGATTCGAACATCTTTTCGGTGAAGCCGGCCTTGTTCAGCGCCTTCTTGGTTTCATCCGCGAGACCCTTGCCGTAGGTGGTCTTGTCGTTGAGGATGGCGACGTTCTTGCCCTTGTAGTTCTTGATAATGTACTCGGCAGCGACCAGGCCCTGCTGATCGTCGCGGCCGCAGACGCGCGCCACGTTCCAGAGCTTGCGCTCAGTGAACAGCGGGTTGGTCGAGGCCGGCGTAATCTGCAGCACGTTGCCGTCGGCATAGGCCTCCGAGGCCGGGATCGACGACGAAGAGCAATAATGACCCGCCACGAACGGGACCTTGGAACTGGCGAATTTTTCCGCGACCGAGCGGGCCTGCTTGGGGTCGCAGGCGTCGTCGCCGACCTGCAGCGCCAGCTTCTTGCCGAGCACGCCGCCGGCCTTGTTGAGATCTTCCACGGCCTGTTCGGCGCCGTTCTTCATCTGCCGGCCGAACGCGGATTCGCCGCCTGTCATCGGGCCCGCCACGCCGACGGGGATGTCCTGCGCCAGCGCGCTTGCCGATAGCGCCAGCGATGCGCCCAATGCCAGGCCGATGAGTTTCAGTGATTTCATGAGGTATCCTCGCGGGGTGGTCGATTTCAGGAAGTACCCGGCGGGCCGGGTACGAAAATCGGGACTATTGTCGGCTGATTTTAGCGCGAAGTCATCGGCAATTTTCGGGCAAACCGATGGTCCATTCGCAGCATCTTGCCGCAGTTTTCGCCCCCCGGGCGTTACCCCCGCCGGCCGCCTTCCAGATAGGCGGCGCGGATTTCGGGGCGCTGCAGCAATTCGCTTCCCGTGCCCGACAGCGTGATCAGGCCGTTGACCATGACATAGCCGCGATGGGCGAGTTTCAGCGCATGGTTGGCGTTCTGTTCGACAATCAGCACAGTGAGGCCGTCCTGCCGGTTCAGGGTCCGGATCGCGTCAAAAATCTGTCGCGCGATCAGGGGGGCCAGCCCCAGCGACGGTTCATCCAGCATCAACAGACGAGGGCGGCTCATCAAAGCGCGGCCGATCGCCAGCATCTGCTGTTCGCCGCCGGACAGCGTGCCGCCGCGCTGGGTCATGCGTTCCTTCAGCCGCGGAAACAGTGTCAGGACACGCTCCAGTCCGCTGGCGCGTTCGGCTTCGCTTGAATCGGTGGCGTCGGCGCCCATCTGCAGGTTTTCCGCCACGCTCATGCGCGGGAAAATCCGTCGACCCTCGGGCGACTGGGCGATGCGCATCCGCGCGATTTCGTGCGTCGGCACATCGGTGATGTCGCGGCCGTCATATTCGATCTGCCCTGCGCGGGCGCGGGGCCTGCCAAAAATCGTCATCATCAGCGTCGACTTGCCGGCGCCGTTGGCGCCGATCAACGCCACGATCTCGCCGGCGTTGATCTCGATATCGACGCCCTTCAGCGCCTCGATCTTGCCGTAGGACGCGCGCAGGGAGCGCACCGCGAGCAGGGGTGTTGTGGGGGAGGCGCTCACGTTCCGCTCTCCATCACGGCGATGGCTTCTTCCTCGTCGGCGCCGAGATAGGCGGCGATCACCTTGGGATCGTCGCGAACCGCTTGCGGCGTGCCTTCGGCGATCTTGACGCCGTAGTCCATCACCACGACTTGGTCGGAGATTTCCATCACCACCGACATGTCGTGTTCGATGAGGAGGATCGAGGTGCCCTGGTCGGCGCGGATCGACAGCAATAATTCGCTCAACGCAGCACTTTCGCGCGCGTTCAGGCCGGCGGCGGGCTCGTCGAGGCAGAGCCAAGCCGGCTCGGTGCACATCGCGCGCGCGATTTCCAGACGGCGCTGATCGCCATAGGGCAGGTTGCCGGCGGCATCGTCGGCGCGCTCCAGCAGGCCGATGCGGTCGAGCCAGGATTGCGCCAGATCGATCGCGTGCGCCTCGGCCTTGCGCCACGATGGCGCGCCGATCAGGCCCAGAAACGTCAACCCGGAGGCGCGCATCAGCGCGTTGTGCTGCGCCACCATCAGGTTTTCCAGCGCCGTCATGCCGGGAAACAGCCGGATGTTCTGGAAGGTGCGGGCGACCCGGGCGATTTTTGAAATTCGAAAATCGTTCAGCCGTTCGAGCTGCATGGTACGGCCGTCGTCGTGCGACAGCCGGATGACGCCCGAGGTCGGGGTGTAGAAACCGGTGATGCAGTTGAACACGGTGGTCTTGCCGGCGCCGTTCGGGCCGATCAGCGCGGTAATCTTGCGCCGCTCGGCGCTGAACGTGAGTTCGTTGACAGCGACGATGCCGCCAAAGCGCATCGACAGATGATCGACCGACAGGATGGGATCGCCACTCATCCGTGTCCCTCCTTGACGAGGTCGGACGAGATCGCCTGATTGCGCTCCAGGAACACGGTCGGCGCGCGATGGCCGATCAGCCCGCGCGGCCGCCAGATCATCAGCAGCACCATCGCGATGCCGAACACCAGCATGCGGTACTGGTCAAACCCGCGAAACAGCTCGAAGCCGCCGATCATCGCCAAGGCCGCCAGCGCCACGCCGAGCTGCGAACCCATGCCGCCCAGCACCACGATCGCCAGCACCAGCGCCGATTCCTGGAAAGTGAAGGATTCCGGGCTGATAAAACCTTGTCGTGTGGCAAAGAACGCGCCGGCAAAGCCGCCGAACATCGCGCCGGTGGCAAACGCCGTCAGCTTGGTCGTGGTGGTGTTGATGCCGAGCGCGCGGCAAGCGACTTCGTCCTCGCGCAGCGCCTCCCAGGCGCGACCGATCGGCAGGCGTCGCAGCCGGATCGTGACCCAGTTCGTCAGCAGCGCCAGCGCCAGGATCAGGTAGAAAAGGAATACGATGCGGTGGGTCGGGGAAAACTCGATGCCGAGCCGGGCAGCAAGCCCGTCCTCGCCCGGCGACAGCGGAATGCCAAAGAAACTCGGGCGCGGAATGCCGCTGATACCGTTGGGGCCGCCGGTCAGGCTCTGCCAGTTGATGATGACGAGGCGGATGATCTCGCCGAACGCCAGCGTCACGATGGCGAGATAGTCGCCGCGCAGCCGCAGCACGGGAAAGCCGAGCAGCACGCCCCAGAACGCGGCGAGGATGCCGGCGAGCGGCAGGCAGACCCAGAACGAGAGCCCAAAATTGGTCGCCAGCAGCGCGTAGGAGTAGGCGCCGACCGCGTAGAAGGCGACATAGCCGAGGTCGAGCAGGCCGGCGAGGCCGACCACCACGTTCAGTCCCCAACCCAGCATCACGTAGGTCAGCACGAGAATGCCGAGGTCGAGAATGTAGCGCTGGTCGTAGAAGATGACAGGCACCAGAAACGTGAAGACCAGCAGCACCGGCGCGACCATGCGGCCGGCAAACGACAACGCCGACTGCACCGGTGCCGGGACCACCCTGACGGTGCCGATCGGCCCCCACCATTGCCGCAGCAGTTCGACGACGATGCTGCCGCCGAAAACCGTGGCGACCATGGCGGCGAGATCGCCGAACCTGGTCCAATAGATCAACTGTCCCTGCGGGCCGGCCTCGGTGCGCACCCCGATCATCAGCGAGAACAGCACCAGCGCCACCAGCGCGCTGATCAGGGCTTTCTTGAAGATGAAGGCAACACCCGGCGCGCGCGAGGTTTGTTTGGATGCGGCGAGGGGTGCGCTCACGCGGCGGCCCGTCAGACTTTTTCGACTTCGGGCCGGCCGAGCAGGCCGGTCGGAAGGAAAATCAGCACGATGATCAGGATCGAGAACGCCGCGACGTCCTTGTATTCGACCGAGAAGTAGGCCGACCACAGCGTCTCGATCAGGCCGATCAGCAGCCCGCCCAGCATCGCGCCGGGCAGCGAGCCGATGCCGCCGAGCACGGCGGCGGTGAACGCCTTGATCCCGGCGACGAAGCCCATGAAGAAATCGACCAGCCCGTAATAGAGCAGGTACATCATGCCGGCGACGGCTGCGAGTGCTGCGCCGATCACGAAGGTCATCGAGATGGTGCGGTCGACATCGACACCCAGCAGCGACGCCATCGTCTGGTCCTGCTCGCAGGCGCGCATGTCGCGGCCGAGCCGGGTACTCGAAACCAGCCAGGTGAACAGCGCCAGCAGCACGACGGTGGTGACGACAACGACGATCTGGATGTTGGACAGCTGCACCGCAAACCCACCCGCGCCCTCATGCAGCGTGTAACCGCCGGTGATGATCGGCGGAACCGGCTTGACGCGCGCGCCCTGTGCAATCTGCGAGTAGTTGGTCAGCACGAACGACATGCCGATCGCCGACAGCATCGGCGCCAGTCGGAACGAGTGCCGCAGCGGCCGGTAGGCGATGCGTTCGATGGTCCAGCCGTAGAGCGCGGTGACCGCCATCGAGACCAGCAGCACGATCAGCAGGATCAGCGGGATCGCGGTCAGGCCGAACGAGACCAGGATCAGGAACGTGATCAGTGCGATGAAGCCGCCGATCATGAAAATATCGCCATGGGCGAAATTGATCATGCCGACGATGCCATAGACCATGGTGTAGCCGATGGCGATCAGGCCGTAGATCGAGCCGAGCACGAGGCCGTTGATCAGTTG
>JBBRSX010000228.1:0-6931 GCA_038244925.1 Hyphomicrobiales bacterium | reverse complement strand
GGCCAAAGCGGTCACCATCAAGGTCAAGCTCGTTTCCACGGCGGACACCGGCTTCTATTACGTCGCCAAGAAGAATTCGCGCACCATGACCGACAAGATGGTCAAGAAGAAGTACGACCCGGTCGCGCGCAAGCACGTCGAGTTCAAGGAATCCAAAATCAAGTAAGAATTGCGGATAGCTGCAGACTAAAACGGGGCCCATTGGGCCCCGTTTTCATTTGTGCGATCACCTGCCACATCATTTTGTTGCGGTCGATACAATATCCGGGATAGACTGTTTTGAGAGGCGGGCCTCCCGGCCCGATCCGTCCTGTCATCCCGGAACTGTCCACATGGCCCGCCCCCGTGCGTTCGACGAGGAAAAAGTTCTCGATGTCGCCATGCAGTGCTTCTGGCGGCGCGGATTCGAGGCAACGTCGGTGCGCGATCTCGCCGAGGAAATGGGGATCAACGGCCCCAGCCTCTACAACACCTTCGGCGACAAACGCGCACTCTTTGCGCGGGCGCTGGGAAGATATGCGGAGCGCTGGATGCGCGAGCGCATCGAACGTCTGGACCGGGAAGCTTCCGGCAAATCGGCCATCCAGCTGTTCCTGCAGGAACTGATCGAACGCTCGATCAAGGACAAGCAACGCCGCGGCTGCCTGATCGTCAATTCCGCGCTGGAAATCTCGCCGCACGATGCCGAATTGCGTGAGGTGATCGCGTCTTATTTGCAGGAAATCGAGATGTTTTTCCTGCGCTCTCTGGAGCGTGGACAGCGGGCCGGAGAAATCCAGGCAACGATCGACGCGCGCGACACCGCCAGCCATTTCCTCGGCATCGTACTCGGCATTCGGGTCGCGGCGCGGTCACGCCCGGAACGCGCACTACTGGACGGCATGGCGCGCCCGGCGCTCGCACTTCTCGACCAATCAATTCACTGACGGCTGGAACGACCAGCGATAGATCCTGGGAGGAAAAAGATGGCTTCAACATTATCGCAACAACTCGACGAATTCCTGGCCGGCTGGAAGCAGCGCGTACCGCCCGAGCGGCAAGCCGTCATGGAGCGCCATATCGCGCATTTGAAAGCGACCGGCCTCGGCCAGAACGCCAGGCAGGTCGGCGACCGCGCGCCCGCCATCGTGTTGCCGGATGCCGTCGGCAAGACGTTCGACGTTGCGCCGCTGCTGGCGAAAGGCCCGGTCATCGTCACGTTTTACCGCGGCGGCTGGTGCCCCTACTGCAATCTCGAACTCAAGGCGTATCAGGACGTGCTGCCGCGGATCGTCGCGGCCGGCGCCAGCATCGTAGCGATCAGCCCGGAGAAGCCGGATGACACGCTCAGCACGACCGAGAAGAATGCGCTGACCTTTCCGGTCCTGAGCGATGTCGGACAAAAGGTCGGCAAGGCCTTTGGTCTGGTCTATGAATTCACCGACGAATTGCGCGCCGCCTATGACGGCTTCAAGCTGGATATTCCGTCCAAGAACGGTTCGCCCGGCAATTGGTCGCTGCCGCTATCGGCGACCTATGTGATCGGTCCGGACGGGGTGATCGTCTTCGCCGACACCAATGTCGACTACCGGCGCCGAACCGATCCGCTGGAAGTTTTGGCTGTTCTGGAACGGCGTCAGGCCGCGGAATAGCAGTGGCGCGGCGGGCCATTCTTCAACGGGGCCGCAGGGCCCCGTTTTCATGTCCAGCTATGCGGGCTGCATCTGCGGCGGCTGGCTTGGCCGGATCAGCGCGAACGCAACCTGGATGATGCCGCCGGCGAGGCCCAGCGCCACGCCGACCCGCCACGCCATGGTGTAGGAGCCGAGCTGATCATAGATCAGGCCGCCGCCATAGGCGCCGAGGAAGCTGCCGAGTTGATGGCTCATGAAGGCCAGCCCCTGGATCATCGCCTGCCATTTCAGGCCGAACATTTCGGCGACGGCGCCTGCGACCAGCGGCCCTACCCCCATCCAGAGGAAGCCCATGATCGCGCCGAACAGCAGCGTGGTCTCCGGCGTCGCCGGCAGCGTGAAATACCAGGCCAGCGCGATGGAGCGGACGATGTACATGCCGCCGAGCAGCGCCAGCTTGTTCCACCGCTGGCCGGCCCAGCCAAAAAACAAACTGCCGAGCACATTGAAGCCGCCGATCATGCCGAGCGTCTGCGCGCTCAGCATCGGATCGAGACCGCAGATCAGGAGATAGGACGGCAGATGCGTGGTGAGGAAGACGAGCTGCATGCCGCAGACGAAATAGGCGCAGGTCATCACCATGAACGATGCATTGCCGAAAGCGATCTTGGCGGCCGTCGCAGCCGAAGCGTCACCGATGTCGTCGGCGGCCTTGGGCGGCAACGGAATCTTGTCGGCCCGACCCGCGTACCACGCGGCCGGCAGCATGAACAGCGACAGGACGACAAAGCCGGCGACGCCCGCCCGCCAGCCAAAACCTTCATTCAACATCTGCCCGAGCGGCGCGGACACCAATGCCCCGAGCGATCCCGCCGCCGAGACCATGCCCATCACGGTGCTGCGGACCGCCGCGGGCACGGCGCGCGCCGACACCGACATCGCAATCGCGTTCGCCGTGCACGCAAGCGAGAAGCCGATCAGCAGGCCGGCGCCGATCAGAATCGGAATCATCCCGTGCGCGGTCGCCATCAAGACAAGGCCCACGATATACATCAGCGAGCCCACGATCATGATCGGACGGAAGCCGTAGCGCACCGTCATGGCGCCGGCCACCGGCTGCAGAAAACCCCAGGCAAGATTTTGCACGGCCAGCGCCAGTGTGAACTGCGTCACCGAAATCCCGATGTCGTGCGTCAGCGGCTGCATGAAGATGCCGAAACTCTGCCGCAGGCCCATGCTGAGCGTCAGCATCAGCGACGCGCCGATCAGGATAGGCAATGTGGGGCGCAGGGCCTGCATCAACGACGTCGCTTGCGGCATTGTTCTTGTTCTCCCTAGGGGCCGCGGCACGAAATCCGTGTCCTGCGTTTGGGGTCTGAAATGGGTACACAGACCTGTGTAACTAGGCTATAAGGTGCTCGTACTGTCAAGACAAACGGACCTGCGTATTCGCATGCCTCCCCCGCCGCCCAAAACTTCCACAAAACCTTCCATGAAGGACCGGATACTCGAGACCGCCGACAAACTGTTCTATCTGCAGGGTATTCGTGCTGTTGGCGTCGACACCATCGCGGCCGAAATCGGCATCAGCAAACGCACGCTCTACAATCATTTTCCGTCGAAAGACGCGCTGATCGCGGCCTATCTCGAGCGCCGCTTCGTGACGCCGCGGCCATCGGACAAGCCGCCCGCCGAGCAGATTCTCGCGACCTTCGATTCGCTGGAGCGGCGATTCGCCTCGAAGGATTTTCGCGGCTGTCCCTTCGTCAACGCAGTCGCCGAACTCGGCAGCGAGGATCAGGCGGTGCGCAAAATCGCGATCGACTTCAAGGAGAGCCGCCGGCTCTGGTTTCGCAATCTGCTGGTGCAGATCGGTGTCGTCGACGCCGAGGAGCTGGCGACACAGCTCGCGCTGCTGGTCGACGGCTCGATCGCGCAGAATCTGGTCCGCAACGACCCCGCGATGGCGCGCGCCGCCAAACAGGCCGCAACGGTGTTGCTCAAGAACGCTGGGGTAAAGGTCGGCGCGGATGCGGCCGTACTGAAGCCGCAACCTGCGACGAAAACGCCCCGGCCATCTTCCCCGACTTAAGCTCCGACCCCATGGGCCGTGGCCTTTCGATGGAGCAGTATGGTAGTTACCTCTGCCATAAGAAAGCGGCAGCAGAGGAAACACCATGGAAGACCTGAAAGTAACGGCGAACGGCTACGACTTCAAACCGGCCCACGCCGCCATGCAGCGCTATATCGACAACAACCTGCTTTCCGGCATTTCGTCCGCGGTCATGGTCGGCCGCGATCTGGTCGATGTGAATTACGTTGGATGGGCCGACAAGGAAGCCAGGACGCTGCTGCGCGCTGACCACATCTTCCGCGTTTTCTCCAACACCAAGCTGATCACCTCCTGCGCGGCGCTGCTGCTGTTCGAGGAAGGCAAATTCGGGCTCGACGACCCGATCGAGAAATTCATTCCGCAGCTCGGAAATCGGAAGGTGCTGCGCCCGGGCGCGACCTCGCTGGATGATACTGACCCGGCGAAGGGCTCGATCACCATCCGTCAGCTCCTGAGCCACAGCTCCGGTCTGAGCTACGGCTTTTTCGATCCCGGCACCGTCATCTTCAAGGCGCTCAACGAACGCGGCGTCCACAATCCCATGACCACGCTGGCACAGATGGTCGACGTGCTGGCCGGGCTGCCGCTCATCTATCAGCCGGGAACGTCATGGGAATACTCGCTGGCGATCGACGTCGTGGCGCGACTGGTCGAGGTCATCAGCGGCCAGAGCTTCGACGCCTTCATCAAGGCGCGGATTCTCGATCCGCTCGACATGGTGGACACCGGCTTCGTCGTGCCGCAGAAGGATCAGGGTCGGCTCGTCGCCTATTACGCTGGCGCCGACCTGATGGATCCGATGAAGCCAGGCCTCACCCGGACCGACAACGCGCCCTTCCCCGGTGCCTATCTGCATCCTGTCGCGCGCCTCAACGGCGGTGGCGGTCTGGTCTCGACGATGCCAGACATGGTGGCGTTGATCCGAAGCCTGCTGCCCGGCGGCCCCACCCTGCTCAAGCCGGAAACCATTGCGCTGATGATGACCAACCAGTTGCCGGACGGCCAGTGGATTCGCTTCGCGATGATGGGCGAGCAGCCCGGCAAGGCGCATGGGTTGGCCGGCGGGCTGATCCTGAAGCCCTCAGCGTTCGATCATCCCGATGCGGCAGGCGAATTCTACTGGGGCGGCGTCGCCGGCACGCAATGGTGGATCTCGCCGAAGCGCAACATGGCCGGCGTGATGATGGCGCAGCGCCAGATGGCGTTCGTCCATCCGTTCTCGTTCGAGTTCAAGCGGCTGGCGTATGAGACGGTGAGGCAAGGCGCCAGGGCCATCGCCTGACGCTGCTGCTCAAGTCGACCCCCATCCTACTTTGCATGGGGTTGTTTTCGCGATTTTATGCCCGGGCCCTACGCCGCCGCGGAAACCACCCGGTTGCGGCCGTCATGCTTGGCACGGTACAGCGCGGTGTCGGCGCGCTTGAGCACGTCGGCGACCGCCTCGCCCTTGCGCTCCAGCGTCGTCAGCCCGATCGAGATCGTGACCTCGATGCGCTTGGTACCCTTGTTGACGGCAAAGGTCTCGCCCGCGATCGAACGCCGCAGCCGTTCCGCCACCATGCCGGCGACGTGGAGATCGGTTTCCGGCATCACGATCACGAACTCCTCGCCGCCATAACGGCACGCGAGATCGATGCCGCGGATCGACTTGCGGATCCGCACCGCGAATTCGCGCAGCACGTCGTCGCCGGCATCGTGGCCGTAACTGTCGTTGATGGCCTTGAAGAAATCGATGTCGAGGATCATCAGCGCCAACGGCTTGCCGCGGCTCGAGGCCTGCTCGGCCAGCGTCGCCAGATGGCTTTCCATGTAGCGGCGGTTGTGCAGGCCGGTCAGCGCATCGGTGATCGCCATTTCGATCGAGTTCTGCACGTTGTCGCGCAGGTGATCGGTGTAGCGGCGCTTGCGGATCTGGGTGCGCGCCCGCGCCAGCAGTTCGTTCTTGTCGACCGGGCGCAACAGGTAGTCGTTGACGCCGATTTCGAGCCCGCGCAGCAGCCGCGCGTTGTTGTCGGCATCGGAAATGGCCAAAATCGGCATCTGGCGGGTGCGCTCCAGCGAGCGCGCCTGGCTGCAGAGCCGCAGGCCGTCGTAATTTTCCAGGCTAAGCGAGACGATCAGGAGATCGTAGTTGCCGTCGGCGGCGTGGAACAAGGCTTCCGCGGGGTTGGTCTCGACATCGACGGTATGCTCGGTGGAAAGGATCGGCGCCAGCCGCTCGTAGGACGACGGCCGGTCGTCGACCAGCAGGATACGCCCGCCGACGCCCTTGTCGGCGACCGCGCTGCGCTCCGGCGCTTCCATGCCGATTTCCAGCGAGGTGATGGCGCGCATGCGCAGCTCATCCGTCATCATCTTCAATCTCGTCAACGAACGTACGCGCGCGATCAGCACCACGTCGGACACCGGCTTGGTCAGGAAATCGTCGGCCCCGGCTTCCAGCCCACGGACGCGATCGGCCGCGCTGTCGAGCGCGGTGACAATTACCACCGGAATGTAATGCGTGGCCGGGTTGGACTTCAGCCGGCGGCAAACCTCGAAACCGTCCATGTCGGGCATCATGACGTCGAGCAGGATGATGTCGCATTCGGCGCGCGAGCAGATATCCAGCGCCTCGGCGCCGTTGGAAGCGGTCAGCACGTCGAAATATTCGGCCGACAGACGGGCTTCCAAAAGCTTGACGTTGGCAGCAACGTCATCGACGACCAGGATACGCGCAGACATCGAAACTCACTCCTACTAACCGATAAAACGCCGCACCGTTTCAATAAACTTGCCGACTGAAATTGGTTTGGACAAATACGCCTCGCAGCCGCCCTCGCGGATGCGTTCCTCGTCGCCCTTCATCGCAAATGCCGTCACCGCCACCACCGGAATGGCGCGCAGTTCCGGATCGTCCTTGATCCAGCGCGTCACTTCGAGACCGGACACTTGCGGAAGCTGGATATCCATCAGGATCAGATCGGGGCGCAACTTGCGGACGAGGTCGAGCGCCTCGAAACCGTTGCTGGTGCCGGAGGTCTGATAGCCATGCGCTTCCAACAGATCGCGAAAGAGCTTCATATTGAGCTCGTTGTCTTCGACGATCAGGACGGTTTTGGCCATCCCGTCCCTCCCTTGTCCCAGAAACCAGCCCCGGCCTTTCGGTGCATCCTGCACCGCCGCCGCCCCTTGTCGAAAAGTGAATTCAAACTAGCGACAGATT
>JBBRSX010000227.1:0-7012 GCA_038244925.1 Hyphomicrobiales bacterium | reverse complement strand
CGTTCGCGGGCACTGCGCCGCAACGCCACCGACGCCGAGGCGAGGCTATGGCGCGCACTGCGCGAAGCGTTCCCGCACGTGAAATTCCGTTTCCAGGTCCCGATGGGTCGGTACTTCGCCGACTTCTGCTCGCACGCGGCGAAGCTGATCGTCGAAGTCGATGGTGGTCAGCATGCCGAGGCCGAAGGGTATGACGCAACGCGCACGCGATTCCTCGAGGGTGAGGGCTATCGCGTGGTGCGCTTCTGGAACAACGATGTGCTGGCGAATGTCGAGGGCGTCATTGCAACGATCGCGGCGCACATTCCTTCTCCCCTTGTGGGAGAAGGTGGCGCGAAGCGCCGGATGAGGGGGAGTCCGGAACGCGACGTCCGCGTCAGTCCCCCTCACCCTCCCACTGCCTTCGGCAGCGGGCCCCTCCCTCTCCCACAGGGGGAGAGGGAATGAGTCGCCTACGCCTCTTCCTCGAAGGTCACGGCGACATCGCCATTGGCGCTGAGCCGCACCTTGTCGCCCTCGACATCGGCGACCAGGCCGACCGAGATGTAGTGATGGTGGCCCATATGGCGCCCGGCGCCGCTGTCCTGCTTGGTCAGCTTGATGCGCTCGCCCTCGACCTTGTCGACCGTGCCGACATGGACGCCGTCGGCGCCGATGACTTCCATATGTGCTCTGATCGCGCTTGCATCGGCCATGGTGATAGCTCCTTTGTTACGGTTGCGTGCCCCCAACGCGCGGGTCGCGCATTGGTCGCATCGGTCATGCCATCATGACCGCAAAACCGTCGCAAGGCCATGGCCGCGATGCCCCCGCCGCCGCTTTCCCGCCCCGGAACGCGGCATGATCGCGCGCGCTCCGCTCGTCATGGCCGCCGTCGCCGGCCTCTGCGCGATCAGCGCCACCATCATCCTGTCGCGCCCGGTGCACAGCGAGGCGGGTCGCTACGGCAAGCGCATATCGGCCACGATGTTCGCCGCCTTCGCGATCATCCTCGGCGGCTTCGCGGCCTCGCTCTGGTCGTGGGGGGCGCGGTGATGGCTCGTTCCCGGATCGGCTGGATGCGCTGGCTGGTGCCGGTGGCGGCCGGAGGTACGGTGCTCGCGGTCGAGAATCTGGTCGGGTTCAAGCCGCCGCACTGGAGCTACTGGATCAGCGTCGCGTTCTTCGCGCTGCTCGGCGTGTTCATCCTTGCCGATCCGCATGACATACCCGGCATGCGTCCCGCTTTCGCCCGCGCCATGGGGGTGACGTTGCTGCTCATCGCCCTGATCGGCGTCTACCATCAACTCTGGGGGTTCCCGGGCTCGGCGGGGAGCGTACGATGACGGTCGTCCGCGCTTACGCCAACCTCGCGCCGCTGCGCTACCTGCTCGCGGCGGAGCTACTCGTAAGAGCGACGGCGGTCGCGATGCTGA
Source organism: Hyphomicrobiales bacterium (assembly GCA_038244925.1). Lineage (GTDB taxonomy): Bacteria > Pseudomonadota > Alphaproteobacteria > Rhizobiales > Xanthobacteraceae > Bradyrhizobium. The sequence goes on along the minus strand of JBBRSX010000227.1, from coordinate 5,597 downwards.
TCGCGTTAGCCGCGCATTATCTGCTTGGTACGACGCGGGTATGGCTGGATGGTACTCAGGGCCTGTTTTTCATGGCGTGGGGCGTCAACTGGTTCTTCTGGCCAAACGGCCCGGTCTCCAACCCTTTCGCCACGCGCCTTCTCGGCGGCCTGTTGTTCGCAGCGGGCCTGATGCTGTTCACCGATTTCGCCCTTCACCACCTTATCTGACGATCGACCGGAGTAAGCCCATGTCCCTCACCGAAGCCCGCAAGCAGTACAAGCCGTTCGAATACCCCTGGGCGTTCGAGTTCTGGAAGCGTCAGCAGCAGATCCACTGGATGCCCGAGGAAGTGCCGCTCGGCGAGGATTGCCGCGACTGGGCGCAGAAGCTGTCGGATCACGAGCGCAACCTGCTGACGCAGATCTTCCGCTTCTTCACCCAGGCCGATGTCGAGGTGCAGGATTGCTACCATGAGAAATATGGCCGCATCTTCAAGCCGACCGAGATCAAGATGATGCTCGCCGCCTTCTCCAACATGGAGACGGTGCACATCGCGGCGTACAGCCACCTGCTCGACACGATCGGCATGCCCGAGAGCGAATATGGCGCCTTCCTCGAATATAGCGAGATGAAGGACAAGCACGACTATCTGCAGACCTTCGGCGTCGACACCGACGAGGACATCGCCAAGACGCTGGCGATGTTCGGCGGCTTCACCGAGGGGCTGCAGCTCTTCGCCAGCTTCGCGATGCTGATGAACTTCCCGCGCTTCAACAAGATGAAGGGCATGGGCCAGATCGTCACCTGGTCGATCCGCGACGAGAGCCTGCACTGCGAGGGCATCATCAAGCTGTTCCACGCCTTCTGCAAGGAACGCGATTGCCTGACCAAGTCGGTGCGCTCCGACATCATGGACATGTGCCAGACGACGGTGCGGCTCGAGGATAATTTCATCGATCTCGCCTTCGAGATGGGCCCGGTCAACGGCATGACGCCCAAGGAGATCAAGAAGTATATCCGCTACATCGCCGACTGGCGGCTGGGGCAGCTCGGCATGAAGCCGATCTACATGATCGACGAGCACCCCCTGCCGTGGCTCGCGCCGATGCTCAACGGCGTCGAGCACGCCAACTTCTTCGAACAGCGCGCCACCGAATATTCCAAGGCCGCGACGCGCGGTAACTGGAATGAGGTGTGGGACGGCTTCGACAAGCGCCAAAAGGCCAAGGCCGGCCCGGCGGCGAACGAGGATGCGGGCGTGGCGGGTGTCGGCGAGGGCGACATGTTCTCCAAGGCGGGGATTGCGGCGGAGTAAGATCCCCTCTCGCGGACGGTGTCAGGGCCGATATTCTTTCGTCAACCCTGACACCGTGTCCCAAACGACTCTTTCCGAAGCGGAATCAGAGATCCGATTTTCAATTCATTGGTCGCTCCATCAGATGACGGCCGTTCACGAAATGCCGCTTTACGGCACGCCGCAGGGCAGAAGGAGGTGCTATCCGATGACCTGAGAGAATCCCCAAGCAACGCTCGGTGATCATCTGTCTGCCACGGACCTTAGCTCCATGATCCCTGTCGGAGGGCGGAACCATAAGAACCCAGAACCCGACATATCAGATCCTAACGGACCTTCGACCAGAGACGATATCCGAGTTTCGAGGCCCATCCTTTGAGGAGAAGCCACATGTGTATCGTCAATCCCATGTTTCACATGGACATGGACTACAACTGGCGCTGGTACATTATCAGCGATCAGGGATTGGTCCTGTGCATGTCTGCACGTTCATTCTTCAGCCATGAAGACGCGCGCAGGGATTATGACGTGACGCACGGGCAGTTCTTGGCAATCGCCGCCTGAACTGACTCGCATTGTCCAACAAGTAAAGCGGTCGGGCGGCTCGAAAGGGCCGCCCGTTCTGCATTTAATGGCGGTGTCAACTTTGAAGTGCAACACTGTCGGCAATAGCGCTGGCGCTGGCGATCAGTTGCTGGAACACTTGGTTGGGCGTCTGGAAATCGAGCACCTTGCGCGGCCTGTTGTTGAGGCGTTCGGCGATCTCGTTCAACTCGCGCTGTGTGAAGGGTGACAGGTCAGTCCCCTTGGGCAGGTACTGGCGGATCAGGCCGTTGGCTTTCTCGTTGCGTCCGCGTTGCCAGGGACTGTAGGGATCGGCGAAGTAGACCTTGATTCCGGTGTTGCGGGTTAGCTCGGCGTGGCGGGCCATTTCGGTGCCGCGATCATAGGTGAGTGTCTTGCGCAGCGCGGCGGGGATCTGGTCGAAGGCGCGTTCGAAGGCGCAGCGGGTGGTCTCGGCATCGAACGCATCCATGCGGGCGAGCAGGACGAGACGGCTGGTGCGCTCGACCAGCGTGCCGACGGCGGAGCGGTTGGCGGCGCCCTTGATGAGATCGCCCTCCCAGTGGCCGGGGATCAGGCGCTCGGCGATTTCCTGTGGCCGTTCAGTGATCTTGACATCATCGGTGACGAAGCCACGCCGGTCGGTGCCGCGCGAGCGCGGTCGGCGGTTCTGCCGCCCCTGGCGCAAGGCGGCGAGCAGTTCGCGGCGCAGCTCGCCGCGCGGCAGCGCGTACAAAGCGCCATAGATGGTCTCGTGGCAGACGGTGCCGGGGCTATCGGTGGCGTCCATGCGGCGCAGTCTGCCGGCAATCTGGAGCGGCGACCAGCCTTCGCGCAGATGGCTGGTGACGGTATCGAACAACCTCGTGTCGGGGCGCAACTTGCGCGCGCCGGTCCGGCTTTCCGAGCGGCGCCGCACGGCGCCGAAATAGGCGTTGGAGGGATCATAGCTTGCGGCCGGATACAGACAGGGACGCCGCAACTCGCGGCCGATCGTCGATCGATGCCGGTTCAGCCTGCGCGCGATCTCCGCCTTGCTCAATCCGGCACGGTGACCATCGCTGATCGTCAACCGCTCGGCATAGCTCAGATGTTCGTAGCCCTTTCCCATCGCTCCGCTCCCATTTCAGCCAACAGGAAAATGCCCTGTTGCACTTACTTTTGGAACGCGGGGAATGTTTCACGCAATTACGGTGACACACACCAAAACCCCTAAATAGCCCGCACGCCAACCCTCTCGACACCAACCCGCGCGTCGCACATCATTTCCCCCGATGCCTGACAAACACCGTGCCCCGGATCTCGCCGACCTGCTCGTCTCGACGGGACGAGAGAAACACGCCGCCGCTCTGGCGCGTAGCCGCCCGCCCGGTCACGGCGTCGAACCGCCGCGACAGGTCTACATGGCAGCACTCGACCGCATCGCCCAGGCGCTGGCCCCACACGGCTTTCGCTTCGCCAGGAGCGGACCGCATCTGACACGAACGGAAGGCCCGGCGCGGCAGCGCATCGTGTTCCAAAGCGATCGCAACAACATCGCCGGCGAGCATGTGCAATTCTGGATTCACGCCAGCGTCGAAAATGCCGAAGCCGAGCGCTGGCTCGCCCAGTCGGACTGGCCATTTCGGGCGACAGCACAGATTGGCGGCGGACAGATCGGCAATCTGGTCAAGCCGCACGGTTGGTGGTCATGGGAAATCGCCGATCCCGCCACCCGCGAAGCGCGGGTCGATGATGCGATCCGCCAGATCGAAGCGATCATCCTGCCCCTTTTCGCCCGCCTTTCCGACCCCCGATCGCTCGCCGCGGATGCGACGCGCACCGAAGTCCCCGGCGTGGAAGATGAGGCTGCGGTGCGTCTTTGCTATTGGCAACTAGGCAAGCCCGGCGCCGAGCAATGCCTCGGCTTCTGGGCAGAGCGGTACGGCCGACATCGCGACTTTCGTGCCGAGCGCGATCGCGTTCTCGCCGGTGGCGCCATCAAGGATGTCATGGGCGACTATGTCAAACGGCTCGGCACCATCGCTGGTGCGCTCGGTATCGGACTTGGATTGTAGAATCCGCTATCGGCGCCCGGAGCTGCCTGTAACCGCGAGCGCCACACCACCGATCGAAACCGGAGTTCGGAGTTACGGCGACAGGTGCCATAACCCCCAAATAACCGCACGCGCCAACGCCCAAGAAGCGACAGCTCCATGAGCGACGCCACCCAGCCGCACAGCAGCCACCCTTCTTGACCGGAATTGGCCATGCGCTACCCCGCCTTCGATGAAACCTCAGGCATTTCCCATGATCCGGCTCGCCATCGCCGCCGCAGCCCTCGCCCTTCTCGCCGCGCCACCGGCCTCCGCCCAGGCCGAGCGCGCGCGCGCCGAGGTCGAGCGGCAGGTGGCGGCGGGACGTTTCAGCGGCGTGGTGCTGGTGGCGAAGGACGGCAAGCCGCTGTTCCGCGAGGCATGGGGCCTTGCCGACCGCGAGTGGAACGTCGCCAACACGCCGACGACGAAGTTCCGCATCGGCTCGCTCACCAAACAATTCACCGCCGCCGCGATCCTGCAGCTGCAGGAGGCGGGAAAGCTGTCGCTCGATGATCCGATCGCGCGCTATTATCCCGAGGCGCCGGCCGCCTGGTCGAAGGTGACGATAAGGCACCTGCTCACCCACCGTTCGGGCATCCCGAGCTACACCGCCATTCCGGGCTTTTTCGACAAGCAGGCGCATGACGCGCGCACCCCCGCCGAGGTCGTCGCGCTCACCCGCGACAAGCCGCTCGAATTCGCACCCGGCACGAAGTTCGCCTATGACAACACGGGCTACACCCTGCTCGGCATGGTGGTCGAGAAGGTCTCGGGCCAGGGCTATGCCGATTATGTGAAGGCCCATATCTTCGCGCCGCTCGGCATGGCCGACACGGGCTATGATGTCAGCGCCGAGATACTGCCGATGCGCGCCCGCGGTTATGACATCAAGAAGGGCCAGGCGTTCAACGCCGACTATCTCGACATGAGCCTGCCCTACGCCGCCGGCGCGCTCTATTCGACCGTGGACGACCTCGCGACATGGGTCGCCGCGCTGCACGGCGGCAAGGTGATCGGTGGCCCCGCGCTGAAGGCGATGTTCACCGACTGGGGCGACGGCTACGGCTTTGGCGAGTTTGTCGGCAAGAACCTCGGCCGCACCCGCTATGCCCATTCCGGCGGGATCAACGGCTTCTTCAGCGAGCTCGATTATTTCCCGGATGAGCATCTCACCGTGGCGGTGCTCACCAACCAGACCAACACCGCACCCGAGACGATCGCCACGAAGTTCGCCGCCGCCTATCTCGGCGCGCCGGGATTACCATGACACGGGCAACACCCCCCGGATAACCGCCACCGTCCCGGCGCGCCTCGCGCTAGTGACCCGAATCTGAAGTTCGCCTGATCAAGAGGCTAGGCGGGTGCGAACTTCAGATTCAAGAGGGTCACTAGAAACTATTGATTCTAGTGCGGTTTATGGATTTGAAATTCGCTCCGTACCCAGCCGCCTAATGTAGCGAATTTCAAATCCACCACACTAGAGCGGGATGCGATTAAACTGAATTGGATCCCGCTCTATAATTATTTGTTATCGCGTGAGTAAGTATCCCCCGGCAAAGCCGGGGGCTTTATGATGTGAGCCGCTCAAAGCGGCTGGACCAGGCCGCTAACGCGGCCTGACGGATGGGAACCGCCTGAAGGCGGTCAGCGCCACAGGCTCAACTGATCGAGCCGGGCAT
>JBBRSX010000226.1:0-7250 GCA_038244925.1 Hyphomicrobiales bacterium | reverse complement strand
GTGCGCAAACTCCCATAGCCCGGCGCTCGCGGCGCCACCGCCTACAATTTCCCGCGGGTTCTTTCCTTGGCGGCTTTCGGACGCCGGCCTCGGTACAAGCCGCACCGCTACGGTCGGCCGGCATCCGAAACCCTCAACAAATGCGGACATCGGCGATCGCAGCCTTTGGGTTATTTCTCAGCCGGTTTTATGAGTACACGCCCTACGTCGACTTCACTGTAATCCCGCCATCGACGATCAGTTCGATCCCGGTGACATAGCGGGATTCGTCCGACGCCAGAAACAGCGCCGCATTGGCGACGTCCCAGGCGTCGCCCATATGACCCATCGGTACCTGCGCGTCGCGGGCCCGCCACATCGCCTCGACATCGCCCGCCGAATAGCTCGACGCCAGTCCTGCCGAGTGTGCAACCATCGGCGTCTTCATCAGCCCCGGCAAAACGCAGTTCACCCGGACATGGTCGCGCGCAAACTGCACGGCGGTGGTCTTGGTCATCTGGTTCATCGCAGCTTTCGAGGCGCCGTAGGTGACGTAGGAAATGCCGAGATGGCGGATCGAGGCGATCGACGAGATGTTGATGATCGAGCCACCGCCCTGCTTCTGCATCAGAGGAATGACGTGCTTCATCGCGAAATAGGCGCTCTTGAGATTGACCGCGAAGACGTGGTCCCAGCTCGCTTCGTTGACTTCGACCACGCTGCCCATCTCGGCGATGCCGACATTGTTGTCGAGCACGTCGATCCGGCCATAGGCCTTCATGCACGCGGCCACCATAGCCTCGACCTCGGTTTCGCGCGAGACATCGGCGGTAAACGCCACTGCCTTGCCGCCTTCGCCGGTGATGATATCGACGGTCTCTTTCGCAGCCGCCGCATTGCGATCGACGCAGAACACCTGCGCGCCCTCGCGCGCAAAGGTCGCCGCGGTCGCCTTGCCATTGCCCCAGCCGGGACCGATCGAGCCCGCGCCCACCACCATCGCCGTCTTGCCCTTGAGCCGGTCCATCGACTTCTCTCCCTTGTCGTTTGTTATTGTTCGCAGGCTTTCATGGTCGTGACATGGACGCCGATCGGGTGCCCAAAAATCTCCGACAACGTCCGGCAGTTGCCATCATGGCACAGCCGCCATTCACCGGCAGCCCCGGAATTGCCGAGTACCACTTCCGGCATCGGCGCGCGCTTGGGCTTCCATTGAAACCAGCCATCGATCAGCAGCGCCTCCGGCGGCGGTTCCATGCCGGCCCCACTGCCCTTCACGCGAGCCTGCTCCAGTTGCAGTCCCTGCGGGGTGACGCGCCAGTCTTCCTGCCAATCGACCTTTTCGATCGAATGAGTCCATACCAGTGTGAACGCCGCGACCGACAGCGTCTTCACGACGCCGGCTGAGGCGAGGCAGAGGCTCAAGCCGCCGCCACCGCGTCGCGCGGACGCTGCCGCCACTGCCAGATCACGACGGCTGCCGCGAGGATGAAACCGGCAGTGTCGCTGAAGGGGAAATCGCCGAGCAGGCACAGCGCCGCGACCGATGCCACCGCGAGTTCAAGGAATGACAGCCGCGTGTACAGGAAGCCGATCGCGACAATGCCGAACAAGGCGATCGCCACCAGCGCCTTGAACGTCGCCAGCGCCACCGCGCCGTAGAAACCGAGCTTGGCGGCCATGGGATCACCGGCCTGCAGCATCAATGCCGGTGAGTAGACGAAGATGAACGGAATGACGTAGCCCGCCAGCGCGATCCGCATCGCTTCCCAACCGATCTTGTCAGGGTTCTCTTTCGCAATCGGCGCCGCCGCCAAGGCGGCCAGCGCCACCGGTGGCGAGAGGTCGGCCATGATGCCGTAGTAGAACGCGAACATGTGACTGGCGATCAGAGGCACGCCGAGCTTTGCCAGTGCAGGCGCCGCCAAAGCAGCGGTGATGATGTAGGTCGGAATCGTCGGGATGCCGGTGCCGAGCAGGATCGACAGCAGCATGGTCATGATCAGCGCCAGGAACAGGCTTTTGGCACCGAGCCCGATGATCCAGCCGCCAAAGATGGTGCCGACGCCGGTCTGCGTCATCATGCCGATGATGGTGCCAACGATGGCGCAGGCCATGCCGACGGTCAGCGCCGACTTGGCGCTGTCGGCGAGCGAATCGCGGCAGGCCGCGAGCGTCACCCGGCCGCCGCGAGTGATCGCCGCAATGACGATCAGCCCGACGACGATGCCCGCGACCGGAACGATCTCGAGCCCGTTGCGCGAAACGGCGGCGGCGACAAGTGCCAGCCCGATCCAGAAAACATACCGCAGTACGATATTGGAAAGCCCGAGCACGATGCTGGCGCCAAGGATCAACGCCACCGTCAGCGCCAGACCGATGCTGCCGGCATAGAGCGGCGTAAAGCCCTCGAACAGCATGTACACGAGTGCTGCCAGCGGCAACACCAGGTACCAGCCGTTGACCAGCGCCTTCCACGCGCTCGGGATTTCCGAACGCTTCATGCCGACGAGACCGTGCTTGCCGGCTTCCAGGTGCACCATCCAGAACGCGGAGGCGAAATAGAGCATGGCCGGGATCACCGCGGCCTTGACGATCTCGGAATATTGCACGCCGAGCGTCTCCGCCATGATGAAGGCGACCGCGCCCATCACCGGCGGCATGATCTGTCCGCCCATCGAGGCGGTGGCCTCGACGCCGGCGGCGAAGGCGCGGCGATAGCCGAACTTGATCATCAGCGGAATCGTGAACTGGCCGACGGTGACGACGTTGGCGACACCGGAGCCGGAGATCGTTCCCATCATGCCGGAGGCGAACACCGCGACCTTGGCGGGGCCGCCGCGGGTGCGGCCGAACAGGCCGAGCGAAACATCCGTGAACAGCTGGATCATGCCGGCGCGCTCGAGGAACGAGCCGAACAGGATAAACAGGAAGATGTAGGTCGCCGAGACGTAGATCGGCACGCCGTAAAAGCCTTCGGTGCCGAACGACAGATGCGAAATCACCTGGTCGAAATCATAGCCGCGATGGTTGAGCGGCGACGGCAGATACTGGCCGAAGAACCAATAGAGCAGACATGCGCCGCACATCAGCGGCAGCGCCGGCCCCATCATCCGCCGCGTGCCTTCGAACACGAGCACCGCGAGCAAGGTGCCGACCGCAAGATCGACGCGCGTCGGATCGCCGTCGCGGGCGATCAGGTCGGCATAGAAGATCCACTGGTATAGCCCGCACAGGAAGCCGGCGGAGCCGATCAGCCAGCCCATGGCGCGGCCGAAGTCGCTCTTGGCGGTGAAGTTGCCGATCAGGCCGAACGTCATCAACAGCAGGAAGCCGACGTGAATGCCGCGCACCACCTGGCTCGGCAGATAGTTGAAGGCCGCGACATAGAGCTGGAACACCGCGAAGGCGATGCCGATGGCATAGGCCAGATAGCCCCAGCCGCCCGGACCGAAGCCCGCCGGAAAACCATGCTCGAAATTGTCGAATTCGACCTTGACGGGCTCTTGTGCGCCCTCGGCTTGCAGCATGTCCATTTCCCCAGCCCGTGCCCGCGACGCTTATAGCACCGGCGCGGTCACAGAATACGTCATGGCCGGGCTTGTCCCGGCCATCCACGTCTTAATACGATGTTGGCTAAAGGACGTGGATGCCCGGCATAAGGCCGGGCATGACGGCGGATTGGAGCCGGGCCCCTACTTGATCAGCCCTTTTTCCTTGTAATAGCGGATCGCGCCGGGGTGCAGCGGAACCGGGCTGCCGTTGGCCGCGGTCTCGAGCTTGATCTCCTTGCCGGCCGCGTGAGAGTTCGCCAGTTCAGGAAGCGATTCGTAGACCAGTTTGGTCATCTGATAGGCCAGATCGTCGGAAACCGCGGAGCTGGTCACGAGATAATTGATCACCGCGGCGGTCGGGACGTCCTTGTCCTGTCCGGTATAGGTATTGGCCGGGATCGTCACCGCCACGAAAGGCGGGCCGATCTTGTCGACCGTCGCCTTGGGAACCGACACCACGGTGATTTCGGTCGAGGTCGAGAGATCCTTCAGCGAGGCGACGCCAAGACCGGCCGACTGCAGCGTCGCAGCGAGCTGGCGGTTCTTCATCAGGTCGACGGATTCGGCGAACGGCAGATATTCGACCTTGCCGATGTCCTTGTAGGTCATGCCGGCAGCCGCCAGGATCGCGCGCGAGTTGAGTTCGGTACCGGACTTCGGCGCGCCGACCGAGAGGCTCTTGCCCTTCAGATCGGCCAGCGTCTTGATGCCGCTGTCGGCGGTGGCGACGATCTGGATGTAGTTGGGGTAGATCGCCCCGATGGTGCGCAGCTTGTCCATCTTGGTCTTGAAGCCGGCCTCCTCGTCGCCCTCCCAGGCCGCCTTGAGCGAGTCGCCGAGCGTGAACGCGATCTCGCCACGGCCCTGCTGCAGCAGGATCAGGTTCTCGACCGAGGCCTTGGTGGCCTGCACCTGCGTCTTCACGTTCGGGATCCTGTCGCTGTAGATCTTCCCGATCGCGACGCCGAGCGGGTAATACACGCCCGATGTGCCGCCCGTCAGCACGTTGATGAATTGCTGGGCCTTCGCGCCGGGTGCTGAAAATACCGCCGTGGCCGCAACGGCGGCGGCCATCAATTTCGACTTCATGAGTAGCGTCCTTCCCTGAATTTCGGCGGGAAAGTGGACAAAGCAAGCCCCCCGGTCAACCCATCCAAACGACGCAGATACTGGCCAAATTCGCAAGGCTCGGGGCCGGTTTAGGTGGATACGGAATGGACGGGACGGGCTGCCCGACACGCCGGGGCAGGGACTGGCCGCCGCACCGATTAACGAATACGGTCCGCCGAATTTTCAGGGGAACCGTCAATGCACGCGAAGAACTCACCTCTCGACCGCCGCACCATGCTGGCCGGCGCCGCCGCGTTTGGCGGCATGTCGCTGCTGCCGCGCCGGGCGCGCGCCGCCGAATGGCCGACGCGGCCGGTCAAGCTCGTCGTTCCCTTCGCGGCCGGCGGCACCACCGACATTCTGGCGCGGGTCGTGGCCGCAAAAGTGTCCGAGGAATTCGGCCAGCAGTTCATCGTCGAGAACAAGACCGGCGCCGGCGGCAACATCGCCGCCGATTACGTCGCCAAGGCCGAGCCCGACGGTTACACCTTCGTGGTGGGAACACCGGGCACCCACGCCATCAACCAGTTCGTGTTCAAGAACATGACCTACGACCAGGCCAGGGACATCGCGCCGGTCATCATCATCGCACGGGTGCCGAACCTGTTTTCGGTCACCAACGCGCTGCCGGTGAAATCGGTCGCCGAATTCATCGCCTATGCCAAGTCGAAACCGGGCGAGTTGTTCTACGGCACGCCCGGGCTCGGCAGCACCGCGCATGTCTCGACCGAACTGTTCAAGTCGATGACCGGCGTCGACATGACCCATGTGCCCTACAAGGGCTCCGCACCGGCGCTGACCGACCTGATCGCCGGCCGCGTGCAACTGATGATCGACAATCTGCCGGCGGCGCAGCCGTTCGCGGAATCGAACGCGATCCGTCCGATCGCGGTGTCCTCCGCCAAGCGCTGGCCGGGCTTCCCGGATTTGCCGACCATCGCCGAAGCCGGCGTGCCCGGCTACGAGGCGTCGTCCTGGTTCACGATCGGCGCGCCCGCCAAGACGTCGAAGGAGATCATCGGCAGGCTCAACGCCAGCGTCGACAAGTTCCTCAAGACCGAGGACGGCATCGCGCGCCTGCGCAAACTGGGGGCCGAGCCCGCGGGCGGATCGCCCGAGGACATGCAGGCCTATGTGCTCTCGGAAACCGAGAAATGGGGCAAGGTCGCCAAATTCGCCGGCATCAAGCCGGAGTAGGCGTCAACGACGTGACGCTTACTCGAACTTCATGTCGACGCATTTCGAAATGTCGGAGCCGAGGCCGGACGAGATGGTGAGGCAGCCGCGGACCTTCAGCGCGGCGTTGTCGCTGGCCCAGATCGCATAGCCGCCGGGGCCGAAGAACGAATTGGTGTTCGGCGCCTCGGTCTCGGTGGCGTCGAACGAATAGTTGCCGTCGCCGTCGAAGATGCGCGGCTTCTTGGTGCAGCCGCCGTCGGTCTGGACGTTGATGACTTCCTTGTTGTCCCGCGTCAGCGCCAGCGAGACCTGGCAACGGAAATATTCCGAGGTCTTGGTGTTGAAGACATAGGCGTAGGACTTGCAGGTCGCGGTGTTGAGCTTGCCCGCGCTCAGCCCCCGGCTGCAGGCAATGCGCTGGTTGTTGGAGAGCTTGAACTCGTCGGCCTGCGCCGCGGAGGCCAGCGTCAGAGGGGCAAGCGTCATGAACGACAACGCAACACCGAAACCGATCTTCATGACGTGGATCATCCGAATCATCCCCATGACGTTCTTGGCAATAGATCGCTTGTAGCCGCAAACCGGAACATAGTCGCGAAGTTGCACGCGGGAAATCACAAAGTCAGGGTACCGGCGTGATGCGCCAAAGGTGCCATTGACGGAATAATGACGTTCGTGATTTGTTCAAGACGGGACCAAGAAACACAGGACACGCGGCCGTTTTGGCCGACGGGGAGGATGACATGACGGGATTTTCAACCAGGACGATTTTGATTGCCGCCGCGCTGACCGGGCTCGCGACCTCGGCCTTTGCGCAAGCCGCCGCGCCGACGCCATGGGAGCTGAAGACCGACATGGGCTACGGCTACGACAAGGACGGCAAGACGTTCTCCTACAAGATGGGCACCAACAACGCCGGAACGCTGCTGAAGGGCGCCAAGAAGGTGCCGAAGGGCACGCTGTTCTTCATCGGCCACAACGGTCAGCTCTACATGCGGACCGGCCCCTATCTCGAGGGCGACGGTAAGTTCATGTTCGGGACGAATTGAGCGGGCTATCCGCGCCTGTGCTGTCATCATCCGCGAAAGCGGATGATCCAGTACGCTGCGCTGCTGATGGCCTTGTTCCGAAGGCGCCGGTTACTGGATGCCCCGCCTTCGCGGGGCATGACAGTCTGGAGCGAGGCCAGCGTTAAAACGCTGCCGCCAGTTCCCTGGCGCCGGGCTTGTTGCTGTTATAATCCATGCGCTCGTCGGTGACCGCCAGCAGCTTCGCCACCGTGTTGTGGCGGATCGCGACCGGGTTGCGCTCGTAGCCGCCGCGCTGGAAGAAATTCGAGGTCGGCACCTGCTCGCGCATCGCCTGCGGCATCGTCACCATGTCGAGCCCGGTGCCGTCGCCGGTCAGGTTCATCATTTCGAGTTCGGC
>JBBRSX010000225.1:0-7330 GCA_038244925.1 Hyphomicrobiales bacterium | reverse complement strand
TTCCGGCGCGTGTGACGGCCGCGGTGGCGGCCTTTTCCCAGGAGTCCTTGCTGGTACCGATCAGCTCGATCACCTTGTAGACGCTCTCAGCCATGTCGTCCTCCCGTTGGGTTCAGGCAGGACGCAGGTGCTCCTGCCGCAACCTCAGCGTAACATCGCGCCATGCCGGCTGATAGGATGCGCTGCACCATGGTTTTGACGGCAGCGCCGCAAGAATCAACATGAATCAAAACGACCGGGCGGCTGCGCTGCCGTCCGGCCGTTTGATATCAGTCACATGCCTCAAGTCACTCGGGCCGTAGCCCACGGACTTAGTTGGTCGAGTAGGTGAACTCCGGCATCGCCTTCAGTTCATCCTTGGTCGCATTGAACACCGCGTGATCCGGATACCAGGGATTGGGCTTCGACGCGGCGGCCGGAGCCGTGGTTGCAGCACCCGTCGTGGTCGAAGGCCCCATGTTCGAAGACGTCCTGGGAGCGCCTGCATTCGGCGCAGCCGCCGCGCCGGTATAGGCCACCGGCTCGGTGACGAACTTCACCTTGTCGAAGGGCACCGCGACGAGGTGCTCGCCGACGCCGAGAAAGCCGCCGACGCCGATCACAACCGCCTTGATGTTACCGCTCTTGTCTGTGAGCAGGTCGTTGATCGAACCGACGCTCTCGTTCTTGTCGTTGTACACGCTCAAGCCCGCGAGCTTCGACGCGCGCCAGTTACCCTGGAGCGACGAAGACGTGGTGGACGCCGTCGACGCCATCCCGGCGCTGTCGGTCGTGCTGGCAGAAGGTGTTTGCGCAAACGCGGCGGTCGCGAGCAGCGCGGAACCGGCAAGTGCTGCGATGGTGTATCTGGCTAACATATGAGTTCTCCTCAGTTCGAAATCGATACTGAGAAAACCCGTCAGCGCGACAAGCGTTCCTCAATTTTATCGGGGAACAGCGAAGGGAACACTGCGATCAAAAGCCGCCCCAGTAAGGCGGCATGCCGTAATAGCCATGCAGTTCCTCTTCCTTGCTGCGATCGCCCCAGTCAAAATCCTTGTCGGCGCGGAACGACGGCGCACGCTTCAACTCACCGTCGTCGATGTCGAGTTCATAGGCTTCGAACCTGGTGCTGTAGCAGAGCCGGCCCCAGGGCAGCGGCAGCAGATTGGTGCCGATGCCGAGGAACCCGCCGAAGCTCAGCACCGCGTAGGACACCTTGCCGGAGATTTTGTCGATCATCAGCCGTTCGACATGGCCGATCATGTCGCCGTTCGGGCGCCGCACCGCGGTGCCCTCAACACGATCGCTCGCGATCAGCTGATGCGGTCTCGTCATGACGTCGATGGCCATCGCATCCTCCATTCATGAATGGAGGCACTAACGTGGCATCGCGCCATCGGTTCCAAAAACGACAACCATCCTTCCCTTTCGGAAAGGATGGTTGACTGACGCGATGGTTGGTCGCGCGTCGCCGCGTCAGGTGTTGGGACGGCGTCAGCTCTGGTAGTCGATCAATAGCGCCGAGAATGACGCGCTGGTGCTGCTTGACGTGCCGGTGCTGCCGGTCGAACTGTAGGAGCTCGACGACGCGCTGCTCGCCGCATCCTGCAGCGACTGCAGGAATTGCTGCAGCAGGTCGCTGGCCGAAGTCGTGGTCGACGAACTGCTGGAGTCCGAGGACGATGCATCGCCGGATTTCGATCCGCCGCCATGCCCGTGATGGGCGCCACCAGCGCCGCCCGGACCGCCGGGACCTCCCGGGCCGCCAAGACCACCCGGCCCGCCGGGTCCGCCCGGACCACCGGTAGCCGAAGCATCACCGCCGGGGCCGTCGGCGAAGGCGGCCTTGAAGACGCTCTGCAGTTCGGTGGCCTGGTCGGCGGTCAGTTTCCCTGAGGAAACCTCGCTGCCGATGAGGTCGTCGATCTTCGACTTGATGTCGCCAGGCTTGCTGCCGCCCGACTGGTCGCTGGCGCGGCTCGACTGGATCGAGGAATCGATGTCGGTCAGCGCCGACGACAGCGCGTCCTGGTCCGAGGACGAGATCGCGCCGGAGGATATCTGGGACTGCAACTCATCCTGCAGCTTCTGCAGGGGCGACTGGTAGGTGCTGGCAGAGGCCGCGGAGATCGAGGTCATGTTGGCTCCAGAATTGATCGAAAGGTTCTTGTTGGACGCCCCGACCGTAGGGTTAATGGCCTTAACGAGACCTTCCCTAGGGAAACCGTTGCTGTTGCCCGGTATTGCCGCTGGGGCTCCGGAAACATCCGGAAACAAAAATCTTCGCCCACAGCCCCGAATCACCGACAAAAGGTCGATATGGCCCAGACCGTGCCCAACATCCTTGTCGTGGAAGACGATCGCGAGACGCGAACGCTGATCGCAAAATACCTGCGCACCAACGCCTGCAACGTCACCACCGCGACCGACGGCCGCGAAATGGCCAAGGCGATGATCGACCATCGCGTCGATCTTTTGATCCTCGACGTCATGCTGCCCGGCGAGGACGGCCTCAGCCTGTGCCGCAAGGTTCGCGCGGAGTCGCAGACGCCGATCATCATGCTGACCGCGCGCGGCGAGGACGTCGATCGCATTTTGGGTCTCGAGATGGGCGCCGACGACTATCTCGCCAAGCCGTTCAACCCGCGCGAGCTGCTGGCCCGGATCAATGCGGTGCTGCGCCGGCAGGCCTCCGCCCAGACCGCCAGCGCCACCGAGGGCGCCACCGCGCTCACCTTCGCCGGCTTCCGGATCGATTTCCGCCTGCGCGAATTGCGCGATCCCGAAGGCGCGCGCGTGGCGATGACCAGTGCCGAATTCGATTTGCTGCGGACTTTCTGCGAGCGGCCGGGCCGCGTGCTGTCGCGCGACAGCCTGCTCGACCTGACGCAGGGCCGCAACGCCGGCTCGTTCGAGCGCTCGATCGACGTGCTGGTCAGCCGCATCCGCCGCAAGATCGAACCGGATCCGCAGGACGCCACCATGATCAAGACGGTGCGCTCCGGCGGCTACATGTTTACGCCAAGAGTTGAGCCTATAAGCGTTGAGCCTATAAAAATTGAACCGACAAGCGTTGAGCCGATCGGCGTGAAAACGGCGCCGGCTGCCGGCAACTGAAATTGCCTGTCATGAAGTGCGCGTCATGAAGTTTTTCGGTTTCCTGAACCTGCGCGGCATCAGCGGCCAGATCGCAGCATTGGTCGTTGCCTCGATCGTGGCGCTGCACCTGATCATCACCGCGAGTTTCCTGATCCACCGGCCGGACCAGCCGGATCCTGCGTTCGACCGCGGCCATGCGCAACTGGCCGCGGCGGCGCAGTTGCTCGGCGCGGCGCCCGCCTCGGAGCGGCCGCGGATAACAGCCGACATCGCGCGCGCGTTTCCGATGCTCGGCATCGAAAGCCTGGCGCCGGGGCCGACGCCGCAGGCCAGTGAACCTGACGGCATCAATCTGCACGGCCTGCACCGCCGGCTCGGCAGCGGCTATCGCATCTTTTCGCTGCCGCCCGATGGCGACAGAAGCAGGCTTGACATCAGCAGGCTTGGCATCGCGCTGCCGGACGGCACGATGATATCAGCCAACATCCTACCGGAGCCGCGGCGGCCACCGTTCCTGGGCGGCCCCTGGATGATGACGCTGCTGTTTGCCGTCATCAGCGTCACCTTGCTCGGCCTGTGGGCAGCGCGCGCCTTGACCGCGCCGCTGTCGTCGTTCGCCCGGGCCGCCGAGAGTTTCAGCCTCAACGGATCAGCGGCGCCGCTGCCCGAACGCGGGCCGGAAGAGATTCGCTCGGTCGCCAAGGCGCTGAACCGCATGCGCGAACGCATCACCGGCCTGATCGACGACCGCACCAGGATGCTGGCCGCGATCAGCCACGATTTGCGCACGCCGATCACGCGGATGCGGCTGCGTTCGGAATTCATCGAGGACGAAACCCATCGCAGCCGCATGCTCGGCGATCTCGACCAGATGCGCACGATGCTGGAATCGGTGCTGTCGTTCCTGCGCAACGACCGCAGGCTCGAGGCGATGACGCTGGTCGATATCGCTTCCACGCTGCAGCTCGTTACCGACCAGTTCGGCGACATGGGCTGCAAGGTAACTTACGACGGCCCGGCGCATGCGATGGCGACGGTCCGCCCCGACGATCTCTTGCGCAGCGTCACCAACCTGGTCGAGAACGCGGTCAAGTTCGGCGCCGAGGCCGTGATCCGCCTGCGCACCTCGCCGGAACAGGTCACCATCGATGTCGAGGACGACGGCCCCGGCATTTCCGACGCGCAGAAGAAGAACGTGCTGGAGCCGTTCGTGCGCGGCGACGACGCCCGCAACATGGACGACGCTTCGGGGTTCGGCCTCGGCCTGTCGATCGCCAATGCCATCGTGCTCGCACATGGCGGTGCATTGTCGCTGCATGACCGCCAGCCGCACGGGCTGGTGGTCCGCATTCAACTGCCGGTGCGCCAGCAGAGCCAGAAGTCGGCCGCGTAGCATAGCGTTTTCAAGCGAAGTGCATCGCGGTTCGCGTGAAGAAAACGCGTCAAACTAAAAGGCCTTACGCCGCGATCCTGTCCGGATCCGCTTCGTCGTAGATCGCGATCGCTTCAAAGCGATAATCGCAGGCGCGGCAGAACCACAGGAACGAGGTCCGGCCCGGGCTGCTCTCGATCCAGTCCGGCCTGGCGATAGGCTTGCCGCATTGCGCGCAGGGATTTTCGCGGGGCTGATAACCGAAATCGAGTCGGGTCATGGCGCACCTCCCGGATTTGATTTTTATTTGAATTAGACAGATTTGCTGACGGAACCAAACGCTGTCGGGAATAGCTGTAAACCCGCATCGCGTCGTTTGCACGACAAGCATGCGTGTTGATGCAATGCGACGATGCGCAGCGCCCGGGGCACGAACAATGGTCGGGTTTTCGCCACATCTGGCCGCAATACTCCGTTACCCAAATCGTTAACGGCCCCCGGCCCGCCCGAGACCCTTTTTCATGAAACGTTTGCCTGCCATCGCCCGGTTTGCCGCCATGGCGGCGCTGCTGTTGCCGGCGCCGGCCGGGGCGCAGAACCGCGCGGCCTATGAAAAGCTGGTCGCTGACCACGCCAGGGCCAATCACGTGCCGGAAGCGCTGGTGCACCGGGTGATCGTGCGCGAGAGCAAATATCACCCGGATCTGGTCGGGCGCGGCGGCACCATCGGACTGATGCAGATCAAGCTGCCGACCGCGCGCGGCCTCGGCTACCAGGGCGACGCCGAGGGCCTGCGCGATCCCGACACCAATCTCACCTACGGCGTCAAATACCTCGCCGGCGCCTATCGCGCCGCCGAAGGCGATCACGACCGCGCCGTACGTCTCTATGCCAGCGGTTATTATGAAGTGGCAAAACGGCAGCGGCTCGAGCGAGCCAGACATCCCGAGCCGGTGCTCGCCAGTGCACGGCCGCAAGAGCCCGTTCAGGCAAAGGCAGCCGCCGTCGCGCCGAAGCAGGCGGTGGTGGAGCCCAAGGAAACTGCAGTGGAAGCTGCAGTGGAAGCTGCAGCGCCTGTAGAGCCTGTCGTGGAAGAGAAGCCGGACGAGACCGCAAAGCCGCAGCAAGTCGTCAAGCCGAAGCACGTCGCTGCCAAGCATACGACCACCGCTTCTACGCATGCGAAGCTAAAACCCCCTTCAGGGCCCCTCGTCCTGACGCCTATTTTTGCAAGGCTCAAGGCAGCGCTGACGCCCTCACCGAAGACGCCCGCAAAGAAGCTCGCTGAGGCCAAGGAGCGGGTTCCGCGCCCGCAGACCGGCGCTTCCAGCGGTGCAAACGCCGCAAAGCCGCGTTGACACCCCGCCCCATCGGCCTACATTAGAGTTGTTCCGAGGGGAGCTCCGACGAGGAGCTGAGATACCGCAAACTCCGGCCGGCCTTTTCAAAGGCAGCGCCGGGGACCGCGGTGACCCTTTGAACCTGATCCGGGTCATGCCGGCGAAGGGACAGGGATGTTACAGGGTTCGAAGTCGCGGGGGGATTCCCCCGTTTCCATCATCGGCGCCGGCATTGCCGGCGCATGGCAGGCGTTGCTGCTGGCGCAGGCCGGCCACGCCGTCACGCTATACGAGCGCAGCGACGCCGAGATGACATTGTCCACCAGCCACTGGGCCGGCGGCATGCTGGCGCCGTGGTGCGAGGCCGAAACCTCGGAGCCGGTGATCAGCCGGCTCGGCCTGCGCTCGCTGGATTTGTGGCGCAAGCATTTTCCGCAAACCCCGTTCAACGGCTCGCTTGTGGTGGCGCATGCGCGCGACCGCGCCGATTTCGAACGTTTTGCAAAACTCACCAGCGGCCACACCCGGCTCGACGCGCAGGGGCTGCGCGAACTCGAACCCTCGCTGGAAGGCCGTTTTCGCGATGGACTGTTCTACCCTGACGAAGGCCATGTCGAGCCGCGCCTGGTACTGCCGGAGCTGCACGCCCGCATTACCGCAGCCGGCGGCACCGTCAAGTTCGACTGCGATACCAGCGCCTCCGATCTCGACGGTATCGTGATCGATTGTCGCGGGCTTTCGGCGCGCGACGAGCAACCCGAACTGCGCGGCGTCAAGGGCGAGATGATCATCGTCGAAACCACCGAGGTCGAACTGTCGCGCCCTGTGCGGCTGATCCATCCGCGGTGGCCGCTCTACGTGATCCCGCGCGGCGACAACCGTTTCATGCTGGGCGCGACCTCGATCGAGGCCGAGGATACCGGCGTCAGCGTTCGCTCCGCGCTGGAACTGCTCGGCGCAGCTTATGCGGTGCATCCGGCGTTCGCCGAAGCCCGCATCCTCGAATTCGGCTCCGGCTTGCGTCCGGCTTTCCCCGACAATCTGCCGCGGATCACGGTGGACAAGAAAAAGATCGCCGTGAATGGGCTCTACCGCCACGGTTTCCTGCTGGCGCCGGCGCTGGCGGAACTGACGCTGGCCTATGTGGCGCGCGGCCAGATCGATAACGAGGTGATGCGATGCGTGTAACCGTCAACGGCGAAGCACGCGAGATCAACGTCTCGCGCGTCGATGCACTGCTCAGCGAACTCAAATACGAAGGCACGCATTTCGCGATCGCGCTGAATTACGACGTGCTGCCGAAGAGCCGCTGGGCGGAGACGGCGCTGAAGAGCGGCGACGAGATCGAGATCATTACGCCGCGGCAGGGAGGGTGATGTGACGCAATACCTTCTTTGCCGCACCACCCCCACACCGACCCTCCCCCGCAAGCGGGAGAGGGAGCAGACCTCGCGTTTATCTTCCCTCTCCCGCTTGCGGGGGTCGAGACGAGCGAAGCTCGCTCTTAGGGTGGCGCGCTCGTCAGAGCGCGACGGGT
>JBBRSX010000224.1:0-7556 GCA_038244925.1 Hyphomicrobiales bacterium | reverse complement strand
CGCGAACGATACGCCCGCGACCGGCGCGATCCAGTTGGCGGAGCCGCCGCCGGACAACAGCACCAGCAGCAGATCGTCCGCGGTCGCCTCGGCGGCGAGCCGCAGCGTATCGTCGGCGGCCTTCAGCCCGGCTTCGTCCGGCACGGGATGGCCGGCCTCGACCACCCTGATCCGCCGCGTCGGCACTCCGTGACCGTGGCGGGTGGTGGCAATGCCGATCAGGCGCGCCGGATCGAGGTTGAGCGCATCGAGATAGTACCGCTCGGCGGCGGCCGCCATCGCCGCCGCACCCTTGCCGGCGGCAAGGCAGATCACCCGGCCTTTGGGGGCGGGGCGCAGATGCGCCGACAGCACGACGTCGGGATGCGCGGCCGCAACGGCCGCGTCAAAGATCGCACGCAGGAGGGGACGTCGGTCGGTCATCGGATCTCGGAGCTGCGACGGGACGGGAGCTCAGGTTATCCAACCAATCGCCGCAAAAGAAAACCCCCGCGGCACGACCGCGGGGGCTTGGCAAAGTCGGTTAGGGGCCGAGCCGGCGCAGAAGCGGCTAGCCGCCGGCGTCGGCGTTGATGACGTCACCGAACAACTCCCACTTCTCGCCCTTGAACTTCATCAGCTGAAGCGAGGCGATCGGAGCGAAATCGGCCGGGCCGGTATTGATCTTGATACCGGGCAGCAGCACTTCGGTACGAAAATCCTTCAGGCTGGCGGCCTGCTTCATGACGTTCTCGCGGGTCAGGTTGTCGCCGCACTGCTTCAGTACCTGAACCAGGGTCTGGGCGACGCCGTAACCGACCACGGTTCCGCCATCGAGCTTGTCGCCTTCCGGAAAGTCCTTGGTCATGAAGGCATAGAATTCCTTCATGCCGGGATCGGTGTCCCACTGCTTGTCGGAGGCGTCCTTCAGATAGGCGGCCGAGATGATGTCCTGCGAGTTCTCATAGCCGGCCGGCTTGATCACGCTGCCGACGGAAGCCGAGACGTTGTTGAGGAAGTGCTGCGGCTTCCACTGAATCTCGGACATCTTCTTGATCGCCTGGGCGGCGAACTTCGGGGTCGAGATATTGATGAAGACGTCTGCACCGGTGGATTTCAGCTTGACGATGTGGTTGTCGACGGAAGGTTCCGAGGTCTCGAAGCTTTCCTCCATCACGATCATCGAGGCCGCCTTGGCACCGAGACCGTCCTTCAGGCCCTTCAGGTAATCCTTGCCGTAATCGTCGTTCTGGTACATCACGGCGATCTTGGCATTCGGGCTGTTCTTCAGAATGTACTTTGCATAGATCTGCGTTTCGCTCTGATAGTTCGGCTGCCATCCCATGGTCCAGGGGAAGTCCTTGGGGTCGTTCCACTTGGTGGCGCCGGTGGCGACGAACAGCTGCGGCACCTTCTTCGAGTTCATGTATTTGTGAATCGCCGAATTCGGCGGCGTGCCCAGCGAGTTGAAGATGAAGAGTACTTCGTCGCTCTCAACCAGCTTGCGGGCCTGTTCCACCGTCTTCGGCGGGCTGTAGGCGTCATCGTAGCTGATGAAATTGATCTTGCGGCCGTTGATGCCGCCGGCGTCGTTGATCTTCTTGAAATAGGCGGCCTCGGTCTTGCCGATGATGCCGTAGGCGGAAGCAGGTCCGCTGTAGGGCATGATGTTGCCGATCTTGATTTCGGTATCGGTGGCGCCGGTATCGTATTTTTTCTGCGCCAGCGCGCCGCTGGACGATACGGCGAACAAGGCAAGCGCGGTCGAAGCTACGGCCAATTTGTTGGCGATAACGGGCATGAACGTCTCTCCCTCTATTTCCACGATGTGGAATGATGTGTGTCATGGCTTTCTTGATCCGAAAGCTCTTTGTCACTTGCGCCGTGGTTACCATTTTGCCCGGGGGGTCACAACGAAAAGCCCCCGCGGCAAAGGCCACGGGGGCTGGTCCTTTAGTCGAGCGTCCCAGGTGTTAACGTCTCAGGTGTTAACGTCGGGGCGCCAGTGGCGCGCTCAGCCGCCGACGTCGCCGCTCATGATCTCACCGAACAGTTCCCAGGTGCCGCCCTTGAAGCGCTCCAGTTGTACCTGCGACAGCGGGGCGAAATCGGTCGCCGACGTATTGACCTTGATGCCCGGCAGCAGTCCGTCGAGTTC
Organism: Hyphomicrobiales bacterium; assembly: GCA_038244925.1. Lineage (GTDB taxonomy): Bacteria > Pseudomonadota > Alphaproteobacteria > Rhizobiales > Xanthobacteraceae > Bradyrhizobium. Next base: position 5,419 of record JBBRSX010000224.1, on the reverse strand, counting down.
GAGATCCTTGATGCTCGCCGCCTGCTTCATGATGTTGGCGCGGGTGAGATCGTCGCCGCAGGCCTTCAGCACGTGCACGAGGCCTTGCGCCACGGTGTAGGCGTACATCACAGAGGCATCGGTGCGGTTGGCTTCCGGATAATATTTATCCAGGAATTCGTTCCAGGCTTTCATCCCTTTGTCGTTCTTCCATTGCGGATCGGTCGGGTCCTTCAGGTAGGCCGACGAGATGATGTCCTGCGCGTTCTCAGGTCCGGCCGGGGTGATGACGCCTCCGATCGAGCCGCTGACATTGTTCAGGAAGTGCATCGGCTTCCAGCCGACCTCCGCCATCTTCTTGATCGCCTGCGCGGCGAACTTCGGGCTGGCGATATTCATGAAAACATCGGCGTTGGAGGATTTCAGTTTGACGATGTGGGTGTCGATGGTCGGCTCCGAGGTTTCGTAGCTCTCCTCGGCGACGATCATCGACGCCGCCTTGGCGCCAAGGCCGTCCTTCAAGCCCTTGAGATAATCCTTGCCGTAGTCGTCGTTCTGATAGAGCACCGCGATCTTCGCGTCCGGTTTGTTCTTCAGGATGTATTTGGCGTAGATGACGGTCTCGCTCTGGTAGTTGGGCTGCCAGCCGATGGTCCAGGGAAATTCCTTTGGGTCGTTCCACTTGGTGGCGCCGGTGGCGACGAACAGTTGCGGCACCTTCTTGGTGTTGAGGTATTTCTGGATCGCCGAGTTCATCGCGGTACCCAGCGAATTGAAGATGACCAGCACCTCGTCGCTCTCGACCAGCTTGCGTGCCTGCTCCACCGTCTTCGGCGGTGAGTAGCCGTCGTCGTAGGTGACGAAGTTGATCTTGCGGCCGTTGATGCCACCCTCGGCGTTGATCTTGCGGAAATAGGCTTCCTCGGTCTTGCCGATCACGCCATAGGCGGAAGCGGGTCCGCTATAGGGCATGATGTTGCCGATCTTGATTTCGGTGTCTGACGCGCCGATGTCGTATTTCTTTTGCGCAAGCGCGCCGCTGCTGGTTGCGGCCAGTATCGCGAGGGCTGCCGAAAAGGCAGCCAATCGCCGATGGAAAGCAGGCATTTCAATCTCCCTGGGAATACGATGGATATGTCGTTTTTGTTATCTGGAGCACTTGGCGGCTCCTCCCGGCATTGAATACCCTTTCACCGCACCCAGCAACGAAAAGTCCGCCGCGACGGTGTCGCAGCGGGCCCAATTAAATAGCACGGGCCCGGAAGGGCGGTGCGGGACTTGTGTTCAATAGCGTTTTCGAGCGAAGTGGACGCCGGTTCGCGTCAAGAAAACGCGTCAAACGAAAGACTAGAGCCCGGTCACACCGGGCTCTAGTGGCTGGGTTCGCCGCTGATGATGTTGCCGAACAGCTCCCACTTCTCGCCCTTGAAACGCATCAGTTGAAGCTGCTGGATCGGCGCGAAGTCGGTGGCTGACGTGTTGATGGTGATGCCGGGCAGCAGCGTGTCGGGCGCAAACTCTTTCAAGCTTGCGGCCTGCTTCATGACGTTGGCGCGGGTGAGATCATCGCCGCACATCTGCAGTACCTTCACCATGGTCTGCGCCGCGCCATAGCCATAGACCAGGGTAGCGTCGGCCTTGTTGCCTTCGGGATAATATTTGGCGAGGAAGGCCGCGAAATTTTTCATGCCGGGATCGTTGTCCCATTGCGGATCGGCGCCGTCCTTGACGTAAGCCGCCGAGAGAATGCCTTGCGTATTCTCAAAGCCCGCCGGCCGCATCACGCCGCCGACCGAGGCCGAGACGCTGGCGACGATCTGCAGCGGCTTCCAGTTGAACTCGGCAAGCTTCTTGATCGCCTGGGCCGCGAACTTTGGCGTTGCGATGCTGATGAAGACGTCGGCGCCGGAAGCTCTGAGCTTGACGACCTGGTTGTCGATCACAGGCTCCGAGGTCTCGTAGCTTTGCTCGGCCATGATCATCGACGATTTGGCGCCGAGGCCATCCTTGAGGCCCTTGAGGTAGTCCTTGCCGAAGTCGTCGTTCTGGTAGAGCACGGCGATTTTGGCGTCGGGCTTCTCCGTGATCAGGTACCTCGCATAGATGCGCGCTTCGCTCTGGTATGAGGGTTGCCAGCCCATCGTCCACGGAAAATCCTTCGGATCGTTCCACTTGGTGGCGCCGCTGGCGACGAACAGTTGCGGCACCTTCTTCTCGTTCATGTATTTCTGGGTCGCGACATTCGACGGCGTGCCGAGCGAGTTGAAGATCAGCAGCACCTCGTCGCTTTCGACCAGCTTGCGCGCCTGCTCGACGGCCTTGGGCGGGCTGTAGCCGTCGTCGTAGGAGATGAAGCTGATCTTGCGGCCGTTGATGCCGCCCTCGGCGTTGATCTTCCTGAAATAGGCTTCCTCGGTCTTGCCGATCACGCCGTAAGCGGAGGCCGGTCCGCTGTAGGGCATGATGTTGCCGATCCTGATTTCGGTGTCCGAGGCGCCGGGGTCATATTTCTTCTGGGCGAGCGCGCTGGTGCAGGTCGCAGTGAACAGCGCGAGTGCGGCTACTCCCGATCGCCAACAAATCGCAGTCATTCAGAGGTTCCGTTTTGCATAGCGTTTTCGAGCGAAGTGGACACCGGTTCGCGTTGGAAAACGCGTCAAAATATAAGGCTCTTGCCGCATTGAATACGTTTCGGGCATCCGGTCAATAAAAAGCCCTCTGCAACCTGCGTTGCAGAGGGCGGTGTTTTGGCCGTTCATCCTGTGCTGCCATTCGGGCGTGATATTCAGGCGAACATGTCGTGTTGGCCCAACGAATGTTCAAGGAATGTTCAAGGGATGTTCAAGGCATCATGCCCTGGAACGGCAGTGCAGCATCACTGGGTGGCGAGGTCGCCGCTGATAATGTCGCCGAACAGTTCCCACTTCTCTCCCTTGAACCGCTGCATCTGCAACTGGCTGATCGGGGCGAAATCGGTCGCCGAGGTGTTGATCTTCACGCCGGGAAGCAGCGTGTCCGGGGTAAAGTCCTTCAGGCTCGCGGCCTGCTTCATGACGTTGGCGCGGGTGAGATCGTCACCGCACATTTCCAGCACCTTGGCGAGCGTCTGGGCTGCGCCGTAGCCATAGACCAGGCTGCCGTCGGTCTTGTCGGCACCCGGCATGTACTTGTCGAGGAACTCGATCCACTTCTTCATGCCGGGATCATTGTTCCACTGCGAATCGGCGCCGTCCTTGGCATAGGCCGCCGAAAGCACGCCCTGGGCGTTCTCGAAGCCCGCGGGCTTCATCACACTGCCGACCGAGGCCGAGACGTTGGTGATGATCTGCAGCGGTTTCCAGCTCAGTTCGGCGGTTTTCTTGATGGTCTGGGCGCCGAACTTCGGCGTCGTGTAGATCAGCAGCACGTCCGGGTTGGCGGCTTTGATCTTGACGATATGCGAGTCGATGGTCGGCTCGGAAACCTCATAGCTCTCTTCCATGATGATGGCAGAGGAGGCCTTGGCGCCAAAACCGTCCTTGGTGCCCTTGAGGTAGTCTTTGCCGAAGTCGTCGTTCTGATAGAGGATCGCGACCTTGGCGTCGGGCTTCTCTTTCATCAGCCACTTGGCGTAGATCTGCGCTTCGCTCTGGTAAGAGGGCTGCCAGCCGATGGTCCAGGGAAAGTTCTTCGCATCGTTCCACTTGGTGGCGCCGGTGGCGACGAACAGCTGCGGCACCTTCTTGGAATTAAGGTACTTCTGAATTGCGGAGTTGGACGGCGTGCCGAGCGGGTTGAACACGACAAGCACTTCGTCGCTTTCGACCAGCTTGCGGACCTGCTCGACCGCCTTCGGCGGGCTGTAGCCGTCGTCATAGCTGACGAAATTGATCTTGCGGCCGTTGATGCCGCCCTTGTCGTTGATCATCTTGAAATACGCGTCTTCGGTCTTGCCGATGATGCCGTAGGCGGAAGCCGGACCGCTGTACGGCATGATGTTGCCGACCTTGATCTCGGTATCGGACGCGCCGGTGTCGTATTTCTTCTGGGCGAGTGCACTGCCGCTCATGGCAGCGAAAGCGACGACCGCCGTCGTGAACGCGGCGATTCTTGTTGTCGTCATGGAAAGCATCATTTCTCCTTGGGTTTGGTTTGCTCGAGTGTGACGTTTCAAACGAAACATGCCCCCCGATTTGACCCGGGGGGCATGATTTCGCAAGTGGGAACAAAGACGTAAGAATCCGGTCCAATCGGAACTGGGTACCGGTTAGCTCCTCAGCTTGCCGATCAGGCCCTGGGCGACCATCGCGACCTGCCTTGCGCCATGCGGCACCAGGAAGATGACGAGGAACAGCAGCACGCCGAACACGGCGCCGGAGAGGCCCTTGGAGATGCTCTCGGCCATATTCGGCACGAAGATGATGAAGGCGGAACCGACGATCGATCCCGGCAGCCAGCCGACACCGCCGACGACCATGCCGAGGAACAGCGAGATCGCGAGCGTGATGGTGTAGCCGTCGGGGGCCACGAACTGCACGGCAATCGCACCGAGACCGCCGGCAACGCCGGTGATGCCGGCCGAGACGCCGAACGCCAGCGTCTTGTAGAGCGCGACGTCGACGCCCATGGCTGACGCCGCGATCTCGTTGTCGCGGATCGCCATGAAGGCGCGCCCGGAACGTGACTTCAGCAGGTTCACCGAGGCGATGTAAATGCCGATCGTGATCGCGAGCGTGAAGTAATACAGCCACATGTCCTGCGACATCGGCAGGCCGAACGGCGCATCCGGCTTGGTGACGACGAGGCCCTGCACGCCACCGGTCCAGTGCTCGAAGAAGCCGAGCTTGAGCAGTTGCGGCATCGCGGTGGCGAGCGCGAACGTCGCCAGCGCGAGATAGACGCCGGAGAGCCGCAACGCCGGCTTGCCGAACAGGTATCCGAAGCCAAAGCAGATGACGCCCGCGATCGGCAGCGTCAGCGCGTAGTTCATGTTGGCGTGTTCCATCAGGATCGCCGACGTATAGGCGCCGACCGCGTAGAACGCGCTCTGGCCGAGCGAGAACTGGCCGCTGCCGCCGGTCAGGATGTTCAGCGCCAGAACCGCAAGCCCGTAGATCAACAGCATCGTCAACTGGAAGATGATGAAGTTCTTGACGAACAGCGGCACGAGACAGAGCGCGACCAGCACCACCAGCGAGGTGCCGAGGCCGAGCGTCATGGCTCTTTTCGGAACGGCCTCGACGGCCGGGGCTTCTGTGACGACGTCTTCAGCAGCGCTCATGATCAAACTCGCTTCACGATGGGCCGGCCAAACAGCCCAGCCGGTTTGACGACCAATACGGTGATGATCAGCGCAAGCGCGATCGGCAGTTTCAGCTCGTTACCGACGCCGGGAATGTAGGTGCCGGCGAGATTTTCGAAGACACCGACCAGGAAGCCGCCGATCACGGCGCCGAGCGGG
>JBBRSX010000223.1:0-7652 GCA_038244925.1 Hyphomicrobiales bacterium | reverse complement strand
GTCTTGCGCTGCGACGAGTGCTTCGGCTGGTCCATCGCGATGAAGCTTGGGTAGTCGTAGCCGGGCGGAACGTCTCGGATCGAGATGCCGCCCAGCGTGGAGTCGGACGAGAAGATGCCGTGATTGGTATCGACATGCATGATGTCGTTGTACCTGGTCACCGACCAGTACGGCTCGATCGGCGCGTTGGTGCAGTAATGCACCGGCTCTTCCTTGCGCAGCCGCTCGAACCACGGCCACAGCGTGTCGTTCTGGAACAGTTTTGGCGCGCCGGGATGAAAATCCCTGAGCGGCGTGGAATAGGCCTCTTCGCGCGCGGCGCGCAGATGCTCAGCCCGGTCAGATCTGATGGAAGTCTGGACGTTCATCTGGTCATCCCGGAATGGATTTAGCCGGCAATGCGTACCGGCAGGGTTTCATAGCCCTTCACAAAACTCGAATACACCCGCTTGGGTTCGCCGACCACCTCAATATTGTCGAAACGCTTGAGGATTTCTTCCCAGATAATCTTCAATTGCAGCTCGGCCAGCCGGATCCCGACGCAGCGGTGGATGCCGAAGCCGAACGAGACATGGGTGCGCGGCCGGGCGCGGTCGATGATGAAGTCGTAGGGGCGGTCGATCACGTCCTCGTCGCGGTTACCCGAGACGTACCACATCACCACCTTGTCGCCCTTCTTGATCTGCCGGCCGCGGAACTCGAAATCCGAAAGCGCGGTGCGGCGCATATGCGCCAGCGGCGTCTGCCAGCGGATCACCTCGGGCACGAACGTGTCTATCAACGCGTGATTTTCCCGTAACTTCTGGTACTGGTCCGGATTCTTGGCCAGCGCATAGATGCTGCCGGACAGCGTATTGCGAGTGGTGTCGTTGCCGCCGACGATCAACAGGATCAGATTGCCGAGGAAATTCTTCGGGTCCATGTCGCGGGTGGCGTCGCTATGCGCCATCATCGACAGCAGGTCGCTCTTCGGCGGCTGGTTGACGCGCTCTTTCCACAGCCGTCCGAAATACTGCGCGCATTCCATCAGCTCGGCCTGGCGCTCGTCCTCGGTGGCGACGACGCCGTCCGGGCCGGGCAGGGTGGTGGCGACATCTGACCAGCGCGTCAGCTTGCGGCGGTCTTCCCAGGGGAAATCGAACAGCACGGCCAGCATCTGCGTCGTCAGCTCGATCGAGACCTTGTCGACCCAGTCGATGATTTCGTTCCTGGGCAGGTTGTCGAGGCATTCCGCCGAGCGCTTGCGGATGTTGATCGCGAGCTGGTCGAGATGGGTCGGCGTGAACATCGGCGCCACGGTCTTGCGTTGCGCGGAATGGCGCGGCTGGTCCATGGCGATAAAACTTTCGCGGCGCAGGTCGGTGGCGACGTCGCGGATGGTGATGCCGCCGAGCGAGGCCGCCGACGAGAACACCGAATGGTTGGTCTCGATGTCCATGATGTCGTTGTATTTGGTCACCGACCAATACGGCCCGAAGATGCTGTCCTTGCAGTAATGCACCGGGTCTTCGCGGCGCAGCCGGTCGAAATACGGCCAGAACGAATCGGTTCGGTACAGTTCGGGATGGCTGACGTCGATGTCGGCGAGGGCTAACGAGTTGGCCTTGTCGCGCGCGGCCAGCAGGTGCGAATCCCCTGATAGTTCGATCGTTCCGTGCATGAGGCGTCTCCTGATTGTCCCTTCCGTGGTTGGTCCCGAAGGGCGGCTATTTAGACGAATTACAGCCCGTTGCTGGCGCCAGAGCAAGCGGGAGTTTGCCGCATGGCGCGGTATACCAGAGCTGGTCCGGTTACCTTTACTTTTCGGTCCGTTTCGGCCCGTGACAAGCGCATTCCGGGGTAATAAGCCTGTGAACCACAAAGCCGTATAGATTTGCCGGAGGCAGCCCGATCATGATCCCCAACGCGTACCGGATGTTCAACTTCGATCTCGGCGAAACCGCGGATGCGATTCGCGAGACCGTTCATGCCTTCTCGAGCAACGAGATCGCGCCGCGCGCGGCCGAAATCGACAAGAGCAATCAGTTTCCGCGCGACCTCTGGCCGAAAATCGGCGCGCTCGGCCTGCACGGCATGACGGTCGAGGAGGAATATGGCGGGACGGGTCTGGGTTATCTCGAGCACTGCATTGCGGTCGAGGAAATATCGCGGGCGTCGGCTGCGGTCGGGCTGTCCTACGGCGCGCATTCCAACCTCTGCGTCAACCAGATCAGGCGCAACGGCAACGAGGCGCAGAAGCGAAAATATCTGCCGAAGCTGATCTCGGGCGAGCATGTCGGTTCGCTGGCGATGTCGGAGCCCAATGCCGGCTCCGACGTGGTGTCGATGAAGACCCGCGCCGACAAGAAGGGCGACCGCTTCGTGCTCAACGGCAGCAAGATGTGGATCACCAACGGTCCGGTCGCGGATACATTGGTCGTGTATGCCAAGACCGACGCCAATGCCGGCCCGCGCGGCATCACCGCTTTCATCATCGAAAAGGGCATGAAGGGATTTTCGACGGCGCAAAAGCTCGACAAGCTCGGCATGCGCGGCTCCGACACCTGCGAACTGGTGTTCGACAATTGCGAGGTGCCGGAAGAGAACGTGCTGAGTGAAGTGGGCCGCGGCGTCAACGTTTTGATGTCGGGTCTCGACTATGAGCGCGCGGTGCTGGCGGCGGGACCGATCGGCATCATGCAGGCTTGCATGGACGTGGTGCTGCCTTACGTGCACGAGCGCCAGCAGTTCGGCCAGCCGATCGGCACCTTTCAACTGGTGCAGGGCAAGCTCGCCGACATGTACACCACGATGAACGCCGCGCGCGCCTACGTCTACGCGGTGGCGAAAGCCTGCGACCGCGGCGAGACCACGCGCGAGGACGCCGCCGGCGCCATTCTGTTTGCCGCCGAGAAAGCCACCCAATGCGCGCTCGACGCCATGCAGCTATTGGGTGGTAACGGTTACATTAACGATTATCCGACCGGCCGCCTGCTGCGCGACGCCAAACTGTACGAAATCGGCGCTGGCACCAGCGAAATCCGCCGCATGCTGATCGGCCGCGAGCTGTTCGAGAAGTCGGCCTGAGGCGGTGGGAGTAGGTCCAGCCGGGGCGCCTTAACATTAACCGGATTAACCAATATTAGCGTCAAATGTCCGCCGCAGACGATGTGTTAGGCTCCGGTCAATTGCCTGGGCGCGATCCGCTCCATGCAAACCATTCGGTGACCTGGCGGCTTCAATGATCGACAAGTGGTATTTTGCGAACAAGGATCAGGCGGTTGGTCCGTTCAAGCTCGCGGAGTTAAAAGTCCTTCTTGAACAGGTTACGAACTGGGAAGGATTGATGGTTTGGGGAAGTGGTTTCAGTCAATGGCAACGAGCGGGAAGCGTCCAGAAGATCCTGGACCTTTTTGAAAATCCACCGCCAGTTCCGCTGAATATCGCCACTAAATTTCGAAAGCCTCAAACCAGAAAATCGAGATTCCCGGTAGTCGCAAAAACTCTTCTCGGAATTGTCTTGCTCGTCGCTGCGGCAGCCGGCGGCGCGTACGGGCAAATATGGGTCAAGGGTGTGCAACAGTTCTTGACCGTGCCATCAGCGGGGACGACCGCGTTCGAGCTTGAAAAAGGCCTTGTAAGCGCCGCGGTCAAGATGCGGGTTGACCTGCCAAGGAAAATAGACGCGACAACCGTGCTCACGGGAGTGCGGAGCGAACAAACAAAAATGATCTTTGAAAATCTCATTGTGACGGATCGCAGCAAATTTGATGATGCGATGAAAGAGAAGCTGCGTCAGTCAGTCATCAAGAATATATGCACCAGCGTCGAGACACGCAGTATTCTGGATATTGGCGGCTCCTTTCGCTATCTTTACGCCGATATTGAAGCGAAGCCGGTGATGACGATCGATATTGTTCAACGCACTTGCTCGTAAGAAGCGGTATATTGCGAAGATTCGAATACTTCGGACGATCGCGCTATCGGGCGTCGCCAGAACGACGTCGTATATTTTCCCAGCCCGCAATGCGCGCGCCTGCCTCAAGGGATAACTGCCGTCCAAACCGAGATTTCGAACAGGCGCCAGACGGCCGCGACGGGCTGAAACACCAGATTGAAATGGACTTGCAGCGGCTGGGTTTCGTAAAATCCGGCCATGCGCAGGAAACCCTTGTCGTCGATCGCAGCATCGCGGGCGAGCTTTGGCTGATACAGCACGATCGGACTCAAGTTGACGTTGCGCGCCCACATGTCCGCGAAGGTGGCCGCAAGCTGTTTCGGCGAGTTGCGTTTTTGAAACTCTGGTGCGGCCAAATCGCGCAGCACCGAATAGTTTCCGGTCAGGTTGGCGTGATTGAGCGCGATCAGCGAATTGTAAATGAGAACAGCGAGCCCCTGCGCGTCAGGCACCACCAATTGCGGGGCTGCCGGCGCCTTCGAACTGGTTTGCTCGACGGGCTTTGCCGGCTCTTTCCTGGTCTGCGCGGCGGCGCCGTCCGACAGCATTGCGGCGAGCAGGAGCACAGCAGCGCAGGAAAACCTGTGGCGCGAGGCTCTGCTCCAGTACCGCAGCAATGGCGCTGGAAACGCTACCAAGCGTACTGCGCGCTGACGCGGCCGCCCGCTATGCTCTTGCCGTAGCCGGACACATCGGCCTGGCTCCAGCCGCCCGCTCCCGAGAGGGTGAGGCGGTCGGTCTGCGTCAGGATTCCGGAGGCGAGAACGCCGGCGGCGCTGAAGCCGTAGCCGAAAACGCCGCTATATGTGCTCGAGTTCAGCTTTACGCCGAACTTCTGGGAGCCGGTGAGAACTGGATCCGAGAGTGCCATTCCGACCGCAACGCCGGCCTTGATAGCGGCCACCTGCTTGTAAAGTGCGCCGTTGTCGGATGCGAGATTTCCGAACGTATCCGAGGTCACGACGCCGAGCAGGCCTTCCTGCCGGGACCTGCTCAATTCGCTGTTCATGCCTGGCGCCGTGTAGGTCTGGCTTGACGTGCCAAACACCATCTGGTTGCTGGCCGAAACCGTTGCGCTGGCGCCCAGTGCCGTCGAGTTGTCATAGGCCGCAGCGACCGTGGCGCCGGTGCCGATGGCGGTCGCATTGCTCCCGGCTGCGGTGGAGTTTTGACCGACAGCGGATGAATTGAAGCCCGACGCGGTCGATCGCGTACCGACAGCGATGGCGTTTACCGCCGTCGCGTTCGCGGTCTGACCAAGTGCGATCGTGCCGGCCACGATGGCACTTGAACCCTGTCCTAGCGCGATCGCTGCATTTCCCGTGGCAGTATTGCTGTCACCGGTTGCAATCGCTCCCACACCGGTGGCCGAATTGAGATTGCCGCTTACAACCGCACCTCGGCCTGAAGCCGTGTTGAGATTGCCGTTGGCAACGGCTCCCTGACCCGTCGATGTATTGAGATTGCCGTTGGCAACCGCGCCGAGGCCTGTAGCTGAGTTGAGATTGCCGCCCGTAACCGCTCCCTGTCCGGTGGCGGTGTTGTCAGCGCCGATCGCCACCGCGCCCGTGCCGGTGGCGTTGTTGGGATCACCGATCGCAACAGCCCCGTTGCCGGATGCCACATTCAGGTTGCCGACCGAAACTGCGCCGGTACCGGCGAGAACGCTGGACGTGCCGCCGGCGAATGAGCCCGCACCTGCAGCAGCCGAGACCAGCGCGCCAAAGCCGATTGCCACTGATGAGCCGGCAAGCGCTTGCGAGGAGCTGCCGACCGCCGTCGAATTGAGACCCGAAGCGGTCGAATTTGTGCCGACGGCGATAGCGTTCGCCGCAAGCGCGGTCGCTGTTTGGCCCTGCGCAATGGACCCGGCAGCGGTGGCGCCCGAACCCTGGCCCAGCGCGATCGCCGCCGCCCCGGTCGCGGTATTGTTATTTCCGGACGCGATCGCGCCCAGACCGGTCGCCGTATTGTTGTCGCCGGTCGCCACCGCGCCGACGCCGATAGCCGTATTGAGGTTGCCGGTCGCCACCGCGCCCTGGCTGGTAGCTGTATTCAGGTTGCCGGTCGCGACCGTGCCCTGGCCGGTCGCGGCATTGTCGGCGCCGACAGCCACCGCACCGGTGCCGGTGGCGGTGTTGGGATCACCGATCGCAACCGCACCGTTGCCGGATGCGACGTTCAGATTTCCGATCGAGACCGCGCCGGTACCGCTCAGGACACTGGAGGTGCCGCCTGCAAACGAGCCCGCACCGGCGGCTGCCGCGACAAGCGCGCCGAAGCCGATCGCGACCGTTGAGTCGGCGAGGGCTTTCGAACCGCTGCCGGCAGCGAAACTGTTGTCGCCCGCGGCCACCGTGTTGTAGCCGATCGCGGTCGACTGGAGTCCGGATGCCGTGGCGTTGCTGCCGATCGCGGTCGAATGGTCACCGGACGCCGTAGCGCCGTTGCCGATCGCGGTCGATTCCAGGCCGGACGCGGTGGTGCCCAAGCCAAGCGCGGTGCTGGCGCCGTTCGACGCGCTGGCGCCATTGCCGATGGCGATAGCATTCACATTGTCGGTCGTGGCGAGCGGACCAGCCATGGTGGCAGGACCGCTGCTGCCGGCGCCAGAGAGCGCACCGCCACCAAGCGTGATGCCGGGCTGGTAGGTGACGCCGTCGGGATTGCCGAGGTTGATCGCGCCATTGACGGCCGCGATACCCTGGCCGCCAATGATATTGGCGTCCGTGAAGACTGTCCCGGAAAAGTGAAGGTCGCAGTTCGGCAAGTAGCTGACATAGGCGGCCAGAGACGTTTGTTCCTGCTGAAGGACGGCACCGGCCACGCCCGTAGCAACACCGACGGTTTGGAGGCCGAGGGCCACCCCCGCGGCGGTGGACGTACCACCCGCCGTGGCCAAGGCCGTCGCCGCATCGGCAAGGCCCCCACTCGCGACGCCCGCTCCTGAGGCTGAGACGATGTGACCCGCGGCCTCATCCAAGAACCCCGGGATGGCGGGACCGGCGTCCAGGGGAGTAGCAAGTAAGGGCGCCCCTAGAAATACCCCGGCAGCCGCGTCCCCTAAGCCGCCAGCCATGGTCCCCAATCCGCCAGATCCTACGCCCAACCCGGCGGCGGCCGCGTCGAACTCGCCGCCCCATAGATTCGTGGTTGCGATGGCGGTCCCCCACGACGCGGCGTTCGCGGTCTGGCCGATAATGTTGTTGGTCGAGGCGCCTTGGGCAAGCGAGTTCAGCTTGTCGGTGTACTGATAATTGCAGCCGCCTTGACCCACCGCATCGTGGCCGCTGGGGGCGTAGGCCGATTGTTGAGGCGCCGTCGTAACAGCCGTTGCGCCATTCTCTCCCGGAGTGGTCGTGGTGATGTTCGCGGCCTGCGCCATCCGCATGGGACAAACGGCAAGGCTCACGGCCACCGTGGTTGTCAGCAGGTGGGTCCAACGCCACGCGTTGTCCGGCTGCCCGCGACGGCGCGCCAACGGAAAGGTTGCCACTGTTTTACTCCAACGCACTCAACACAACGCTACTTATACACAGCCGCACCAGCGGCCAATTCTCGACCGGGAGGCGATCCTTAGTGTCTGTCCGGGAAGAAGTTGAATCTTATGAATCATTTGTGATTCAAGAGAGGTGGCCTGATTCGGAGGGGCCGCCGATGTGGACGAATGAAAACCGCGCGCGGTATGACCGCAGCCATTTGCGCTACCCCAGCG
>JBBRSX010000222.1:0-7808 GCA_038244925.1 Hyphomicrobiales bacterium | reverse complement strand
TCCGACCTTCAAAGCGGCATCGGAGATTGATGAAACCCAAGCTTTTCTGCAATTGCAATTAAGAGGAAAAATGTCGGTTTGAAATACAGCCTTTAGGCCATGTGATTCGAGCGCTGGCTCGCGCTTGGTAAGGATATTGCCAGCACTCTGACCGGCTTCGGGGCCGCTGGAAATCACGATCAAAGGACGGACAGTGGGCCCGTAACAGCCCGTGCAGATGCGCAATTGAGTTTCGGTTGAATTTCCGCTTTCCGCCCATAACGGACATTAGGCTGATGTCCGCTTTCGACCCATTGCGGACGTAGCACGGGGCTCGCTGTGCCGCGACGAACCTGGCCCTCCGATCCTCTTACCGGACGAAATATCCTATAACCTTCCAGCCAGAGATTTCACGCGTAAGCACAACAGTCTCCAATGCATTCTTTTTGTTCGCAAAGCTGGTCTTAAACTCGACCATCTCATACTCCCCAGCGGGCGCGCCGGGTAGAGAGCTATGCTTCTTGGCGCTCTGGAGTGTGCGAGTAGATACGGCTCCCAAAGGCTTGCGGACCGGCTGAACACTTGCGGCCCAAGACGCGGCCGTCACCTGTGACTTGAACAATGTTCCGGCGGAGCCCCAGCTCTGCTCCCACCTTTGTTGATCTACTAACGCCACCCACTCGAGTGCCGACTTGAGGGCGGCAGATTCAGATGAGGTTGCGCTAGCGGGACTGGTTGCGGCCTGGGTACCAGAAACCGTACCATTGCTCCCGGCCAAGTTGGATAAAATCATAACTGCTGCAATGATAAGCGACATGATGAGTATTCCTCCAATGAGCCAAGTAAGAGCCTTGCCCCGACCCTGGCGATGATCCGGCAGGCCACTCCAGCGCACGTTCGCGGCGTTCCCGGCTACCCCTAATTCCTTGCCCCCAATGGAATAGGGGCTCCATTGCTCGGACTCGGCAAGGCGCCTTGCTGCCTCTCGACTACTCGACACGTTCAGCTTCCTACGAGCGTCGCGTAGCCTGTCGTTCACGGTGTGAACGGACAAGCCTAGACTGTGCGCAATGGACTTTGCGTTATGGCCTCTGATCAAAAGCCGCAATGTTTCCTTTTCGCGCTCGCTAAGCGATTGGATGCCTGTGTTCATTCGTCGGACGGGATCAAGTTTCTCATGCTTCAACCCTACGGGAGCCGATGTCCGCTTTCCACCCAAAGCGGACATTAGAAAAATCCGTCCGCCACAGCCGCTTCAGGATTTCGCCTGCTTGGTCGTCAGGCCCGCGAGTTGCTCGCCTCGGCTCTTTCAAACCGTCGAACACCTTGGCTACGCGTGTTGCCGCAGCATCCGGCATCATGCGCATCAGCCATCGCATTGCTGACGTTATTAACTTCCCGGTTGAGAGGGGGATCAAGGTTACAGCCCGCGGGAAAAAAGCGTCACGAGTGCGACCCTTGGGACTTTTCGTAGCGTGTTCCCCGAGTTCAGGCCGCGACCGCCTCGTCCATCGCCGCCGCATGCGTCGTGACGATCGTCCCGCCGCCGAGCAATCGCTCGCCTTCGTAGAACACCGCCGACTGGCCGGGAGCCACTCCATATTCGGGGGTGGCGAAGGTCAACGTCGCGCTTTCCCACCGCGCCGGAACTGGTCGCGCCAGGCTGCGGACCTTGGCTTCGACCGCGATTTGGTCCTCGGCCAGCCAGTTGACGCCCTCGACCCGGGCCGCTTCGACCGCCAGCGCGCGGCGCGGGCCGACCACCAGCCGCCGCGTCTCGGGCTCGATCCGCACCACATAGAGCGGCTGGGCCTGGCCGCCGATGTCGATCCCGCGGCGCTGGCCGATGGTGAAGTGGACCACGCCCTCGTGGCGGCCGAGCACCGCGCCATTGAGGTCGACGATCTCGCCCGGCGCGGCGGTTTCGGGGCGCAGTTTCTTGACCAGGCTGGCGTAATCGCCGTCGGGAACGAAGCAGATATCCTGGCTGTCGGGCTTGTTGGCGACCACCAGCCCTTCGGCTTCGGCCAGCCGCCGCACCTCGCTCTTCGGCAGATCGCCGAGCGGAAAGCGGAGATAATCGAGCTGGTCGGGGGTCGTGGCGTAAAGGAAATAGCTCTGGTCGCGCGCCGGGTCGCGACCCTTCCATAGCTGCGGCTTGCCATCTTCGCCGACCACGCGGCGGACATAATGGCCGGTGGCGAGGCAGTCGGCGCCAAGCTCGCGGGCGAAAGCGACCAGATCGACGAACTTCACCCCCTGGTTGCACAACGAGCAAGGCACCGGGGTCCGCCCCGCAGCATATGCGTCGGCGAACTTGTCGATTACGCCGGTCCGGAAGCGGCTTTCGTAATCGAGCACATAATGCGCGACCCCGAGCCGGTCGCAGACAGTCTTGGCGTCATAGATATCCTGCCCCGCACAGCACGATCCGCTGCGCTTGACCGCTTCGCCATAGTCGTACAGCTGGAGCGTGACGCCGATCACCTCGGCCCCGCTCCGCGCGGCCATCGCGGCGACCACCGACGAATCGACCCCGCCAGACATGGCGACGACGATTCGGCTGTCGCCGGCGGGGCGATCGAGGTCGAATGTGGCGGGCATGGCGGCGTCTTTACCCGAAATTCACCCTGTCCGCATAGAGAGGCTAAACCAAAGGTAGAAAATAGTGGGACATGGGTTTGGCCAGGCATGAGGGCGAGTTCGAAGCAGCAGGTGAGGCGTCGGTCGACGTCCGCGAGTTGCTCGACGCGCTCCGCCAGCCGCTCGTTGCCCGTACCGGCAACCGCAGCGAGACGATCGCCGATTGCCTCTCTGGCCAAGACGGATGGCGCGATGCGGCGGCGCGGCTGGGGGGTGCGTTTGCAACGGTGGGAAGTGCAGCATGGTTAACCGACGGCAAGGAATGATGACGGTTCGGTTTACCAGCAGGTTTCAGAATATCTTCAATGGCTCGCGTTAATCAGGGTCATCGACAGTCACGAAGTTTAGTTGAGGAACAGCATGCTCGAGAATCAGAAAATTCGGCCAGCACAGGTGATCGGACCGCTCGGCGAGCCGTTGACCCTCGGCTCGCTGCCCGCTGCCGGCACGACGCGCTGGGTGGTTCGCCGCAAGGCCGAGGTCGTTGCCGCGGTCGCCGGTGGTCTGTTGTCCGTCGACGAGGCCTGCGCCCGCTACACTTTGAGCCTCGAGGAATTCACCAGCTGGCAGCGCGCGGTCGATCGCTCGGGAATGCCTGGGCTTCGGGTCACCCGGATCAAGCATTACCGCGAGCAATATGAGCGCCAGCAGCGCTACTGAGCCGCTCCGAACCAAGCGAAATTGATGAGGCCGCGGGCAATGTCCGCGGCCTTTTCGTTACGTCCCCGGCTGGACAGGCGGTTGTTTATACGGAACAAGACACCTGCATCACGCGTCTTGATGCCGGAAGGCCCGCGCAAAGCGGCCACGAACAGGAGGGAAACGCTCATGGGTTTCATCATTTGGATCGTCATCGGTGGTATCGTTGGCTGGCTCGCCAGCCTAGTGATGCGCACAGATGGCCAACAGGGTATCTTACTCAACATCGTCGTCGGCATTGTCGGCGCATTCATTGCCAGCATGATTATCAGCAAGGGCAATATCAACACCAGCAACCCGCTCGACATCACCAATATCCTGGTGTCGCTGGTCGGCGCGATCATCCTGCTCGGGATCGTCAACCTGATCCGTCGCGGTTCGGTCCGCTAAGCGGCTACGAGCTAAAGAAAGAGGGCCGCGCGGACGCCATGTCCGCGCGGCCCTTTTTTATTGGAGGTCGAAGCTCATCGCCAGCGTGACCTCAAGATCCTGGCTTCCCGGATCGATGCTCGTGTCCGCGCCGCGCTCGGCCTTGGCCATCACCGCCATCGGCATCGGCGGTCGAGGGTAATTACCGCCGCCCTCACTGACCGACACCAGCCGCATCACCCGCATCCCGAGTGCCCTGGCGTAGAGTTCGGCCCGCGCACGGCCAGCGGCAATCGCCTTGACCCTTGCTTCGTCATAGGCCGTTTCGGGTTTGTCGATCGTCAGGCTCGGCCCATTGATCTGGTTGGCGCCCTCGGCCACCAGCGCATCGAGGATCTTGCCCGAATTGCGGATGTCGCGGAACTTGACCGAGACGTTATTCGACGCCTGGTAGCCGGTCAGCACCGGTGCCTGATTATTCTCGTAGCGATAATCGGGGTTGAGGCTGATCGAGCTGGTCTGAATGTCCTTGTCGGCGATCCCGGCGCGCTTCAGCGCCGCGCGAACCCGCTCCATCCGCGCCGCATTGTCGGCGATGGCCCCGGTTGCAGTGACCGACTTGGTGACCACGCCGGCGGAGATAATCGCCAGGTCGGGCACCCGGCTGACGGTCCCGGTGGCGCTGATGTCGAGCCTGGTCCCGGCGATGGGCTGGACGACCGCGGTCCCCTGCGCCGGAAGCGCGGCGGGAGTGGTCATCGCCGCTGCTGCCGCGGCCAGATTGAGAATGAGCATCTTAGACATAGTTTCTCCCATACGTACAGAATCGCCGGGCTAGCCTGGCCGCCCGGCGATGGATGTTGGCTGAATGATCGCTCCACGCCCTAACGGCGGCGAAGGATCAGTCGGTAGACGAACAGGATGATGAACGCGCCGATGATCGCGCCGATGAAACCCGCGCCGTTCGACGTGCTGGTCAGCCCGAGCGCCTGACCGATGAAGCCCGCAAGCACCGCGCCGGCGATGCCGAGCAATACGGTGACGATGCAGCCGCCGGGGTCTTTCCCGGGCATCACCAACTTGGCGATCGCCCCGGCGATCCCGCCAATGATGATCCACGCGATCCAGCCATGCGATTCGAGATAACCACCCACATTCGCCTCCCTTTTAAACGACCCGCATGCTGTCCGCGTGGCGGGCCACAGTCAACATCAACGTCGCTTGGCGGAGCAAGTGCCACCGTTGGTCGAAAAGCGGTTGGCCTGGCTTCGCTTCACGGTTCCTGTTGCAGAGAGTGAGTTATTCGCGTAATACAGTTGTCCAGTGATCAGCTTCGTTAGCGCGAACAAGGCGAAAGAATGACAGGCATGAACCGGGAAACGAGCTTTCAAGCATCGGATAGGTTGATCGTCGTCGACCGGCCCAGCCGGCGGCGCTGGATCATCATCGGCGCGGTGCTGGTTGCGCTGGCAATGATTCTCGCTTTCACGATGTTCCGCAGCAAGGCTCCGCCTGCCGGCCAGGGCAATGCCGCTGGCGAATCGGGCAAGCGTGGCGGCCAGATTCCGTCGGTCACGGTGGTTGTCCCCGGCCGAAGCGACGTTGCGCGCACCGTTTCCGCCTCGGGCGCGCTGGCCGCTCGGCGCGACCAGCCGGTCGGAGTCGCGGGCGAAGGCGGGATGGTTCGCGCGGTCTATGTCGATGCTGGCAGCTGGGTCCGCCAGGGCCAGGTGCTCGCCTCGATCGATCGATCGGTCCAGACCCAGACCGCCAATCAGCTGGCCGCGCAGATCCAGGCCACCCGCGCCGACGCGGCGCTCGCCCAGAACGAATATGATCGCAGCGCATCCTTGGTCAGCCGCGGCTTCGTCTCCAAGGCCGACCTCGACCGCAAGCGCGGCGCGAGGGACGCTGCCGCCGCCCGGGTGCGGGTGGCTCAGGCACAATATGGTGGAGCCAAGGCGCAGATCGGACGGCTCGACATACGCGCACCGACATCCGGCCTGATCCTGTCGCGGAGCATCGAGGTCGGACAGATTGTAAGCGGCGGCGCCGGTGGCCTGTTCCGGCTGGCCAAGGGCGGCGAGATGGAAATGCGCGCCGAATTGTCGCAGCAGGACCTGGGCTTCATCCATAATGGCCAGGCGGCGAGCGTCACCCCACTCGGAAGCGACCGAAGCTTCGCCGGCTCGGTGTGGCAGATTTCACCGGTGATCAACCCGCAGTCCCGCGTCGGCGAGGTCCGGATCGCAATCCCTTACGACCCGGCGATCCGCCCGGGCGGCTTCGCCGAGGCCAAGATCGCATCGGGTTCGACCTCCGCTCCCCTGCTCCCGCAAAGCGCGGTGCTGGCCGACGAAAAGGGCAATTACGTTTACATCGTCAATTCGAAGAACATGGTCGAGCGCCGCGCGGTCAAGATCGGCGAAGTCAGCGACGCCGGGGTGACCATCGCCGAGGGCTTGTCGGGCCAGGAGGCAGTCGTGTTGTCAGCCGGTCCGTTCCTCAATCCGGGACAGAAAATCGCTCCGCGCCGCCAGGCCGCTCGCTAACTCACCCCTTCGCGGGGCAGGAAAACAGACGTCATGAATTTCCGTAACATCTCGTCGTGGTGCATCAAGAATCCGGTCCCGCCGATTGTCCTGTTCATCGGACTAATGCTGGCCGGCTTGCTCGCCTTCTCGGGAATGAGCGTCAACAACAACCCGGACATCGATTTCCCGGCGGCCGAAATCAACATCTCGCAGCCTGGCGCGGCGCCGACCGAGATGGAAAACCAGATCACTCAGAAGGTCGAAGCGGCAGCGCGGTCGATCAATGGCGTCGACGAGATCAACAGCATCGTCCGCGAAGGCAGCAGCCAAACCACCGTCCAGTTTGTCATCGGCACTTCGACTGACCGTGCAATCAACGATTTACGCGACGCGATCACCCAGATCCGCAGCGATCTGCCCGACGGAATCCTTGAGCCGCAAATCTCCCGCCTCGACATTGCGGGCGAGCCGATCATTTTCGTCGCCGCCGAAACCACCGACATGAGCCTTGAGCAGCTAAGCTGGTACGTCGACAATAATGTCTCGCGCCGCCTGCTCGGGGTTAGCGGAGTTGCCTCGGTCGCTCGTGAAGGCGGGGTCGATCGCAACATTCGCGTGATCCTCGATCCTGCGGCGCTCCAGGCGCAGGGAATTACCGCCGCGCAGGTCAACGCCCAGCTTCGCCAGACCAATCTCAATGCCACCGGCGGCCGCGCCGAAATCGCCGGATCCGAACAATCGGTGCGAGTCCTGGGCAATGCCAAGACGGCCTATGACTTGTCGCAAACACAAATCATTGTTCCGGGCGGTCGAACCGTCCGGCTGGCCGACTTGGGCGAGGTCAAGGACGCCTATTCCGAGCAGCGCAACATCGCCAAGATGAACGGGCGCCAAGTCATCAGCTTCAACGTCAGCCGATCGAAAGGCGCGTCCGAAGTCACGGCCTACGATGACGCCTGGAAAGAATTGCGCAAGATCGAGAAGGACGATCCGCGGATCCGCTTTGTCGAAATCCAGAACCAGGTCGATTACACCAAGTCGCAATATAAATCGGCGATGGAGGGGCTGGTCGAAGGCGCGGTCCTCGCGGTACTCGTCGTGCTGCTGTTCCTGCGCGATTTCCGGGCCACGGTAATCTCCGCGATCGCCATTCCGCTATCGGCGATCCCGGCATTCTGGTTCATGAATTTGATGGGCATCACGCTCAATGGACTGTCGCTGCTCGCGCTCAGCCTGGTCGCCGGTGTGCTGGTCGATGACGCGATCGTCGAGATCGAGAATATCGTCAGGCATATGCGGATGGGCAAGACCGCCTATCAGGCATCGATGGACGCCGCCGACGAGATTGGGCTGGCGGTGGTCGCGACCACGATGTCGATCGTTGCGGTGTTCCTTCCCGTCGCGCTGATGCCGGGCATTTCGGGCCAGTTCTTCAAGAGCTTCGGCTACACCGTCGTCATCTCGGTGCTGATGAGCTTGCTCGTCGCGCGGATGATCACGCCATTGGTCGCTGCCTATTTTCTGAAATCCCACGGAGTTCAGCCGCACGCGGCGGGCAAGTTCATGGGCAAATATCTCGACATG
>JBBRSX010000221.1:0-7903 GCA_038244925.1 Hyphomicrobiales bacterium | reverse complement strand
TACGGTGTTGGACGGGACGTGCCGCGCACTTCGCCATAAGCCAAGGATCGCTGCCTGTTCGATAACACCAGGCGGATCTTCCTTAAATGATCGGATAAGTCGCTCCAGGTTGCCGCGCTCGGAGCGCTGCTGATGGAGCTGCAAACTTCGTCCCGCCTGGTCTGCGGAGGTTCTTGGAGCAGCAGATGGAAGGAGGATCGCGCGGGACGGCAAGGAAAGGTCGATCGGTAAATCCGGCAAATCGCTATGAGGTGGCAGGAAACGTGACTCGATAAAGCAATCTGGCGATGGCAGGGCATCAATCATCAAATCTCTCCGACGCTAGCATCGGACTAACGTGATTCGCTATTCCGTCCGCCTCGTCCATCAGGCCACTTGGAAGGACAGTGCACGAAACCAAGGTGGCGATCTTGATAACGATCAAGACGCCTTAACTCTCTGGCCACGTCGCTGGACTTACATGACCTAAGCCGGTTTCTGGTCTTGTTGTGCAGGATCCGGCACTTCAGATTGGCCCGGCTATGCGCCCGTGCCAGTTTTAAGCGGCGATCTGCAACCGGCGGTGAAGGTAGTTCTCGTCGAAGCCCGCAATAATGCCCAGTTGCACGATATCGACGATTACGAGCATTCGGGCGTGCTTTTCCATCACGTCGAGCAGCCGCAATTTACGAAGCACGCGATTGACATGGACGGGGGTCAAGCCGAGCGCGTCAGCAAGAACGATCTGGCTGATCGGCAGGTTACAATGCCTCTCGTCAGCAGAGCCGATGGCCCTGGCGCGCACGCATAGTTCGCACATGAGGTGCGCCACCCGCGCTAGGCTGCTTCGGCGGCCCATGCTGACGATCCACGCCCGAAGCACTCCTTCATCCACGAGTTGAGTTCGCCAGAACGCTCGGGTGATCGGGGGCCGTGTCTCGATGAGTTCCTCCATCTTCGCTCGTGGGATCATTGCCACGCGAGAGGGGGTGAGGGTGGCGATGCTGTGATCCATCTCATCGAGCACAGCGCCGTGCATGTCGCAAAAATCACCAGGCATCAGGAACGCCGTAATCTGGCGGCCCCCTTCGGGTAAGAGCTTGTAACGGCAAGCCCACCCTTCGAGCATGACGAAGACCGAGACCGGCTTGTCGCCTTCGCGAATGAGATCGTGGAGAGCGGGGACATCGCGCTGCGTCGCACAGGCAGCC
Source organism: Hyphomicrobiales bacterium (assembly GCA_038244925.1). GTDB lineage: Bacteria > Pseudomonadota > Alphaproteobacteria > Rhizobiales > Xanthobacteraceae > Bradyrhizobium. Next base: position 6,713 of record JBBRSX010000221.1, on the reverse strand, counting down.
GTCAGAAGGCGCACGTCTTCATCGGTCAGCGATACATAGCCGCCAAGTTTCTGAACGAACGCATTCAACACCGCGGTCTCCGACATGAGGGTGTGGATCGGCGTGCAAAAGGGACCCCCTTAGCGGGGCCATCTTGACTAAGGTTGTGATCGGAACGCTCGATGCGAGCTATTGTTGCTGCATCGTTGGCAACCCATTTCAGGCGCCGACGGCAGAGAGCTACCGCGCTCCCGCCTGACCATCCAAGGCGGACCCATGAACCGGACAACTCAAGATACCGACGGCATCGCGCCGATTCCGTTGTTGGAAGAACCTGACGCGCACGGACAAGCAGCGCTGCTATTAGCGGAAAGCACCTTGCATATGCTCGTCGAGTCCGGCGTCCTAGACGACCGCTCCGCGATCATGGCAGTGCAGGCTGCCGCAGAAGTAAAAGTCGAGGTCGCGACTGTCACTGGCGAATCGCGCGGGCGGATGCAGGAATCGCTCAATCTACTTTCGCGGATCGAGGCCAGCTTCGAGACCGACCGTGTCCGATTTGGCGCCACCTCGACTTAACGACGATAATGATCACAGGGCATGATGACCTTTAACGATGGTGGTCTGCCGCCAAGAGAGCGGCCTCGGCGGCCGCGATGTAGTCACGCATGATCGGCAAGGAATGACGATTACGGACGTATTGGATCTGGAAATTGCAACCGGCGCCGCTCTCGAACATGACGATCCCGCCCGCGAGATAGAATTCCCACATGCGGAAGAAGCGTTCGTCGTACAGGGCGACGATCTTGTCGCGCGCTGCTTCGCACCGGCGGAGCCATTCGCGAAGGGTGTAGGCATAATGAAGGCGAAGCGTCTCGACATCGCTCGCGATCAGCCGCACCTTCTCGCTCGACGCGACTATCTGCGATAGAGACGGCAAGTGATAGCCCGGAAAGATCCACTTGTCGGTGAAGGGATCGGGCGAGCCCGCTATTCCGAACTGCCCGATCGTGTGAAGGAGCATCACGCCGTCGGGCTTCAACAGAGTTTTGCACGTCGCGAAGAACGCGTCGTAGTGCGCCAGGCCGACATGCTCGAACATGCCGACCGAAACGATCCGGTCGAACGATCCCGTCAGGCTGCGATAGTCGATCAGTTTGAAACGGACCTTGTCGGCTACTCCGGCGTCATTTGCGCGCTGTCGGGCGACCTTCAGCTGCTCTTCCGACAGGTGATCCCCGTCACTTCGACCCCGGCTACCTTGTTCAGATAGATCGCCATCCCGCCCCAGCCGCAGCCGATGTCGAGGACCTGCTGGCCAGGTTTGAGGTCGAGTTTGGCGACGATATGCGCCTTTTTCTGAGATTGCGCATGTTCGAGGCTGTTGTCGGGATCGGTATAATAGGCACAGCTGTACTGTCGGTCGCTGTCGAGGAAGAGGTCGTAGAGGTCATCGCTGAGATCATAGTGATGTGCGACATTCTGCTTTGACTTGTCGGCGGGATTGCGGCGAAACCTAGCAAGCATGTCGCCAATCGTTTCGAGCGAAAATAGAGTTCGACCGTCCTTGCGGCCTTCCCACTGCGTCGAGCCGACGGTCAGTTCGAGCAAATCGAGAACACTTCCTCCCTCGATCAGCACGCGACCATCCATATAGGCCTCGCCAAATCCCAGGGGGGGATTGCGTGCGATTTCGAATCCGACCTTGCGGTCGGTGAACCGGACCGTCAAATTCGGCGAGGCGTCAACCTTGCCAAAGTGCCTTGGGGTGCCTTCAGGTGTGATGAGGGTCAGTTGTCCTCGCTTGACAAGATCTGAAACGAAACGATCGATCATTGCCATGTGGGTCTCCCGTCTAACTTTAGCTGGCTATTGAAGTCTGGACGAGCCGGCAATCTGGGCCGTTCAAAGAACGAAACTGGCGAGCAGGGCGAGGTTCAAGAAGATGAGTGTTCCCGCGATCGCCCATGCCGCCCGCGACATGCCCCGCGAATTGACGAGCGTGCCCATCTTGGTCCGATCGCTCGTCATACGGACCAGCGGGACGACGGCAAACGGCAGCTGCAGGCTAAGGACGACCTGGCTGGCGATGAGCAGCTTGGTTGCCCCCGCATCACCGGCGGCAATCACCACTATGACAGCAGGAATAATGGCCAGGGCCCGGGTCACAGTCCGGCGGATCCACGGCGGCATCTTAAGATCTAGAAACCCCTCGGCGACGATCTGTCCCGCCAGTGTGCCGGTGATTGTCGAATTCTGACCCGCGGCGAGCAGCGCGGCGGCGAACAGCACGCTCGCGACACTCGCCCCAAGCATCGGCGAGAGCAGGTGGTAGGCGCTGGCGAGATCGGCGATATCATTCCGCCCGGCGACATGGAAGGTCGAGGCGGCGAGGATGAGTATTGCAGCATTGACGAAGAGTGCGAGGGTCAGCGCAATCGAGCTGTCGATTGTCGCAAGCTTGACCGCCTCACGCTTGCCCGCTTCGGTCCGCAAGAATCGCCGTGTCTGGACGATCGACGAATGGAGATAGAGATTGTGCGGCATGACCGTAGCTCCGACGATGCCGATCGCAATGTAAAGCATCTTCGGATCGGTCAGCAGCTGGGTGGTCGGGACGAGGCCGTGCGCGACCGCGCCCCATGCCGGTTGGGAAATCGCCAGCTCCCAGGCGAAGCATCCGCCGATGACGACCAACAATGCGATGATGAAGGCCTCGAGCTTGCGAAATCCCCTGTTCTGGAGCGCCAGGATGAGAAAGACGTCGAAGCCCGTGAGGACCACCCCACCGGCGAGCGGAAAACCGAATAACAGCTTGAGCGCGATCGCGGTGCCGAGCACTTCGGCGAGGTCGCAGGCGACAATCGCCAACTCGCACAGCACCCACAGCATGAAATTGGTGCGCGGCGAATAGGTTTCGCGGCAGGCCTGGGCGAGATCGAGCCCGGTGGCGATGCCGAGTTTCGCCGAAAGTGCCTGAAGTACCATCGCGAGGAGGCTGGCAAACAGGATGACCGACAGCAGCGAATAACCATAGGCCGATCCGCCGGCGAGATCGGTCGCCCAATTGCCCGGATCCATGTAGCCGACCGCGATCAGGTAACCAGGTCCGGCAAAAGCGGCGAGCTTGCGCCAGAAACTGCCACCGCTAGGAACAGCAATCGAACGATGGCTTTCTCCGAGAGATCGCCGGGCAACCGGGTGCTGTATTAGAACGTCTGCCGCCGGGTTGATTGCGACCGCTGGAGGTGGCGGCATATTCATGTCTCCGAAGGATATTCTTCCCGCGTGAACGTCCGCCGTAGCCGATAAGGTACCTGTTCGGCGGGAAAGCCGCCGCATCGTTTAATTAATTTAATGTTGAACCAATAACGTGGATAGTCGTCCACGCGAGAACGGAACGCTTTACTCGAGCACATGTTGGTAGGCATCGAGAAGAGTAAATGAAGGGGCGTTCCGAATAACGGTTTCGCCAAGGAGGAACCATGCTTCCAGCAATCGGATTACTTAGTCGGCGTCATTTGATGCGTGCCATGTCAGCGACTCTCGTGGGTGTTGGCGCGATGGGATCTGCCGGTTGCGCGCGCCTTATTCCTCAAGGTCTTGGACTGGCGTTGACGCCAAGTCAGATCGCCGATCCGGTGGTTTTCAACTTTGCCCTCAATCTCGAATATCTTGAGGCTGAATATTATGCCCGCGGTGTCTCCGGCCAGGGGCTGAGCAGCGACCTGCTAGGGCCCAAACCCCGAGGCGTCACCGGTGGCCGCGCGGTCAATTTTCGCACCCCCTATATTCGCGAGTTCATGGCCGAGATCGCCGAGGATGAGCGCAACCACGTCCGATTTCTCCGCCAGACGATCAAGGCCTCGCCACTGATCGAACTCTCCCGTCCCGCCATTGACCTCGAAGGCTCGTTCCGCGCCGCCGGCGCAGCAGCTGGACTCGGCGACAATTTTGATCCGTTCGCCGACGAAGAGAGCTTCCTACTTGGTGCCTTCATCTTCGAGGATGTCGGCGTTACCGCCTATGCTGGCGCGGCCAAGCGCGTGGCCGGCGGGCTTTCTCTAGAAGCAGCCGCGGGAATCCTCGCGGTCGAGGCCTATCACGGTGGCCTCATCCGCGCCCAGCTCGCCGAAATGGGCGAGGGCACGATCCAGAAGGCAAACGCGATCTCCGCCGCCCGCGACAAATTGGACGGGCCGACCCAGAACGAGGTGCCGCTCAGCGACAATGGCCGGATCGTTATCTCGCCGACCGATGGATACGGTCGCGCCTATCCGCGCACCGTCCAGCAAGTGCTCAACATCGCCTACCTCACCCCCGGCGAGGATGTGAAACACGGAGGCTTCTTCCCCGAAGGCGTCAACGGAATTGTCCGCCACTCGATGTACGACACACCCGAAGCCGGGAGGCTCGCATGAACCAGCATGACCCCATCACGCTCAGCTATAAGCCGTTGAACGACAGTATGGACCCCGCCGAAGCGCGTGGCGAAGGACCGAGCGTATCGACCCGCCGCGCTCTGTTCACGGTGCTGGCAGGTACGGCAACGACGCTCGGCACCGCTCCAGCTGCGGCGCGCGGTGGAAGCTTAAGCGACTTCGACATATTGAATTTCGCGCTCAATCTCGAATATCTCGAGGCTGAATATTATCTTCGCGGCGTCACCGGGCAGACGCTCGACCAAGCGACCGGGACCAACCTCGGTGGCACCGTGCGCGGTGGTCGTCAGGTCAGTTTCACCAGTCCCGTGCGCAAAGCGTTCGTCGAGGATATCGCGCGCAACGAGTTGGCGCACGTCAACTTCCTCCGCACGACGATGGGCAGCCGAGCCATTCAGCGACCGACGATCGATCTCGATGCGGGGTTCCAGGCCGTCGCCCAAGCGGCTGGTATTGGCTCCTTCGATCCATTCGCCAACGAGACAAATTTCTATATCGGCGCCTATCTGTTCGAGGATGTCGGGGTGACCGCCTACAAGGGCGCCGCGGCACTAATCCACGACCAGGGCATCCTGACCTCGGCGGCCGGGATACTCGCAGCGGAGGCCTATCACGCGGGCGTCATCCGCTCGGTGCTGTACAAGATCGGTGGAACGGGGATCGCGGCGGCCAATTCGATCTCGAACTTGCGCGACACGCTCGACGGTCCGGAACAGCATGATCAGGGACTGACCATCGACGGCCGCGCCAATATCGTGCCCGCCAACGAAAACAGCATCGCCTTCGGCCGCACGCCGCAGCACGTTCACAACATTGTCTATGGCACGCCGCAGCAGGGCGTTCGGCAGGGCGGCTTCTTTCCCGACGGGACCAACGGGCGGCTGACTACCAGCTAATTAACCTCCGGCGTTGGCAGAATGTTGAAGTCCCAAAATCTCAGCCTCAGCAAGTAACTGGCCCGTCTTGATAACAATCAAGATTGCTGCCCGCTATGTGGATTATTTAAAGTTGTCGTTCCGAACCGGTGAGTAACGAAAATTGAGCCTTAATTCGCAGCGTCGAATCTACATTGGCTCTGGAAGGAAACGATGATGGCAGCGGTATCATCCGCTCGAAGCGCGAATAATTTGCAGTATGGGCATAAACGAGATGAAGCTCGAGTATGCCTTGCCCAAGCGCTTATGGACACAGGTAACGATGATCGCGAGGCGTTTCGTCTCCTATACGCACTGACCTGCAACAAGCTTTTCGGGGTGTGCCTGCGGATTTGCAGCGATCGATCGGCGGCCGAGGACGTTCTGGCCGAGGTATATCTTATAGTCTGGAAGCGGGCTGGTGCGTGGGACCCCGCGCTGGGAAGTGCCATCAGCTGGCTCGCGACAATCGCCCGTAACCGAGCGATCGACTGGCGTCGTGCCCGCACCGCGTGGCAGTTCGAAGCTATCGGTGATGGACGAGATTTAGTTGATGGGTCGCCGGATGCTGAGACCATCCTGCTTTCCGCAGAGCAAGGCACCTTGGTCCATCGCTGCCTCGCAGCGTTGGCACCTGATCAGCAAGCCGCAATCCGCGCCGTATACCTCGAGGGTCTGCAATATTCTGAGCTAGCGACGCGCGAAGGCGCGCCCCTCGGTACTGTCAAGAGCCGCGTCCGACGAGGGCTGGCAAAGATGAAGACTGACCTTTCCGGTGAAGGGAGAAGCCATCCCAAGCCGTGTCGCCCAATCAATTCTTCGTCCAGTCATAAAAACACGAAGCTGGTCGTCCAGATGGAATGCTCGGCATGAGTTTCGACACCGCGGCAGGCGGCGTTGTTCACCACAAGTCCCGTAAATCCTGTCAACAAGGAGAACTAGCATTACAGTTGCGCTTTATATGAAACTCTGAATCAATAGGTCTCCATGGTGGGAGACCGTGGATGACGGGTGCATCGATCGAGACGACGCTGGAGCTTTGGGCGTCTTCGCTGAGGGACGTGAAAGCGCGGATGCGGGGATTATTCACGCAGGAGCGTGTGGCAGCCTCTGCTGGTGCTTTCCTTGACGGCTTATTGGGTGACGAGCGACGCAAGACCGGGTGGATGCGGGCCGAGGCGGCCGGTGATCCGGGACCGTGGCGGCAGCAGGCTATCCTCGGCCGTGGCCGGTGGGATGCGGATGCACTTCGCGACATCGTGCGTGATTATGTGGTGGAGACGCTCGCCGCCGACGATGCGGTGCTGGTCATCGACGAGACCGGATTCCTCAAGCAGGGCAAGGCCTCCTGCGGCGTCGGCCGTCAATACACCGGCTC
>JBBRSX010000220.1:0-7949 GCA_038244925.1 Hyphomicrobiales bacterium | reverse complement strand
TTGTTGTGGTCCGCCATTTCACGCGCGCCCTGGAAGTCGCGGATGGTGTCGGCGTTCTGTTTGTCCTCTGCGGTCGAGAACACCTGGCTCTTCTTGGTCGGGATCGTGGTGTAGCGATCGATGATGCGGGTGAACACGCCGCCCAGCGTTTCGATGCCGAGCGAGAGCGGGGTACCGTCGAGCAGCAGCACGTCCTTCACGTCGCCCTGCAGCACGCCGGCCTGGATCGCCGCACCAATGGCGACGACTTCATCCGGATTGACGCCCTTGTGCGGCTCTTTGCCGAACAACTGCTTCACTACTTCCTGGACCTTCGGCATGCGGGTCATGCCGCCGACCAGCACCACTTCGCCGATTTCAGCGGCGGTGAGGCCAGCATCCTTCAGCGCCTTGCGGCAGGGTTCGATGGTCTTCTGCACAAGATCGTCGACCAGCGCCTCGAACTTCGAGCGGGTCAGCTTCATCGTCAGATGCTTCGGACCGGTCTGGTCGGCCGTGATGAACGGCAGGTTGATTTCGGTCTGCGTGGTCGAGGACAGTTCGATCTTGGCCTTTTCAGCGGCCTCTTTCAGGCGCTGCAAAGCCAGCTTGTCGTTGCGCAGGTTGATGCCCTGCTCCTTCTGGAACTCATCGGCCAGATAGCTGACGAGACGCATGTCGAAGTCTTCACCGCCAAGGAACGTGTCGCCGTTGGTGGACTTCACCTCGAACACGCCGTCGCCGATTTCCAGAACCGAGACGTCGAAGGTGCCGCCGCCGAGATCGTACACCGCGATGGTGCCGGTCTTGGTCTTGTCGAGGCCATAAGCCAGAGCCGCAGCGGTCGGCTCGTTGATGATGCGCAGCACTTCGAGGCCGGCGATCTTGCCGGCGTCCTTGGTGGCCTGGCGCTGGGCGTCGTTGAAGTAGGCGGGAACCGTGATCACGGCCTGCTCGACCTTCTGGCCGAGATGGGCTTCCGCGGTCTCTTTCATCTTTTGCAGAATGAAAGCGGAGACCTGCGAAGGCGAATAGGTTTTGGCGTCGGCTTCGACCCAGGCGTCGCCGTTCGATGCCTTGACGATCTTGTAGGGGACGAGCTTCTTGTCCTTCTCGACCATCGGGTCGTCATAGCGGCGGCCGACGAGGCGCTTGACCGCGAAGAAGGTCCGCTCGGGATTGGTCACGGCCTGGCGCTTGGCGGGCTGGCCGACGAGGCGCTCGCCATCATCGCTGAAAGCGACGATCGACGGCGTCGTGCGCATGCCCTCGGCGTTCTCGATGACTTTCGCTGTCTTGCCATCCATTACGGCGACGCACGAATTCGTGGTGCCGAGATCGATCCCAATGACCTTTCCCATGGTGTCCTCATTCCTTCTTTTTGCGGCAGGTTGGCTGGGCCCTGAGCGGCGCTCCTAACCGAACCCCCAACGATCAAATACTCGCGATATTGCGGTGGTGAGCCTCATATAGGAGGGGGGGTTGGGCCTGCAAGGACTGAACGCAACCTTGACGCCTGAAAAGACTGATGTTTGAGAGATTGCGTCAGATCAATGCGGTTTCAGAAACAGGCTTTTGCCACGTTAATAGTTCGGCAATCTTTGTCCCCGCGCGCGAAATAGCAGCCGGGCAGGCCCCTCGGCCGGCGCGGAATTTGGCCGCGGCGTGGCCGGGATGAGAGCTCCGCACCCGCTGAAAATACCTCGAAAATGTCAGGTGAGCAAAGACACACCGCCAGAAGGCCGGCAATCCCGGCCCTGATCGGGGGAACGAACGGCCGCCCCACCCTGTTGCACGGACATCAAAACCGCTAAAAGCGGGCCGACTGAGCCGAGGCCTCCAGACCTTATCAAGGCCTCTGAACCAACCCACGCGCTGCACCGGCCGACCATTGAACGGCCTCAATGCAAACCCGGTAGATCTTTCATGAAGCTATTTCGATACCTCGCTGCGATTGCCCTCGTTGTTGCCGGCACCTGTTCCGCGTTCGCCGCCGACCCGGTTTTCGCGCCGGGCGCCAGGGTCGGACTGGTGCCGCTGGTCGGCCTCGTCAAGGCCAAGACATTCATCGGCTTCGAGACCGAGGATCAGGGCGTTAAGGTGCTGATGGCGGATCTGCCCGCCGAGGCCTATGGCGAGGTCGCCAATGCCTTCAAGGCCAATCCCGGCGGCACCGGCGGCGTCAAGCCGGAGAGCATCGAGACCGCGGCCGGCCTTGCCTACTACACCGCGGAAAACGCCAAGGAAGGCGCCACCAATGTGCGGCGCTATTCGATGATCCTGCCCGGCCCGACCTTCTCCGGTTACGTCGCCGTGCAGGTGCCGGAAAACGCCTCGAAGATCTATACCGACGAAGCCGTGCGCCAGATGTTTGCGTCCGCCGTGATCCGCGAACAGGTTCCGGTCCCCGAGCAGTTGGGGATGATGCCGTTCAACATCAGCGAGCTCGGCAATTTCAAGAACGTCCGCACGCTGGCGCCGGGCGCCGCCGTCATTCTCGCCGACGGCGACGAAAAGAGCGGCTTCGAAGTCGCGCCTTTCCTGATCATCGGTCTGATCGGATCGGCACCGGCACAACCCGACGATCGCGGCCGTTTTGCCCAGCAGATCGCAACCACGATTCCCGGCGTGCGCGACGCCAAGATCACGATGTCCGAGCCGGTGCGCATCGACGGCCAGCCCGGCTACGAGACCCGAATCGACGCCACCAGCGGCAAGGACAATACGCCGGTCACCGTGGTGCAATGGCTGCGGTTCGGCGCCCAGACCTCGCTGCGTATCATCGGCAGTTCGCCGCGCGACGACTGGAGCAAGGCCTTTCCGCGCTTCCGCGCCGTACGCGACGGCATTCAGCCGCGCGGCTGATCCCGCGTCGGGCGAGCTCCTAATCGCGCGGTGCTAAAGATTCAATCGCGCACCGCCGTTTTGAGCCTTATCGGTTCTGATTAGATCAGAACCGGGCTCCACTTTTTGTCTGACGCGTTTTCTTGACGCGAACCGGCATCCACTTCGCTCGAAAACGCTATCAAGCCGCTTTACGCTTTCGCGCCGACCTGATTTGCTGGTGCCTGCCCTGACAGGGAGAGGCACCATGTTCGACCGCAAGTTCGATCGCAGACAAGTTCTCACGGGGCTCGGCTCTGTTGCTGCAACGGCAGCGATGGCAACCCTTTTCCCAAGCGCGCTTCATGCGGCACCGATCAAGCCCGACGACGCCTCGGCGCTGCTGGTGATCGACGTGCAAAACTGTTTCCTGCCCGGCGGCAGCCTTGCAGTAAAGGACGGCGAGCAGGTCGTGCCCGTCATCAACCGCATCGCCAAGAGCTTTGCCAATGTGGTGATGACGCAGGACTGGCACACCTCGGGCCATGTCTCGTTCGCATCGTCGCATGCCGGCAAGAAGCCGTTCGAGACGGTCGACCTCGCCTACGGCAAACAGGTATTGTGGCCCGATCACTGCGTGCAGGGAACCGATGGCGCATCGCTGTCGAAAGATCTTTCGATCCCGCAGGCCGGGCTCGTCATCCGCAAGGGATTTCACAGGGATGTCGACAGCTACTCGGCGTTCACCGAGGCCGACGGCAAGACCACGACCGGGCTTGCCGCCTATCTCAAGGCGCGCAAGGTCAAGCGGCTGTTCGTGGCGGGGCTGGCGACCGATTTCTGCGTGGCATGGACCGCGCTCGATGCGCGCAAGGCCGGCTTCGAAACCTATGTGGTCGAAGACGCCTGCCGCGGCATCGACACCCAGGGCTCGATGGCGAAAGCCTGGGCTGATATGGCCAAGGCCGGCGTCAAGCGCATCCAGTCGGGCGATATCGCGGCGTAGCGGAAGCCGACCGGTAACGGTGAAAATTCCGAATAAGTCCCGTCCTTCTCTCATGGGAAGGGCATCCCGCAGGACGCCCCCTTCATGTTCATTGCGTGGAGTTAGAGCCAGACAAAGGCTTGGCGATTCCGGACCGCAAAAACGCGGTCACCTTGTCACCCATGCGGTCCATCAACCAGCGCTCGCCGAAGTAATTTAGATGGTGGCTGTCGTGGTAGAACGATATTCCGTTTTCTCCCAACGGGCAGTATCCGTCCTTGCAGAGCAGCTCGGTCAGATCGATGTATTGAACGTTCGAACGGCCGCCGGAGACGGTACGAAAAAAATTCGTTACGAAAGCCTGCGTCTCCACTTCCAGCATGACGTTCCTTGAGCAGTCCGGCCTGCTGAATATCTCCGGTCTATCGTAGCAAATCGAGGGAGGAATCTCGACATAGGGAGAGGTGCCGAGGATTACGACCTTTCGTCCATCTGAAGTCAGCCAATCAATTGTTTCCTTCATTTGCGAAGCGAAACGCGCGCGGCTCTCTGTCAGCGTCGGCATCCTGACCGTATCGGACCCGACCAGCCGCCCCTCCAGAATTTCATGGTCTTCCGATATTCCGGGCAGCCAAAAGCTCGCAAGAATGACGGCGGCTGGGTTTTCCGAAATGATTCGCTCTCGCCAGAGCTTTTGTGCGGCGCGACATTTGTCGGTCGGGATTTTCGCGAGAGATTTGACCGGAAAAGCGTCGCGCATCAGGGCGCAATTGTTTTCGGCAGGATAGAGCGTGCCGCTCAGTCCGGCCTTTTTCAAGATGCCGGCAATCATAAGCACGCTTTGGTTTGCATGGCTGTCGCCGATCAGGGCGACGCCGGCCGCACCAGGACACAGGCCAAAGCCTCCTTCACAGGGGAGCATGCCCTCTGCGATCGGAGCCGGATGTCTCCAACGCCACCCCTGACCGTGCCAGGCAAGGCCGGAAATCAGCAGCGTTGCCGCAGTCAATGCACCGATGGGCAAGAGTCTCACGCTGGCGTATCGAAGCGGCTGCGCCACAAAATGGTGCAGCAGAAACGCCAGGCCGATACTCGTGGCGGCAACGCCTGCCTGTTCGTAACCGTTCAATGCGGCGCCGCGCCAGTAGGCATAGAAGACGATCACTGGCCAATGTACCAGATACAGCGAATAGGAAAACTTGCCGATCCAGATCATCGGCCGATTATTCCAAAAGCCGGAAATGACCGGCTTGCTACCGACGTAGATCAGCAGGGCTGCGCCGATGCATGGATAGATAGCGCCATCCCAAGGAAACGCCGTCGTGCTGTCGTAGGTCAGAACGGCCCATCCGATGAGAAATATCCCCGCGACTGCGAGCAATTCGAGTGCCGGGCGCGGAGCGCGGTAGCGCTCGACTGGGATTAAGGCGGCGCCGATCAAAAATTCAAAGGCCCGTGACGTCGTCCAATAGAATCCGAGCGGACGGCCGACGCCGTAGTAGATCGAGGCGCAATTGCTGCCGGCAATAAACAGGATCAAGAGAATGACGATGGGCAAGGACCTCCGCCACCGCACGAAGGCAAATACCAGCATCGGCCAGACGAAATAAAACTGCTCTTCAACCGAAAGCGACCAGATGTGGAGCAGCGGCTTCAGGATCGATCCAAGATCCCAGTAGCCGGCCTCCGTCCAGAAATAGTAATTGGAAAACGGCAGGATCGACCACACCGCGGACTGCGCCAGTTTGGTCAAATGGGTAGGCGCGAACAACAGCGCGCCCACCAATAGTGTCACGGCGATCGTCGTCAGCAGGGCCGGAAAGAGGCGGCGAAACCGTCCGAGATAAAAGTTACGGAAGGTAAACGTTCCGGCGCCGATTTCCCTGTGGATGTTCTTGGTGATCAAGTAGCCGCTGATCACAAAGAACACGTCGACGCCGGCATAGCCTCCCGAGAATGCCGGAAGGCCCAGGTGAAATAGGAGCACGCTTACCACCGCAACGGCGCGCAGTCCGTCTATCTCCGGCCTGTAGCTTTTTTCGGTCGTTCGCACGGGCCTACGGCTATCACCTCGCTGCCGCAACGATCAATCTCCGCGTGCAACCAGCCACTAAGGACGGTGCCAGCTTTATTCGGCAGCCGGCGCGACTTTCGCGCCGCCCTTGGACACGCCGACCAATGCGGGACGCAACACGCGCTCGCCGATCATGAAGCCGGCCTGCACCACCTGAACCACGGTGCCTGACGGCACCGACGCATCCGGCACTTCGTACATCGCCTGCTGGAAATTCGGGTCGAACTTCTGGCCCGACGGATCGAACTTCTTGACGCCGTTCTTTTCCAGCGTGTTCAGCAGCGAACGCTCGGTCAGTTCGACGCCTTCCATGAAAGCCTTGATGCCGGCATCAGCGGTTTCTCTTGCTTCGGCCGGAAGCGCGTCGAGTGCGCGCTGCAGGTTGTCGGCGATATCCAGGATGTCACGGGCGAAGCCGGTGATGCCGTAGGTCTTGGAATCGGCGACCTCGCGCCGGGTGCGCTGGCGCAGGTTTTCCATTTCCGCCAGCGTGCGCAGCGTCTTGTCGCGCGCCTCCGCCAGTTCCCTGGCCAGCGCCTCGACCGAACCTTCCTCGGGATCGTCGGGCATGATGTAGGGCTTCGAGACCACGGGCTCGCCGGTCGGAGCCGCTTTCGCTGCGTCGTCGTTCGGCCGGTTCGGGTCGGTCATAAGGCTGCCTTCTCAAGAAACGCGTCGGGTCAAATGGGGATTTGCTGCCGGGGATATCGTGCTTTAGGCCGGGAAAATCAAGCGTTCATACTGGCTTTGGGCGCCCGATCAGCCGCCCAGCATCCGGCTGACGATCCGGGCGGCGTAATCCACCGTCGGGATTACCCTGGCATAATTCAGCCGGGTCGGCCCGATCACGCCGAGAACGCCGACGATGCGGCCAGAGGCGTCGCTATAGGGCGCGATGATGGTCGAGGAACCCGACAGCGAGAACAGCTTGTTCTCCGATCCGATGAAAATCCGCACCCCTTCGGCCCGTTCGGCCCGGCCCAGGAGGTCGATGACGCCGCGCTTGGTTTCGAGATCGTCGAACAGCGACTTGACCCGTTCGAGATCTTCCAGCGCGTGCAGGTCTTCCAAGAGGTTGGCGTGGCCGCGCACGATCAACTGCCGGTCTTCGCTTTCGCCGCCGGACCAGCTCGCGATCCCGGCCGCGATCACCTTCTGGGTCAGTTGATCCAGTTCGACGCGGTTTTGCGTCAGCGCGGTTTCGAGCTCCAGCCGCGATTCGGCCAGCGTTCGGCCGCGAATCCGCGAATTGAGGAAATTGGTCGCTTCGGTCAGTGCCGAAGGGGGAACGCCGGGCGGCAGCACCAGCACGCGGTTTTCGACCTGGCCGTCTTCACCGACCAGCACCACCAGCGCGCGCTCCGGCTCGAGCCGGACGAATTCGATGTGTTTCAGCCGCGAATTGGATTTGGCGGTCAAGACGACAGCGGCGGCGCGGGTCAGGCCGGACAGCCGGGTCAGGGCTTCGCCAAGGGCTGCCTCGACCGACTGCGCGCGGCCGACGGCGGCAAGCTGGGTCTGGATCGACGACCGCTCGGCCTCGGTGAGGTCGCCGACCTGCATCAGCGCGTCGACAAAAAACCGCAAACCCAGTTCGGTGGGCAGGCGTCCGGCCGAGGTATGCGGCGCGTAGATCAGTCCGAGCTGCTCGAGGTCGGACATCACATTGCGCACCGAGGCCGGCGACAGCGGCATCGCGATCAGGCGCGAGATGTTGCGCGAGCCGACGGGTTCGCCGGTCGCGAGATAACTCTCGACGATTTGACGAAAAATGTCGCGCGAGCGCTCGTTGAGCTGGGCGAGCCCCGCATTCGGCGCGATCAGGCCGATCGGATCGTGGTGGGCCAATTTTGACTTCTCCCGGCCCCCTAATCTGTCCATCCGGGGGCCTAATGACAAGCACGCATTCCCTCCAAAACAGGGGCAAAAACCCTTGCCGCTGTGCACTCCCCCTCCTACAAGCACCGCAACCGAGATTTGCCTGATTTTTCGAAAGGATTCCCCCATGCGGCCAAGCCGCCGTGCGCCCGATGAGCTGCGTCCCGTGTCGCTGGAACGCGGCGTCGTCAAATATGCCGAAGGTTCCTG
>JBBRSX010000219.1:0-8015 GCA_038244925.1 Hyphomicrobiales bacterium | reverse complement strand
ATCGGTCATGAGGGATGCTCCTGTCTTGATGGAGGTTGCGAACCCCTCATCTCAAGACAGGACGCCCCGTCGCGCTATCGTGTTGGTCGTGCCGGTCGCAGCAGGGCCCTACCGCGCGAGCGGTTTAGTCCTTTGGCACTTGGCGGACCTCAGGCGATGTCCGACTTGAGTCGGGAATGCGCATCAAAGCGGACGTCGGCCGACTATTCTGAATTATGGGTTCACGCCCCAAATCGATGTCTCAGCGTCCCGGCCCGTAGCGCCGCAGCGCTTCCAGCGTCAATCCCTTTCCGACCGCGCCAAAGATGTCGCCCTCGACAATGCGGGCCGACGGCACTGCCTTGGTGATCGCCTTGCGGACGTGGGCGAGCTTGACCGAGCCGCCGGTCAGGAACACGGCGTCGATATCGCTGGCCTTGAGGCGCGCCTGGGCGAGGCAGTTCTTGATGCGGGCTGCGATGCGGTCGGCCAGTCGCTTGGTGTGGTTGACGAGATCGGGGCGGGCAATGCTCGCACCGAGGCCGGGGGCGACCCATTCCAGCGGGATATCCGCCTGGCGTTTGTCTGATAGCGCAATCTTGGCTTCCTCGACTTCCATCGCCAGCGTATGGCCGCGCTGCTCGTGGACCACGCGGATCAGCCGGTCGAGCAATTCAGGCTCGGTAGCCTCGTGACGGACCTGACGGATATCGGCGATCACGCGCGGCTCGTACATGCGGTTGATGCTCGACCACGTCGCGAGGTCGTGGAAATAGCTCGAGGGCACGTCGAGCCCGGCGCGCTTCATGGCGCTGCCGAACCCGAACAGCGGCATGACGGCGCCGAGGCTGAGCTGACGGTCGAAGTCGGTACCGCCGATGCGCACGCCGTCATTGGCGAGAATGTCGGCGGCGCGGTCCGCCTTACCGTGACGTTCCGGGCCGAGGCGCACGATCGAAAAGTCCGACGTGCCGCCGCCGATGTCGGCGATCAGCGCCACTTCTTCCGAGGCGATCTGCCGCTCGTATTCCAGTGCGGCTGCGATCGGTTCGAACTGGAAGGTGACCTGGTCGAAGCCGATGCCGCGGGCGATGATCCGCAGGGTCTCTTCCGCCTTGCGGTCGGAGTCCGGTGCATTGTCGACGAAGTGCACGGGACGGCCATGGACGACGTCGCGCAGCTCGCGGCCCGTCGTCTGTTCGGCGCGGCGTTTGACCGCACCGAGGTAGTAGGCAATCACATCGCGGAAGCTGACCCGCTCGCGCCCGAGCCGGGTGGTTTCGTCGATCAGCGAGGTGCCGAGCACCGATTTGAGGCTCCGCATCAGCCGGCCGGGGGCGCCCTCGACATAGGCCTCCACCGCCCGGCGGCCGATCAGGATGGCGCCGTCCACTTCGTAGAAGATCGCGCTCGGAATCGCGGTTTCGCCGTCCTCCAGCGCGACCAGGACCGGCGCACGGCCGTCGATGGTGCCGAGCGTCGTGTTCGACGTTCCA
Organism: Hyphomicrobiales bacterium; assembly: GCA_038244925.1. GTDB lineage: Bacteria > Pseudomonadota > Alphaproteobacteria > Rhizobiales > Xanthobacteraceae > Bradyrhizobium. Next base: position 6,540 of record JBBRSX010000219.1, on the reverse strand, counting down.
AAATCAAGGCCGCAGATCGACATGGGAGCTCCAGGAGGGAGCGTCCGTTTACACATTACCGTGCCATCGATCCACCTTTATCTCAGGGTGTCATGGCAGCCCGCTGTTATTGCGCGCTAAATTGCTCCTGATGGCCATCCACAGATCAATTTGTTTGTCGTGAAGCCTTGATGAAATAATCGGCGATAGTCCATAAGCGGCGTCCGGCGGCGGGGCGATTCACCGGCAACGATGGTTCAGGAAAGAGTTGGCGTGGCAAATATCAATCGACAGATCGCAGAAGAGCTTGGCGTCCGTGAGCAGCAGATCAACGCGACGGTGGAACTGCTCGATGGCGGCGCGACGGTCCCGTTCGTGGCGCGCTACCGCAAGGAAATCACCGGCGGTCTGGACGACGCCCAATTGCGTACCCTGGAAGAGCGGCTGACCTATTTGCGCGAACTTGAGGAGCGCCGGGTGGCGATCCTCAATTCGGTCCGCGAACAAGGCAAGCTCGACGCCGCGCTGGAAGCCGCGATCATGGCCGCCGACAGCAAGGGGCGGCTGGAAGACATCTATTTGCCGTTCAAGCCGAAACGCCGCACCAAGGCCGAGATCGCCAAGGAGGCCGGCCTCGAACCGTTGTCCGAGATGCTGCTGACGCAGCCGCAAAACGACCCGCAAGCTGTCGCCGCCGGTTTCGTCGATGCCGAGAAGCAGGTCGCCGACGTCGCCGCCGCGCTCGAAGGCGCGCGCGCCATCCTGGTGGAACGTTTCGCCGAAGACGCCGACCTGATTGGGCGCCTGCGCGAGCAGATGTGGACCGCCGGCGTCATGACCTCAGGGGTGCGCAAGGGCAAGAAGCTGGAGGGCGAGAAGTTCAAGGACTATTTCGACTTCAACCAGTCGCTCAGCAAAATGCCGTCGCACCGCATTCTCGCGATGTTCCGCGGCGAGAAGGAAGAAATCCTCGAACTGCAGATCCTGCCGGATGCGCAACCCCCGGTGACCGGCGCCAGCCCGCCGAGTTCGTATGAACTGAAGATCATGCAGCGCTTTGCTATTACCGACCAGGGCCGGCCGGGCGACCGCTGGCTGGTGGATACCGCGCGCTGGGCCTGGCGCACCAAGATCCAGGTGCATCTCAACATCGACCTACGCATGCGTCTCTGGACCACGGCCGAGATGGAAGGCGTGCGTGTGTTCGCCTCGAATTTGCGCGACCTCCTGTTGGCTGCGCCTGCCGGCGCGCGCGTCACCATGGGGCTCGACCCCGGTTTCCGCTCGGGCGTCAAGGTTGCGATCGTGGACGCGACCGGCAAGGTGGTGGCCACCACGGCGATCTTCCCGCACGAGCCGCAAAAGCGCTGGGACGAGGCGCTGGCGACCCTGGGCAAGCTCGCCGTCGCCCATCGCGTCGATCTGATCGCGATCGGCAACGGCACCGCGTCGCGCGAGACCGACAAGCTCGCCACCGAACTGGTCAAGCTGCTGCCCGACCTGAAAATGTCGAAGATCGTGGTGTCGGAAGCCGGCGCGTCGGTCTATTCGGCCTCGGCCTTTGCTTCGGAGGAATTGCCTGAGCTCGACGTGACCTTGCGCGGCGCGGTGTCGATCGCGCGACGGCTGCAGGACCCGCTGGCCGAACTGGTCAAGATCGACCCGAAAGCGATCGGCGTCGGGCAATATCAGCACGACCTCGGTGAGACCAAGCTGGCGCGCTCGCTCGATGCCGTGGTCGAAGACTGCGTCAACGCGGTCGGTGTCGATGCCAATACGGCGTCCGCGCCGCTGCTGGCGCGGGTGTCGGGCATTGGTCTCGGCCTGGCGCAGAGCATCGTGCAGCATCGCGACGCCAACGGGCCGTTCAAGTCGCGCAAGGCGCTGAAGGAAGTGCCGCGGCTGGGTCCGAAGGCGTTCGAGCAGTGCGCGGGCTTTCTGCGCATCAACGACGGCGAAGACCCGCTCGATGCGTCCGGCGTGCACCCGGAGGCCTATCCGGTGGTGCGTCGGATTCTTGCCGCTACCAAGAGCGACATCAAGGCGCTGATCGGCAACGCCGAGATCGTGCGCCAGTTGAAGCCGCAAACCTTTGTCGACGACACCTTCGGCTTGCCGACGGTCACCGACATCCTGCGCGAGCTGGAAAAGCCCGGCCGCGATCCGCGTCCGGCTTTCAAGGCGGCGGTGTTCAAGGAAGGCGTCGAGGAAATCAAGGACCTCAAGCGCGGCATGATCCTCGAAGGCACGGTGACCAACGTGGCGGCGTTCGGCGCCTTCGTCGATATCGGCGTGCATCAGGACGGGCTGGTGCATGTCTCGGCAATGTCAACGACCTTCATCAAGGACCCGCGCGAGGTGGTGAAGCCGGGCGATATCGTCAAGGTCAAGGTGCTGGAGATCGAGGTCGCCCGCAAGCGCATCGCGCTGACCTTGCGGCTGGACGACGAGATCGGCAGCAAGGGCGCCAAGCCGGCGGCGGCAGACCGGGCCCGCGATTTCTCCAAGGCGTCGATGACTTCTTCGGCGCCGCGCAAGGGGCAGGAGCAACCCGGCGGCGCGCTCGCCGAAGCGCTGCGCCGTGCGGCTGAGAAGAGCGGCAAGGCGGGCGCCTAGCTCGACGTCAGCAGGTTCACCTTGGCGTTGGCCAGGATCAGCCGGTCGGCGAGCAATTGCGCCAGGTTGCGCATGATTCGTTCGCCGGCGCGCGGGTGCTGTTTTCGAAAACGCTCGAAATCGCGGATCTGGATTTCGTAAGCGGTCGCTGCCATGTCGGCGACGACGTCGGCGGAGCGGCGCGGTTCCAAGAGCGCCATCTCGCCGAACGGCATTCCCGCCGTCAGCGTTGCCAGCCGAATACCGTCGGGCAGGGTGACATGGACCACGCCGCTCCTGAGAAAGAACAGCGAGGTGGCATCGTCGCCGGTGGCGATGATCTTTTCGCCGGCCTGATAGGTCCTGATTTCACCGAGCGAGGCGAGATCGGTCAGTTCCTCGTCCGTCAGTCCCGCCAGCAGCGACTGCTCGGATAATTCCGTTGCCTCGAAAAAATCGATCGCGCCGCCGTGGCGGTAGACCACCTGATCCTCCGCCCATTCGATCGCGGCATCGAGCAGATAGTAGTTGCGGATATTGCCGAGACCTTCGGTCCATTCCGCGATCATCTTCCATTCCGGCGATGCCCGCTTGATGCCGGACAGGATCACGGTGACATGGTAGGCCGCCAGTTCGCGGAATTCCTCGGCGAACAGCCGGGCGCCGGCCGGCGTGATCGAGGCGACCCGGCGCAGGTCGAAAATCACGAACTGCGGACGCGGCTTGGCCGCCAACTGCCGCGAGACGTAGTCGACGCTGGAGAGCGAGATCGCACCGACCAGTTCGAACACCAGCACGTCCTGGTGATGGGCGGCGAGGATGTCCTGCTCGCGCGGACGGCGGCTGCGGCGCGACGGGCTTTTGCCCATGTTGTAGTCGGCGATTATGCTGTTGCGCGCGTCATCGCTGCGGTTGAGCATGTGCAGGGTGTAATGCGATGACAGCGCCTCGCAGACCTTGATGCCGCGCACGCTGTTGCCGTGCTTGTCGAGTTTTGGCGAATAGCTGCCGAGCCCGAGCCGGGCGGGAAGCGCCGCCAGGATGCCGCCGCCGACGCCGCTCTTGGCGGGAATGCCGACGCGATAGATCCATTCGCCGGCATAGTCGTACATGCCCGAGGAAGTCATCACCGAGAGCGTCCGCGAAATCGCATACGGCGTCACCACCTGTTCGCCGGTCACCGGATTGACACCGCGATTGGCCAGCGTCGCCGCCATCACGGCGATATCGCGCGCCGTCACCAGCACCGCGCATTGCCGGAAATAGGCCTCCAGCACCGACGTGACATTGTGTTTGACCACGGCATTGGTGCGCAACAGATAGCCGATCGCCCGGTTACGGTCACCGGTGGCGTTCTCCGAGGCGTAGACGGCGTCATCGACGTCGAGATCGCGCCCGGCAAAGCGCCCCAGCGCCTGCCTTATATATTCGAACGCATCATCGCCCTTGGCTTCGTGGATCAGTCCGGTGCAGGCGATCGCGCCGGCATTGACCATGGCATTGAACGGGTGGTTCTCGGCGTTGAGGCGGATCGAATTGAAGGGGTCGCCCGACGGTTCGACGCCGATCACGCTTTCGACCCGGGCCGCCCCCAGCGTGTCCAGCGCCAGCGCGAACACGAACGGCTTCGACATCGACTGGATGGTGAAGGGGATTTGGGTATCGCCGACCTCATAGACGTGGCCGTCGAGGGTGGCGAGGCTGATGCCAAAATGGGCAGGGTCGGCCTTGCCCAGTTCGGGGATGTAATCGGCGACCGCGCCGCTGGTCTCCTGCAGGAATTCGGCATGGCACGCGTTCAGGAACCGCAGCAAAGGCGGTTTCGAGCTGGTCCAGGCCGGGGCGCCGGTGGGCGATCGTTTCATCGCCCCCGTTTTGCAACGCAATTAAGGTGCGCGCAACTGGTTCGGCACCAGAGTTTGGCGACGGATCAGCAACAGCGCGACCGCGACGGTGGGAGCGAGGATGGCAAGGCCCAGCGACGTGATCTGGAGTTGCGACAGCGGGTTGATGCCGCCGCCGGGCGTCGCCACCACGAAGCCGCCGATCACCAGCAACACCCGCAGCGGCCATTCCAGCGTGCCTGCACCCCGGAGATCGCCGACAAAGGCCTGGTAGCCCTGAATGCCGCCGCAGATGAACAGCGTGCCGAAGGCGGCCAGCCCCATCAGGCCGAGGCCTTCGAGATAGGGGTTGTTACCCTGCAGCACCAAAGCCGGGTTCAGCACGAAGAAGAACGGAATGAAGTAGATGATGCTGCCGACCCACATCGATTCCCACCCGGTCTTCATCGCCGGCGAGCCGGCAATGCCGGCCGCGGCAAAGGAGGCAATGGCGACCGGTGGCGTGATCGAGGACAGCATGCCCCAGTAGAAGATGAACATGTGCACGGCCATCCGGTTGAGGCCGAGCTTCTCCAGCGCCGGCGCGACCAGAATGGCGAGGAAGATGTAGCAGGCTGTCGTCGTCAGCCCGAGGCCGAGAATGAGGCTGGTCACGGCGCACATACCGAGCAGCATGAACGCATTGTCGCCGGCAATCCGCAGCAGGTCGTTGGCGAGGCTGGAGACCACGCCGGTCATCGAAAACGCGCCGATCAGGAGCCCGCAGCCGGCGAGGATGCCGATTAGTTCGACGAACGTTCGCCCGTTGATCTCCAGGAACTTGCTGATGCTCGATGGCGTCCAGCGGGTGTCTTTTGAGAAAAGCTGGTTCAGCACCAAAAGCAGCGCGGTGGCATAGAATGGGGCGTGGCTCTCGCGCTTGAAGTACAGCAGCATCACCACCAGCAGCGCGATGACGAAGATGTAGTACCAGCCGGCCTTGATCGTATCCCAGATTTTCGGCAGCTCCGCACGCGGAATGCCCTTCAGGCCATGGCGCGCGGCGTAGGAGTCGACCTGCATGAACAGGCCGATATAATACAGCACGGCCGGAATGACCGCAGCGAGGGCAACGTCGGCGTAGCTGACGTTAAGGAACTGGGCGATCACGAACGCGGTCGCGCCCATCACCGGCGGCGCCAGCACCGCGCCGGTCGAGGCGCAGGCTTCGATCGCGCCGGCGTAGGAGGCGCGAAACCCGCTCTTCTTCATGACCGGGATGGTCATGGTGCCGGCGGTAAGCACGTTGGAGATGATCGAGCCCGACATCATGCCAAGCAGACCGCTGGCGAAGATGCAGACCTTTGCAGCACCACCGCGGAAGGTGCCGCACATCGCAAAGGCGATGTTGATGAAGAACTTGCCGGCACCCGTCATCATCAGCGCGGTGCCGAACACCAGGAAGCCGATCACGGTGTCGGCGAACGCCTGTATCGGAATGCCGAGCAGGCTCTCGCCCGACAGCACGTGATAGGAAGTCGCCTGTTCGAGGGTCGATTGGGTGCCGCGGAAGGGTCCGAGCCATGTGGCGTCGGCGAACAGCGGATAGACGGTGAAGGGAAAAACGCTGAGCAGCAGGCTCCAGCCGCCTGTGCGGCGCAAGGCTTCCATCAGCACGAACCACATCACCAGACCGGCGACTATCACAGGGGTCGGCGCGCCGCCGAATTCCCAGCCGGCCTCGGCGGCCTTGCGCACGCTGTTCATCAGGACGATGGCGGAGCCGAAGGTCAGGACGAACAACAGGATGTCGTACCAGGGGATGCGATCCAGCGGCGAGCGTTCGAAGCCTGGAAAGATCAGGAAAGTGAACGGCAGCATCAGCGCGATCAACAGATAGAAATATTCGGTGTTGAGCTGGGTGTAGCCGACGAAGAACCGCAACGAGAATTGCTGGTTGATGCACAACAGAATTGTCGCGGCGGTGGCTGATATCAGCGCCCAGCGCCAGCCGCTTCGCAAGGTTCGTACCCGCGACACCTCTGCTTCCTGCAGGTTGGCAAGGCTGCCATGCGGATCCTCGAACTCGATCCGTTTCGCCGGAGCTTCCGATGCGGCGGGGGGTGAGGCGGCCATGCGTTAT
>JBBRSX010000218.1:0-8043 GCA_038244925.1 Hyphomicrobiales bacterium | reverse complement strand
TCCTGCTCCTCGATGGCCAGGATCTGGCCGACGCCGTGAGCGGGATAGACCACGAATTCATTGGCCTTGAAGCCCTGACGCTGGGTCACGACCTTCTTCGGCTCTTCGATCTTGGGGGCGACAGCCACCGGCTTCACGGCAGCCTTCGGCGCCACCACGGCCTTCGGTGCAACGATCGTCTTGAGAACAGGGGCCTTGGGAGCGGGGGCAGCAACAGCCGCCTTGACGGGCGGCTTCGGAGCGACCTTCGAAGCAGTGGCCTTCGAACCCGTCGCTTTCGCGGCAGTTTTTGCAGTCTTATCTGGCATTGCGCTTCTTTTGTTTTTCGAGGACTTTGTGGCCGCAGCCTTCCTGGCGTCCTTTACAGGCGCCTTGGCACGGCCTTTGGTTGCGCTGCGGCTGGCCGGAGCGGCTTTTTTAGTGGTCTTAGAAGCACTCTTTTTACGCGTTTTCTGTGACACAGCCTGCGCGCGGAACTGCCACGCCCCTGTTCGATGTTTTACGGGAACCCACCGACGGCCACATGGTACGCATGACCGGGTTTGGCTTGTATTGTGCCCAATATAGCACATTTTCCGCAAAAATCAATGATTTACGCCCCATTCCGGACCTTTACGGAGGATTTCCGTCATAAGTCCGTCAACAGGGTTAAATCAGCAGGCCTTTTGGGGTCGGGATTGGCTCCGGATTAGGTCCGAAGCGGCCTCAAGTCGTTTTTAGAGCTGCCAACCGCCCAGCGAATCAGTCGCCGGTGCCGGGTTCCTTGGAAAAATATTTCTCGAACTTGCCTTCCACGCCCTCGAATTCCTTCGCATCCGGGGGCTGGTCCTTCTTCTGGGTGATGTTGGGCCAGCTCTTGGCGTATTCGGTGTTCACCTCGAGCCACTTCTCCAGGCCCGGCTCGGTGTCCGGCTTGATGGCGTCGGCGGGACATTCGGGTTCGCAGACGCCGCAGTCGATGCATTCGTCCGGATGAATGACCAGCATGTTCTCGCCCTCGTAGAAGCAGTCGACGGGGCAGACTTCAACGCAGTCGGTATATTTGCATTTGATGCAGGCTTCAGTGACGACGTACGTCATCCAGGACTCCGAACAGGCTCCGAAACGGATCAGTTTTCCGGGGTTTGCGTAGCGCATGAAGTGCGCTGCCGCAAGAGAAGCAAAAAGGGAAGCAAGGTGCCCAAACCGGGCGTTTTCAGGCGTCGCCGCCAGCCTCTTGCAAATAGTTATGGTTTGCCGTTCTGCAAATCCTCGAACAGCACGCGGGCCGCGGTGGCGTCGCCGCGGCGCTCGCTGAAAGCAGCGACTTTGAGGATGCGCACGCTGTTGTCGAGCGCAATGGTCAGCACGTCACCGAGTTTGACGCCGTGCCCCGGGGCCTTCTCGCGCACGCCGTTGATGCGGACGTGACCGGCCTCGACCAGGGACGCAGCCGAGGTGCGCGCCTTCACCACCCGCGCGTGCCACAGCCACTTATCGAGACGCTGGCGCTCCAAATATGATCTCGCGAACTATTTCAGACGCGTTTTCTTGACGCGAACCGCTACCCACTTCGCTTGAAAACGCTTTCGTTAATCCTTGCGGCCGGCGAGTTGCTCTTTCAGCGCGGCGAGTTTTGCGAACGGCGAATTCGGATCGGCGGGACGATCACGGTCGCGCGGCGCGGCAGTGGTCGCCCACTGGCGATGCGACGGGCCGCTGTCGCGCTTGCCACCCTTGTCGCGTCCACCGAAATCGCGGCCCTTGTTGTCGCGCGGGCCACGGTCGCCGCCGCTCTTGTTGCGGTCGCCGCCCTTGTTGCGATCGCCGCCACCGAACTTCTTGTCGGGACGGTCGCCACCGCCCTTGTTGTCGCGATCGCGGCCCTTGCCTTCGAAACGCGGACGCTCGTGACGGGTCTCCGGACGTGCCTCGGTCGTCGCGGCGGCGCCCTCGGCCGGTGCGGCGGCCACGGCCCCATCGGCCGGTGCGCCCTCGCGGGGTTTGCGGAAATCACTGTGACGCCGCGGGCGCCGATGGCGCTGCTCGCCGCGTGGGGCGCCCTCACCGCCTTCGCCGGCGGCGGCAGCGGGCTGCGCGTCTCCTTGCGGACGGCCCTGATGGCGCTGGCGGTTGCGGTCGTGATGCGGGCGGCGTTCGTCGGAACGGCCGCCGGGTCGCCAGACTTCGATCATCACCGGCTCGGCCGGCGTATCGGGTTTGGCTTCGGCGGAAGCAGCTTCAGCCGGAGCGGCTTCGCCGACGGCGGCGGGCTCGGTGGCTTCAGAAGCCGTGCCTTCAGAAGCCGTGGCTTCAGAAGCCGTGGTTTCAGAAGCATTCGCTTCGGGCACAGTCGCTTCAGGCGCAGCCTGTTCGACGAGAGGTTCCGCTGCGGGCGTTTCCGCCGCGGCAACGGGCTCGGGTGCGGCTTCAGCGACAGGCTCCGGCGCGGCTTCGGCTGCGACAGGAGCGTCCTCGCCCACGTCAGTCACCGGCGTCACACTGGGCAATAGCGCCGCCGATGGCGCGGGATCGCCGGACACCTGCTGATCGACAATGTCCGCCATCGATATTTCGGTCAGCGCAGCGGGATCATCCGCGACGGCCTCTGCGGGTGCTGCTTCCGCAGCAACTTCCACCACCGGCTTCGGCGGCAGCGGGGCGCGGCGGTCCATGCGATAGCCGAGCGCGCGCAGCACCGAGGCAAAATCCTCGCCAGCCGAACCGGTCAGCGAGGTCATCGCCTGCGTCACCACGAAGCTGCGGCCATCGAACGCACCGGCCGGCTTTTCGCCGGGCGAACTCTCGCGCCAGGCCAGAGCGGGACGGATGAGATCGGCGAGACGCTCCAGGATATCGACGCGCACCGCGCGCTCGCCGCACTGGCGATAGCCGAGCACGCGATAGGCGTCGCGCGCGAGTGTCTTGTCGACCGCGAACGAGGTGCGGCCCGAACTCGCCAGATGCTGCGCGCTCGACAGCGCCGACATGTCGACATTGTCCTGCTTCTCGGCCCACAGCAGCGAGGCCAACGCGCGCGCGGCGGGCTTCAACAGCCCCGGGAAATAGATGTGATAGGCGCCGAAGCGGACGCCATACTTACGCAGCGTCGCGCGCGAGGCCTGGTCGAGATCCTTCATCTCGGCGGAGATCTTCGTGCGCTCGAGCACGCCGAGCGCTTCCACCAACTGGAACGCGATGCCGCGGCCGATGCCGGTGATGTCCTCGGCCTTGGACAGGCCGAACAGCGGCCCCAGCAGCTTTTCGATATGCGTCTTCAGGTACAGGTCGAGCCGCGTCTGCACGGCCTCTCGCGGCGCGCCGTTGAGGCGATCGTCGGCGATGATGCGCAGGCGCGGATGCAGCGCATCGTCGGCGGCGACCAGCTTTGCGACCGCATCGCCGGTCCAGCGGATGGTACCGTCGGAGGTCAGCACGAACTGATCGTCGGGGGCGGCGGCGAGCTTTTCGGCGCGCGTATCGATCTCGCCGGCCAGCACCTGTTGCGCCGCGGCCTGCAGCGCCTTGGCATCCGAGCCGGCTTCTGCTGCATCAGGCGCAAAGGTGAATCCGTCGAGGCGGCCGATCGCATGGCCTTCAACGATCACTTCGCCGGTCTTGCCAATTTCCGTATTCAAAACACTGTTCTCCCGCAGGCGGCGCATCAATACACTGGTACGGCGGTCAACGAAACGCTCCGTTAGCCGTTCATGCAGCGCATCGGACAATTTATTTTCGACCTCGCGCGTGATCCCCTGCCAGTGATCGGGGTCACCCAGCCAGTCCGGGCGGTTGGCGACGAAGGTCCATGTCCGGATTTGAGCGATCCGGCCCGACAGCGTGTCGATATCGCCGTTGGCGTTATTGGCCTGGTCGACCTGGGCGCCGAACCATGCATCTGGAATCCGGCCCCTTTTCATCAGGAAACCGTACAGCGTGGTCACGAGTTCGGCATGGGCGGCCGGCGCCAGCCGCCGGTAGTCCGGGATCTGGCAGGCGTCCCACAGCCGTTCCACGGCCGCAGCCCCATGGGCCATGTCGCGGACCTCGCCGTCGCGGGCGGCATGGTCGAGCACCCGCAGATCCTCGGCAATCGGCGCGCGGGTCAGAACCTCGTGGCTCGGCGACACCGCCAGCGAGACCTGGAGGGCGCCGAGCGAGGCGAAATCCAGCTTCGAATTGCGCCACTGCAGCATTTTGACGCTGTCGAAGGTGTGGTTCTGCAGCGCGTTCACCAGTTCCGGCTCGAACGGCGCGCAGCGGCCCGTCGTCCCAAAGGTGCCGTTGCGGGTAGCGCGGCCGGCGCGGCCGGCGATCTGCGCGAATTCGGAGGGGTTGAGGCGCCGGAACTGGTAGCCGTCGTATTTGCGGTCGGAGGCAAAGGCGACGTGATCGACGTCGAGGTTCAGCCCCATGCCGACGGCATCCGTCGCAACGAGATAATCGACGTCGCCGTTCTGGAACATCGCGACTTGTGCATTCCGCGTGCGCGGGCTCAGCGAGCCCAGCACCACGGCAGCCCCACCATGCTGGCGACGGATCAGCTCGGCGATCGCATAGACCTCGTCGGCGGAGAACGCGACGATCGCGGTACGTCGCGGCTGCCGCGTGATCTTGCGGTCGCCGGCGAATTCGAGCTGAGACAGCCGCGGCCGGGTGACGATGGAGGCGCCCGGCAGCAGCCGTTCGATGATGGGACGCATGGTCGCAGCGCCCAGCAGCAGCGTCTCGTCGCGGCCGCGGCGGTGCAGGATGCGGTCGGTAAAAACATGTCCGCGTTCCAGATCCGCCGCGATCTGGATTTCGTCGACGGCCAGGAAACTGACGTCGATATCGCGCGGCATCGCCTCCACGGTGGAAACCCAGTAGCGCGGATTTTTCGGCTTGATCTTCTCTTCGCCGGTGATCAGCGCGACGCTCTCCGCCCCCGCGCGATCGACGATCTTGTTGTAGACCTCGCGCGCCAGCAGCCGCAGCGGCAGGCCGATGACGCCGGAGGAATGCGCCAGCATGCGCTCGATCGCGAGATGGGTCTTGCCGGTATTGGTCGGCCCCAGCACCGCGGTGACGCCGGCGCCGGGCGCGCGCTCGTGGCCGAACGAAGAATGAGAGAAAGCCATATTTTGCAGGTGTTTCTTGCGTCGCTAGCTTCGCGCGTATTCCGCAAAAGTGGGTACCGGTTTTGCGGGAAGAATACGCGCTCTTTCTGGGTTCTGTGTCATTTTGCGACGGCGATGCGGTCGCGTTTTAAGCTCTGGAACGAGTCTGGAACGAAACGCGCCCGAATCGCTGACTCCTACGGGGACCGGCTTCGTTCTCCGCAACATCTCGCGTGGCTGCGATGGAGGTGGCACTAGATCAAGTTTGACGGGGCTCCACAAGATCCGGTTTTTCGGTGGAATCGTTAAAGTTCCTGACGGTGCGGAGTCGAATCAGAAGCAGGTAAGAGTCAACTGGATTCCTTGTCTGTGTTCGGCGCTTCTTCCCCTCTCCCCTTGTGGGAGAGGGTGGCGCCGAACGAAGTTCGGCGACGGGTGAGGGGTCTGTCTCCGCGGATAGAGACCCCTCATCCGGCGCGGACTTCGTCCACGCCACCTTCTCCCACAAGGGGAGAAGGGAAGAGAACCCTACTGCGTCTTCGCCACCCGCGGCGGGGCGGCCGAGGTCACGAACGAGGTCGCTTCCAGCATCGCGGGGCCGAACGGGGTCGGGATCGTCATCCGGAACGGAACCAGGACGCGGGTGCCGGCGATCGGCACGAACACCACTTCCATGTTGCGCTGGCCGGCGAGCCACTTGATCACCGGGCGATCGGGGATGTAGCCCGCGACCGGGGTGAAATAGATCGCGCAGACCACGGCGGGGCCGTGATAGCCGTGCTCGGACTTCACGGTCTCCATCCGCTTGAAATCGAGTTTGAGGTCATAACGAAGCCGGCCGTCGAACACGCCGGTGCCGGTGCGGCAGGCCTCGGGCGTCAGCACCTCGCCGGCGCCGGGCACGCGGATCATCGAGCCGGTCATGGGATCGAGCACGTTTTTGCGATGCGCCTCGGTGACGACGATGCGGTCGGCATCGACGGGGGGCACCGGATCGATCGAAAAATCCTTCACCCCGCCATTGGCGAGCAAAAGCCGGATGGTCTCGGATTTTTTCGACGTCGTGGTGGTGGCGACATAGGAATTGGCGACCAGCGCGCCGTTGACGATGCGGCCCTGGCTGGCGCCGGAGCCTGAGCCACCGGAAAACGCCTTCAGCAGCCCGGCGCTGCCGCCTTGCGCGGAGGCCGAAAACACGTCGTCGCCGATTTCGATGGTCCAGGAGCCCTTGCCGACCGGGATGCCGGACAGCGAAGCCTCATATTTGGCGTCCACCCGCCCCTGCGCGAACGCGCGCCCGGGTGCTGCCACCAGCAAAACCCCGGCGCTGAGAGCGAAAAACAGCCCCAAACGGGGCTTAATGGCGCTGGGCACGATCACGAACGGCTTATTCCTGGTATGGCTGGGCTGCAGGGTCATCTAAGCAGAAATATCCGGCAAACAACGCGAATTTCGCCAAAAGCTGGCTCTCTCCAGACCCCGGCCGGGCTATCGGGGCAATAAAAACGATGATGCGGCGCGGAATGTGCCGTTTATATGGTGCCAAAACATAGCGGTTTCGAGCGAAGCGGCCCTTCCGGTTCGCGTCAAGAAAACGCGTCAAAAAGACAGACTTCCCGCTGGAACCGCTTATAAACCGGCGCTTCCGCGCAATCTTGCCGCCGCAAAACCTTGACGGTTTGGCGGTCTGCCCCTATACGTCCGCGGTTCCTGCAAATGGACGCGATTTTGGACCCCCGCGCGGCGCTTTGGTGCGCTGCCCGATGGCGGGGATGGAAGAGGATTTTGCGATGTCTCGGAAGTGCGAACTGACGGCCAAGGGCCCCCAGACGGGCCACAAGGTGAGCCACTCCAACATCAAGACCAAGCGCCGGTTTCTGCCGAACCTGGTCAACGTGACCTTCATTTCGGACGCGCTCGGCCGCAACGTGCGCCTGCGCGTTTCGACCAATGCGCTCAAGAGCGTCGACCACAATGGCGGCCTCGATGGCTTCCTGGCCAAGGCCAAGGCCGACGACCTGTCGCCCCGTGCGCTGGACATCAAGCGCGCGATCGCGAAGAAGGTCGGCAAGCCGGTGTTCGTGAAGAAGCCCGCCCGGGTGGCGAAGGCGAGCTAACGCTATCTGGCGAGGCTGCGGCGGAGAGCGCCGGGCTGAGCTAAAGAGAGATTTGAGTTTGGAGCGGCCGGGTCGGAAGACCTGGCCGTTTTTTGTTTTGACTGGTGAAATCGCAGGCGCCGGCTCGCCAATATGATATGGTTCGGCGGCTATACGGTCTGGCCAGTCGTACAATTGAATATTGAAGGGAAACCAGTAACGGCCAAACCGTTATCTTGCGACAAGCCTTGACCACTTTGGATGGGATGAGCGTGGCTCAATTTTTGTTCTCAAACTTCGTTCTGGGCGAACCACCGCTCTACAAATTCTCAGCACCAGTTGATGTGAAGACGCTTGTCGAAGATCCGCTCTTCGTCGATTTGCTCCAAACAGATGCATTCCAACGGCTAGGCTCCATCCGGTTTCTGGGCGGAATCGATTACCTGTTTGTCCGCAATCCGAACGGTGCGCCGGGCAATACCCGCTATACGAGACTTCAACATAGCTTAGGAGTCGCAAGGCTAGCACTTCAATATAGCTCTCTTTTTGAACTGCCTCCCCCTGATCGACGCCTCATCGTAGGCGCGGCCCTTTTGCACGATATTGGGCACGCACCACTCTCTCATTCTGTCGAGCCCGTCTTCCGCGAATGCTTCGCTGTAGACCATCATGACGCCACGAGGGACATTATTTTTGGCCACGTCCAAATTGGACGAGCTGTCTACACGACACTAAGTGTCTGTCCGGGAAGAAGTTGAATCTTATGAATCATTTGTGATTCAAGAGAGGTGGCCTGATTCGGAGGGGCCGCCGATGTGGACGAATGAAAACCGCGCGCGGTATGACCGCAGCCATTTGCGCTACCCCAG
>JBBRSX010000217.1:0-8076 GCA_038244925.1 Hyphomicrobiales bacterium | reverse complement strand
AAGCCGCCGCGCAATACCGGCATCGTGCCGGAGGAATCCATCATCGTCGGCAATACCGTGATGTACGGCGCGATCCAGTGCGAATGCTATTTCCGCGTCAGCGCCGGCGAGCGATGCGCGTTGCGAAACTCCGGCGCGGTCGCGGTCGTCGAAGGCGCCGGCGACCATTGCTGCGAATACATGACCGGCGGCATCGTCGTGGTGCTGGGCAAGACCGGGCGCAATTTCGCGGCCGGCATGTCCGGTGGCATCGCCTATGTGCTGGACGAGGCCGGCGACTTCGCCAAGCTGTGCAACATGGCGATGGTCGAGCTCGAGCCGGTGCTCTCGGAAGAGATGATCAACGAGAACACCTATCACCACACCGGCGACCTCGAAGCGCACGGCCGCGTCGACGTGTTCAAGGACCTGCTCGCATCCGACGTCGAGCGGCTGCACATCCTGATCTCGCGTCACGCCAAACTGGCCGGCTCGAAGAAGGCCGCCGAGATCCTCGCGAACTGGAAGACATGGCTGCCGAAATTCCGCAAGGTGATGCCGGTGGAATACCGCCGCGCGCTGCGGGAATTGAAGGCAAAGACCGACGCCGAGCCGCAGATCGCGGTCGGGGCGTAGACATCACCACGCGTCGTTCCGGGGCGCGCCACGCGCGAACCCGGAACCTCGCAAATCAACATCGGGATTCCGGGTCTGCGCCTGCGGCGCATCCCGGAATGACGGCAACGGCGAAGCAGAAGTCGCAGGGGCGTTATGGGCAAGATCACAGGTTTTCTCGAAATCGACCGGCATGACCGCAAGTACGTGCCGGTCGCGGATCGCTTGAAGAACTATCGCGAATTCGTCATTCCGCTGAGCGAGAAAGACACCCGCGATCAGGCCGCGCGCTGCATGAATTGCGGCATCCCCTATTGCCACGGCACTGGTTCGACCCAGCCGGGCACGCCGGGCTGCCCGGTCAACAACCAGATCCCCGATTTCAACGACCTCGTCTATCAGGGCAACTGGGAAGAGGCCTCGCGCAATCTGCACTCGACCAACAATTTTCCGGAGTTCACCGGCCGTATCTGTCCGGCGCCGTGCGAAGCCTCCTGCACGCTCAACATCGACGACAACCCGGTCACCATCAAGACCATCGAATGCGCCATCGTCGATCGCGCCTGGGACAATGGCTGGCTGAAGCCGGAGATCGCGCCGACCAAGACCGGCAAGAAGGTCGCGATCGTCGGCTCCGGGCCCGCGGGCCTTGCCGCCGCGCAGCAGCTCGCGCGCGCCGGTCATGACGTCCATGTCTACGAAAAATTCGCCAAGGCCGGCGGATTGCTTCGCTATGGCATTCCCGACTTCAAGATGGAAAAGCAGGTCATCGACCGCCGTGTGGCGCAGATGGAAGCCGAGGGCGTCACGTTCCACTACGGCGTCCATATCGGCGGCACCTCACCCGGCGCGCTCGGCCCGCAGGAACTGCTCAAGCAATACGACGCGGTCGCACTGACCGGCGGCTCGGAAGCCGGCCGCGATTTGCCGATCCCCGGCCGCGACCTCGACGGCATTCACTTCGCGATGGATTTCCTGCCGCAGCAAAACCGCCGCATCTCCTCCGAGCCGGCGAACGGCGTCAAGGACATCCTCGCCGAGGGCAAGCATGTCGTCGTGATCGGCGGCGGCGACACAGGATCGGACTGCATCGGCACCTCGTTCCGGCAGGGCGCCAAGTCCGTGACCCAGCTCGAAATCATGCCGGCGCCGCCCGAGCACGAGAACAAGGGCCTGACCTGGCCGAACTGGCCGTTGAAGATGCGGACCTCGTCGAGCCAGGCCGAAGGCGCCAAGCGCGAATTCGCGGTGCTGACGCAGAAATTCTCCGGTGTCGACGGCAAGGTGCAGAAGCTGCATTGCGTTCAGGTCGACGACAAGTTCAAGCCGATCGCAGGCACCGAGTTCGACCTCGACGCGCAGCTGGTGCTGCTCGCCATGGGCTTCGTGCATCCGGTTCACGAGGGCATGCTGAAGACGCTCGGCGTCGACCTCGACCAGCGCGGCAACGTCCGCGCCAACCTCACCGACTACAAGACCTCGCTGCCAAAAGTATTCACCGCCGGCGACATGCGCCGCGGCCAGTCGCTGGTGGTATGGGCGATCCGTGAGGGGCGTCTGTGCGCGCGGGCGATCGATCAGCATCTGATGGGGACGACAACACTGCCGGGGTAGGTGCTCACGACCGGATGACGAATCGATCAATTCATAAGCAAATTTAGATCGGCTAGGAATTTGTCTACATCAGATTTATTGGCGGGCACTGCACACCACTCCTCAAAGCACACATGCATGATCTCGGCGTACGTAACATGCAAGCTTCTTCCTATCTCTTCAAACCAGTCGTAGTGATCAATTCCACTGAGGTCTGCTAGCGCAACTACCTGCTCTAAATCGCGACCTAACCGACGGGCAAGACTTTCAGGATTCACATTAAAGATATCTCTAAAAGCACGTTCGATTTTTCCGCCGGGCAAGAAAACGTGCGGACGAACATCTTTTACTTCGTTTTGGACGTCTCCATCATAAACACCTACTGCTCGAAAAAACGATACTTTCTCTGGAATTGTTGATGATATGCGAGTTATCTCTCCATGCCCTCCAACATCCACCACTTCTGCACGGACCAAGATTGAACGATCCAGCTTTTTGAGAATGCTCAGTGTGAATTCGCGAGCTATCCGATCTTCAACAAACAAGAGACGATCGACGACTGGCTCGATACCAACTGATTTTCGCATCTCGCCATAGGATTGTTCAGCGGCAACTGCCGCGCCTTGCGCCGCCCGATAAACAAATTTGACTTGATTTGGCTGCAAGCGCGCAAACATCTGCGGGGAATGGGTCGTAAGCACCACTGAAAGTTGCTTTTTAACGCACACCATGGCCAAGTAGTCTAACAACGCTCCTTGAGATACCGGCGACAAGAATGTTTCTGGCTCCTCCAAAAGCACGATCGAATTTCTGTCGGCCCGCGCCAACTTCCAATACATCACGAATACTGAGATTTCACCCAAGCTCATCGTTCGAATATCGTAAGCACGGCCAAATTCACTAACCGAAACAAACGGGATAGGATCTTCCTCGTCGTAATCTTCGATTTCGTATATCTCGATCCGATCATATTGCTTGCGAAGAATTCCGGAAAGATTCGAAAGTTCTTTGTCATCAAGCACAGACGGCGTAATTGCTTCGATCAGTTCTTCAAGCCCGCTAATTTCGCAAGCCCGGCGCTGCAACCGCACAGCAATTGTTGAAGGGTCAACATGAAGGACTATCGGCGCGAGTTCCTCCGGCTGCTCCGATTGGTGCGGAAAGCGATAAGTAATTTCACCTTCGCCCATTCTAAGAATGGCCTCCGATTGGGCCTCCTTAAGTCGCTCACGAATCTCGGGGATTGCTTGCGCACTATTCCAATCTAACGTAGCCCAAAGCGACCTCAGTATGGACGACTTGCCTGTACCATTAACTCCGCAAATAGCTGTTATCGGAGAACTGAAGGTAACCTGCCCGTCTTGGAGTCCGGAAATATCCGAAAAACGAAATGAGATAAGCTGCGTCTCCCTCTGAGGCCGACGCTCTATCGCACCCCACATATCTGCGCTCTCGGCGGACCTCATCAAAGTATCCCCCAAATCGCTGGAGACACCAGGTTTTCGAGTATCTCTTCAGTCGACTCCCTTCGATCACTTAGTTCGGAGTTAAGCTTGCGTAGCAATTCGAACTTCACCGGCGAGAGTAACCCGACCATATCGGTGCTCGCAAACGCATAGTAGAATAACCAAAGGATGACATCTCGAAACAGTACAGAGCTAACATCTGAAACTCGCGAGCTTGATCGATCAGAAAAGATTCGGAGAAGACTTCTTTCCGTGAGAGTGGTGTATTTTGTAATCTGATGCCGACGATACTCTGCAACTGGAGAGCCTATCTTCGTCCTGTTGACCTCGAAATCAGCTAAAAAATTTGAAAAAGAACTTATACGATCTTTCTCAGTCGCAAAGTTGCTGACAAATACTAACCACGTAGTCCCATCAACCCTGATAACTCCGCGAACAAAATCGCGAATTGCGACCAACCTCTGTTGGCCATCCAGAACTTCTTGTTTCCCCTTGTCACCAACGACCACATGAATTGGAGGGATGTGCCAGTCCCGAAGAATGCTATCGATAAGTTTTCTTTTCTTTGCTGTCGTCCAAACCTCTCCTCGTTGAAAGTTTGGCTGCAAATCTAAGTCACCGCTATCGATGCGAGCAACTATCGTTTGAATGTCCGGGTCCGAGGGCAGCATTTTCATGAGCGGTCTGAGCCTTTGGGAAGCTGAAGAATCACATCTTACAAGGAAGCTAAACGCACCTACTACCTCAGCTAGATCTATTTTTGCTAGGTTTTTATTCCTGGCTGCTCCATTCGCAGCGCAACATCTGTCTCCTTGGTAGGCCGATTGACTCTGTCCCCGCTTAGACTCTTTGTTAACTTCCTCAATGCCCGCTTATGCCCTTCCCAAAGGGATCGTGTCCCCATAAAATATTCCGCTCGACAACGTCCCGAAGGAACTCACCATGCGCAAAATTCTCGCCGTCGCCGCTTTGGCCGCGATTTCGGCCTTCACTTTTGCTGCAGCGCCCGTGCAGGCGCAGACCCCTATCAAGATCATGGTCGGCGGCATCGACAAGCAGATCTATCTGCCGGCCAAACTCGCCGCCCAGCTCGGCTTCTTCAAGGAGCAGGGCCTCGATGTCGAGCTGTTCAACTCGACCTCGGGCTCGCAGGCCGCGACCGCGCTGCTGGCGCGCGAGGTGCAGGGCGTGGTCGGGTTCTACGATCACACCATCGACCTGCAATCCAAAGGCAAGTTCATCACCTCGGTGGTGCAGTTCGCGGTCGCCCCCGGCGAAGTCGTTCTGGTCAAGGCCGCTGACGCCGACAAGTTGAAGGACCCCGCCAACTGGAAAGGCCAGGCGCTCGGCGTCACCGGTCTGGGCTCAGCGACCGACTTCCTCACCCGCGCGCTGGCCGCAAAGGCCGGCCTGAAGCCCCCGGACTACACGCTGGTGCCGGTCGGCGCCGGTGACACGTTTCTGGCGGGCATGCAGCAGGGCAAGATCGTTTCCGGCATGACCACCGAACCGACGGTGGCGCGCGCGGTGAAGAGCGGCACCGCAAAGGTCGGCATCGACCTGCGCACCCCTGAGGCGACCCGCGCCGCGCTCGGCGGCGATTATCCCGCCGCCTGTCTCTACATGGACCGCGCCTGGATGGAAGCCAACAAGGAGACCGCGCAGAAGGTGGTCAATGTGATGGTGAAGACGCTGAAGTGGATGAACGCGCATTCGCCGGAAGAAATCGCAGCCCAAATGCCCAAGGATTATTACGCCGGCGACCTCGAACTCTATGTGCAGGGCCTCAAGCAAGGCCGCGCGCAATATTCGCCCGACGGCATGATGCCGCAAGGCGCGCCGGAGTCGGTGCTCAAGGTGCTGTCGAGTTTTTCGCCGAACGTGCAGGGCAAGACGATCGATCTGTCGAAGACCTACACCACCGAATTCGTGATCAAGGCCAACGCGACGCATTGAGGCCCCCGTCATTCCGGGATGGTGCGCTAGCACCAGACCCGGAATCTTTGGATTCTCAGATGTGCAATTGCACATCGTAGTTCGCCGCTTCGCGTCCCGGAATGACAGCTAACCCAGAAACGCACTTCACATGGACGCCAAATCTCCCTCCGCCGTCGAACTGAAACACGTCGCCCGGCGTTTCGTGACGCCGACCGGCGAGATTCTTTCCGCGCTGGAGGATTTCGATCTCACCATCGCGCCCGGCGAGTTCTTTGCCATTGTCGGCCCGACCGGCTGCGGCAAGTCGACGACGCTGGGGCTGATCGCGGGGCTGGCAAAGCCGCAAGCCGGCGAGGTCACGCTGTTCGACGCGCCGGTTGACGGCGTCGACAGCCGCGTCGGCTTCGTATTCCAGCAGGACGCGGTGTTTCCCTGGCGCAACGTGCTCGGCAACGTCATGGCGGGGCCGCTGTTTCGCGGCATCCCGCGCGCGCAGGCCGAGGCCACCGCGCGCGACTGGATCAATCGCGTCGGGCTTAACGGGTTTGAGGACCATCACCCGCACCAGCTTTCCGGCGGCATGCGCAAGCGCGTCGCACTGGCGCAGACCTTCATCAACAATCCGCAGGTGCTGCTGATGGACGAGCCGTTCTCGGCGCTCGACGTCCAGACCCGCGAATTGATGCAGGAAGAGCTGTTGCAACTATGGGCGCAGGCGAAGTCGGCGGTGCTGTTCGTCACCCACGATCTCGACGAGGCGATCTTGCTGGCCGACCGCGTCGCGGTGCTGACCACGCGTCCGGCGCGGGTCAAGTCGGTGCACACCATCGACCTGCCGCGCCCGCGCAACGTCGCGACCCTGCGCTACGACGAGAAATTCATCACGATCGCACGCAGAATTTCCGACGATCTGCGCGAGGAAGTGTTGCGCGCCAGAGCTGGACATTGAGGGGCGGGGCATTGAGCCATGACTGACACCAGCATCCCTACTCCGGCGCCTGCCGTCCGCATGGAAACCCTGGTCGAACGGCAACGTCGTCGCGCGCGGCTGGTGCTGGCGCTGCGGCTTGCGGTGCTGGTGGTGCTGGTCGGCGGCTGGGAGTTCGGCGTGCGCCTTGGCCTGATCGATCCGTTCTTCTTCGGTCAGCCCTCGGGCATCGTCGACAAGCTGATTGACTGGTCGCAGAACGGCACCTCGATCGGCCCGCTCTGGAAACAGGTCTGGGTGACGATCTACGAGGCTGGCGCCGGCTTCCTGATCGGCGCGGTGATGGGCATCCTGTGCGGCATCGCGCTCGGCCGCAACCAACTGCTGTCGGACGTGTTCTCGATCTACATCAAGGTCGCCAACTCGATCCCGCGCGTGGTGCTGGGCTCGATCTTCATCGTTGCGCTGGGCCTCGGCGCCGCCTCCAAGATCGCGCTCGCGGTCGTGATGGTGTTCTTCGTGGTGTTCGCCAACGCCTTCCAGGGCGTCCGCGAAGCCGACAAGAACCTGATCGCCAACGCCCGCATCCTCGGTGCCAGCGACTGGCAGATGACCCGCGCGGTGGTGATTCCCTCGGCGCTGTCGTGGATTCTGGCGAGCCTCCATGTCTCCTTCGGCTTCGCATTGGTCGGCGCCATCGTCGGCGAATTTCTCGGCGCGCGCGAAGGCATGGGCCTGCTGATCGCCACCGCGCAAGGCTCGTTCGACTCCAACGGCGTGTTCGCCGCGATGATCGTGATCGCCGTGGTGGCGCTGATCGCCGAATGGCTGCTGACGATGATCGAGGACCGGCTCCTGACGTGGCGTCCGGAGACCACGGCGAACGAGTGATCAGTGCTGCAACCTTACCCCGACCATCACTACGGTCGATGCCGTGCTGTTGCCCGGCAGGTTCGACTCCAGCCAGTCGCGGCGCAGTGTGCCCTTGAGCCAGATGTTGCGATTCATCTTGTAGATCAGATCGCCCGAGACGCCGTAGATCTTGTCGTGGCGGCTGTCGCCCTGGTAGTCGAGCGAGCCCCAGGTGAACTTGCCGACCGCCGTCAGCCAGCGGCGGAAGTCGTGATCGACTTCGACGGTGTAGACATGCGTCAGCACGCCGGAGGTGCCGGGCAGCGTAGTTTCGGAAATCGCGGTGTCGGAATAGAATTTTGCCGTCGTCAGCGGCGTGACGGTCCAGGTCAGCGAGGACGAAACCAAGAGGCCCTCGAGGCGATTGAGCCTGGTGTCGACATAGTCGCGCGCGGCGTAGCCGACGCCGATTTCGCCGGTCAAAAGCCGCGAGAATTCAAAACTGGTGCCGCCCTTGAGATAGCCGCCCGAGGAATCGCGTGCATAGCCGCTGCGATCGAGCCTGACGTCATGGACGCGGCTGTCGCCCTGGATTTCCACGAACGGCTTCAGGCCCGGCATCAGGTCGTAGCTGACGCGGCCGATGCCGCCGAACTGGTTGAAGTTGCGGTCGTCGTTGGTGGAGAAGGTGCCGTCGGTGAGTTT
>JBBRSX010000216.1:0-8373 GCA_038244925.1 Hyphomicrobiales bacterium | reverse complement strand
CCGGGAATCCCGGTGCACAGGAGGGCGCGTCTCCTCAAAACTCAAACTCAATCGAGGACGCGATGACTAAGCGCAGTGAGGCGAAATACAAGATCGATCGCCGTATGGGCCAGAATATCTGGGGCCGCCCGAAGAGCCCCGTCAACCGCCGTGAATACGGCCCCGGCCAGCACGGCCAGCGCCGCAAGGGCAAGCTCTCCGACTTCGGCGTGCAGCTCCGCGCCAAGCAGAAGCTCAAGGGCTACTACGCCAACATTTCCGAGCGCCAGTTCCACGGCATCTACGTCGAAGCCGGCCGGATGAAGGGCGACACCGGTGAAAACCTGATCGGCCTGCTCGAGCGCCGTCTCGACACCGTGGTCTATCGCGCCAAGTTCGTCGCCACCATGTTTGCCGCGCGCCAGTTCATCAACCACGGCCACATCAAGGTCAACGGCCGCCGCGTCAACATCTCCAGCTACAAGCTGAAGCCCGGCGACCTCGTCGAGGTCAAGGAATCGTCCAAGCAGCTCACCCACGTGCTGGAAGCAAGCCAGCTCGGCGAGCGTGACGTGCCCGACTTCATCGAAGCCGATCACTCCAAGATGACGGCGACGTTCACCCGTATCCCCGCGCTGTCGGACGTGCCGTTCGCGGTGCAGATGGAGCCGCATCTGATCGTCGAATTCTATTCGCGCTGATCGTTACAGCGATTGCGAGATCGAAAAGGCCCCGGTTTTCCGGGGCCTTTTTGTTTGGCGTAATGCGATCGGTGATTAAACTGCCATTGCCTTCTTTGCCGCCTGGGCAAGAAAACCCGAGCGAGTGAAACCCTCACGTTCGGCATATCGATCGATTTGGTCGAGTACGTCAGCCGGCATCGTCACGTTGATACGAACGCTCTTTACGTCGGCAGCAGGTGCAGGGATGAGCACCGCCACGCCGTCCCTGTTTTGAGCATCCTTCATGATCTCTTCGAGAGAACTCGGTTCTGGCGCGCCTTCGCCATCCGTCGCCAGCCCCTCCAGATGCAGGGAAGGCCTCCGCGCTCATATCACGGGCTTCATCCAGAGTTTTTCCGGCGCTGATGACGCCGGGAAGATCCGGAAACGATACGCCGTAATCGCTATCGGCTTTTTTATGGATCAGAGCGATGTACTGTCGCGTTTTCATGTGTATTGATACAGACCATCCGCGTTCAACATAAACCTATTAATACACGCTAGCCAAATAGCGCGTGGACAAGCACTCCCTTGACGTCCGCCGCTCAACGCGCGCTTTTGCTTGGCCAGAACAATGTGAGTGAGCAAGATTCAAATGCACTACACCCCTGCCACGCGCGATCCCAAGGCTGCCCCCATCCGCGTCAACCTGCTGTCGGATACGCAGACGCGCCCGACGGCTGCGATGCGCGACGCGATGGCGCGGGCTGATGTCGGCGACGAGCAGATCGGCGACGACCCCACCGTCAACCTGTTGTGCGAGCGGGTAGCCGACCTGCTCGGCAAGGAAGCGGCCGTGTTTATGCCGTCGGGCACCATGTGCAACGTCGCGGCGACCTTGGCGTGGTGCCGGCCGGGCGATGAAATCCTCGCCCATGTCAGCGCGCATATCATCGCCCGCGAAGGCGGCGCGCATGCCGCGCTCGGCGGATTCCAGATCACGCCGCTGACCGGCGACGACGGGCAGTTTTCACCCGAGACGTTTCGCGCAGCACTTCATCCCCGCTCGCGCTACCAGCCGCCGCAAACCGTGGTCAGCGTCGAACAAACCGCCAATATCGGCGGCGGCACGATCTGGAAGAAAGCCGCGCTGGATGAAGTCGTGCAGATCGCCAAGGCGAACGGAATGGCTACCCATATGGACGGCGCGCGGCTGTTGAACGCGTGCGTCGCCACCGGCATCAGCGCGCGCGACATGGCCGAGGGATGGGACTCAGCCTGGATCGATTTTTCCAAGGGCCTCGGCGCGCCGGTCGGCGGCGCCATCGCAGGCTCGCGCGAATTCATCGACGATGTCTGGCGCTGGAAGCAGCGGCTCGGCGGATCGATGCGGCAGGCCGGCATCTGCGCCGCGGCGTGTGTCTATTCACTCGACCATCACGTCGACCGCCTCGCCGACGATCACGCCAATGCGCGCGCGCTGGCGCGGGGGCTGTCGCAGATCAACGGCGTCGAGGTGCAGCAGCCCGAGACCAATCTGGTGTTCTTCAAGCCTGATGGCGCCGGCGTCACCGGCGACAAGATGGTCGCGGCGTTGCGCCAACGCGGCGTACTGCTCGCAATGATGGACGGCCGAATCCGGGCGTGCACGCATCTCGACGTGACGGCGGAGATGATCGAGGAGACGGTCGGACTGGTGCGCGAGATCGTGCGAGGGGTGTAATTGCCTTCGATCAGGGCAGCCGAGGGCATACAGATCGCAGCGAAATCCTGTTATTCAGTCATTGTTCGCCGTTGAATAATCGCCGGAGGTAAGATGCCCAAAGGCTCTGACTTGTTGGTTGCCGCACTTGAGAACGAAGGCGTGGATCGCATCTTCGGTGTTCCCGGCGAAGAAAATCTCGACGTCGTCGAAAGTCTGAGAAAATCGTCGATCCAATTGGTCCTGACCCGACACGAACAGGGTGCGGCCTTCATGGCTGCCACCTATGGCCGGCTGACGGGTAAGCCCGGCGTCTGTATCACGACGCTCGGCCCTGGCGCGCTCAATCTCGCGACCGGCGCCGCCTACGCGCTGCTGGGCGCGATGCCGATGGTGATGCTGACCGGGCAGAAAGGCATCATGAACAGCCGTCAGGCGAAATTCCAGATCGTCGACGTGGTCGGTACGTTCAAGCCGCTGACAAAGCTTTCGCTGCAGATCGTCAGCACCAGCACCATCCCGACCCTGGTACGCGACGCCTTCCGGATTGCCACGCAGGAACGGCCTGGCCCTGTCCTGCTGGAGTTGCCCGAGGACATCGCCGGCGAAGAAATAGAATCCGTTGCGATGGTCGCGCAGCATCCCATTGAAATTCCGGTCGCCCACCCTGCGTCGCTCGATCGTGCGGCCGGGATGATCCTGAATGCAAAGCGGCCGTTGATCATGCTGGGCGCTGCGGCTTCCCGGCCGCGAGGCGCGACGGGAATTGCCGGGTTCGTTCGACGCACCCAAATTCCTTTCTTTACGACCCAGATGGGAAAAGGTACCGCGCCCGGCGGCACCAAATTGTACATGGGTACGGCCGCACTCAGCGAACGCGACTATGTCCACGAAGCGATCGATCGCGCCGACCTGATCATCGCCATCGGTCACGACACGATCGAGAAGCCGCCTTTCCTCATGGGCCCGAACGGGCCACAGGTTATTCACGTCAGTTACATGCCCGCCAACGTGGAGCAGGTTTACTTTCCGCAATGCGAGGTGGTCGGCGATGTCGGGCCGAGCCTGGAGCTGCTGGCCGACCGCGTTGAAGGCCGCCTTCCCTGCGCCGGTGCGTTGTTAAATCTCCGTGATGGCATTCTGAACCGAATAGCCGACCGGGCCACGGAAGACCGATGGCCGCCGACGCCTCAGCGTATCGTCCATGACGTACGACAGGTCATGCCCGAGAACGGAATCGTCGCTCTGGACAACGGCATGTACAAGATATGGTTCGCGCGCAACTACCGAACGCTAGTCGCCAACACGCTGCTGCTCGATAACGCGCTCGCGACGATGGGGGCCGGGCTGCCGTCGGCGATGATGGCGGCCATGCTTTATCCGGAACGCCGGGTGCTTGCGGTGTGCGGCGACGGCGGGTTCATGATGAACTCGCAGGAAATGGAAACCGCGGTCCGCCTCAAGCTAAATCTGGTGGTGCTGGTGCTGGAGGATTCCGCCTACGGGATGATCCGCTGGAAGCAGGCCGTCGATCGTTTTCCTGATTTCGGCCTGTCGTTCGGAAATCCGGATTTCGTCAGATACGCCGAGAGTTACGGCGCCAGGGGCTCAAGGATCGAAAGCACGGAGGCAATCGTCCCGACGCTTGAGCGTGCTTTTGCCGGAGGCGGCGTGCATCTGGTAGTCGCCCCCATTGACTACAGCGAGAATATCCGGGTGCTGGTCGATGAACTCCGCGAGAAGCTAAATTAATTCTCCATCGCCTCATAGACCAGTTGCTTGAGCGTCCGCTGGACCCGCTGGCGTTCCGTCGGCGTCTGCTCCAGCAGCACGAACATCATCTCCTGTTTGCGGTCGATCACCATGTAGCAGCCGCTGGCGCCATCCCATTTCAATTCGCCCAGCGATCCCGGCGGCGGCGGCTTGGCGTTGCCGGCATCGGTTCGCACGGCAAGTCCCAACCCCATGCCAAAACCGTCGCCGGGAAAATAGAAGTAATCCCGTTCAACGCCCGAGCCCTTGCCGGCATGGTCCGATGCCATCAATTCGAATGTCTTGGGACTGAGGTAGGTCTTGCCGTCGAAGGAGCCGCCATTCAGCAGCATCTGCGCAAAGCGCGAAAAGTCCGCCATGGTCGTAACCATGCCGCCACTGGCGGATTGCCACTTCTGGCGAACCTCGGTCCTGTACAGCCGGCCGACACGGAAATCGCTGTCATTCGGCAGCGGCTGGGCGAGCCGCTGCAGCCGCTCCGGTTCGGTGACAAAGAAGCCGGTGTCGGTCATCCCGAGCGGATCGAGCAGCTTTTCCTTTTCGATCTCGAACAATGATTTTCGGGACACGATTTCCATGATCCGCGCCAGGATGTCGGTGGAATGGCCGTACTGCCAAAGCGCGCCCGGCTGGTTGTGCAGCGGCAGCTTGGCGATCCGTTCGGCGAACTCGGCGAGGTCGAACTCACCTGCGTAGATGTTGGCATCCTTGTAGGCCTTGCGCACCAGGCTGTCGCCGTAGAAGCCGTAGGTGATGCCGGACGTGTGACGCATCAGGTCGAGCACCGTCATGGGTTTGGTCTGCGGCACCAGTTCGAGCGTCTTGGTACCGTCGTCGGCCTTCTTCTCGACACCGACCTTGGTCTCGGCGAACGAGGGAATGTACTTCGAGACGGGATCATCGAGCTTGATCTTGCCGTCCTGGATCAGTTCCATCGCCACCACCGAGGTGATCGCCTTGGTCAGCGAGGACAGTCGGAAGATGGTCTTGTCGGTGATAGGCGCCTTCGACACCACGTCCTGCACGCCGAAGATCTCGTGATAGACCGGCTTGCCGCGCTGCTGGATCAGGACGTTGGCGCCGGAGATCTTGCCGGTCGCGACCTCGTTCTTGAAAAACTCCGTGATCTTGGCAAGCTTGTCCGGATTGAAATGGGCGCCAGGCGGAATATCGAACGTGCCTTCAGCACGGGCCGTCGGCGCAGTTGCCAGGACCAGCGCGCCGCACGCCAGCGCGCGCAACAATTGACGTGAATTCATTAGACTCCCCCTCCAGGAACTCGCCGGGGAGTGTAGCTGCGGCGTCATCAGGCACAAGGGCTGCCGAAGGCGGCCAACGCCGTTTCGTGCAGGCGGACGCTATCGCGGGAGAAGCAGCAGAACACCACGCGGGTCACATCAGGCGCCGCGGCCAGCGCATCGGCAATCGTCGTAACCGCAATGTCGGCCGCGCGGTCAGAGGGAAAGCCATAGACGCCGGTGGAAATCGCGGGGAAAGCCACGGACGAAAGCGCGTTGGCCTGACAGATCTCCAACGCGCGGCGGTAGCAGGAAGCGAGCAGTTCATCCTCGCCTGCATTGCCGCCGTTCCAGACCGGCCCGACAGCGTGGATCACGTGCCCCGCCGGTAACCGATATCCGCGTGTGATCTTGGCATCGCCGGTCGCGCAGCCATTGAGCGTGCGGCATTCGGCAAGCAGTTCGGGGCCGGCGCCGCGATGGATCGCGCCATCGACACCGCCCCCGCCGACCAGCGACGAATTGGCGGCGTTGACGATAGCGTCAACGCTCAGAGTCGTGATGTCGGCAACAATGACTTCCAGCCGCGCCTTGCCGATCTGGCGCGCCGCGCCGCTCAGGCTCAGGCCACCGCGTTGACGGTGACGCCCTTGTCGGCGAACAGCGTCTGCAATTCACCGGCCTGGAACATCTCGCGGATGATGTCGCAACCGCCGACGAACTCGCCCTTGACGTAGAGCTGCGGAATCGTCGGCCAGTTCGAATAGGTCTTGATGCCGTTGCGCAGATCGGCGGATTCCAGAACGTTGAGGCCCTTGTAGCCGACGCCGACGTGGTCGAGGATCTGCACCACCTGCCCGGAGAAACCGCACTGCGGAAATTGCGGCGTTCCCTTCATGAACAGGACGACGTCGTTCGACTTCACTTCGTTGTCGATGAATTGCTCGATGCTCATCTTTCATTTCCTTTTGGGGCAAAGCCCCCTGCGACTAAGCCTGACGGACCGGCACGTCCGATTTAACCCGGTTACTGGCCATATATGTAGCCCAAACCGTTGTGCATCCAAAGTAAAATGGCGGGGAGCTGGCATGCACGGGCCCGCTCCGAACCGCCGGGCCGGGACCGCTCATAGTCTGACGGCATCAATATCATAGGGCCGGGAGGCTTTTTTCCCAGTAAGGAACCCCTATCTAGGACGGACCGTCCGCCAGGAACCAGTTCGCCAGACAAGCGTTCTCTCCCTCGACCGGAGACACAAGTGACTAAATCAGTATCTGCCTCGGCCTTGTTGGCCCCCGCCCCGTCACTTTTCTCCGATTCCGGCATGCTCGCCCAGAATCTGGTCGAAGCCTATCTGACCGTTCGGGACGAGACCGAGCGCCGGGCCGCTCCCTTAAGCCCCGAAGACCAGTTGATCCAGTCGATGCCGGACGCCAGCCCGGCGAAATGGCACCGCGCTCATACCACCTGGTTCTTCGAGCAATTCCTGCTCGGCGAGCATTGTGAGGGCTACCAGCCGTTTCATCCCGACTACGCCTTCCTGTTCAATTCCTATTACGTCACCGCCGGCCCCCGTCACGCCCGCCACCAGCGCGGCCATCTGACCCGTCCGAGCGCCGACGAAGTCACTGCCTATCGCCGCCATGTCGATGCCGCGGTGGTGAAATTCTTCCAGAGCGCCGATGAGGCGACGCTGACGAAGCTGGTCTCCCTGGTCGAGGTCGGCCTCAACCACGAGCAGCAGCATCAGGAATTGATGCTGACCGACATCCTGCACGCCTTTGCGCAGAACCCGATCCCGCCGGCCTACGATCCGGCGTGGCGCTTTCCGGCATCGCAGCGTGCCGGCGAGGAATGGATTACGCTCAACGAGGGCATCCACACCGTCGGACACATCGACGACAGCTTCCATTTCGACAATGAAAAGCCCGCCCACCGCGCGCTGGTCGGCCCGGTCAGGCTGGCCCGCAACCTCGTCACCAATGCCGAATGGCTCGCTTTCATGAAAGACGGCGGCTACGGCACGGCGACGCTGTGGCTGATGGACGGCTTTGCGGTGGTCAACAACGAAGGCTGGCAGGCCCCCGGCCACTGGCGCGAGATCGACGGCGAATGGCGGATCATGACGCTTGGCGGCCTGCAGCCGATCGACCCTTCAGCCCCGGTCAGCCATGTCAGCTACTACGAGGCGGATGCCTTCGCGCGCTGGTCGGGCAAGCATCTGCCGACCGAGATGGAGTGGGAAGTCGCCGCCCGCGCCGGTCAGCTTAACGATGCCTTCGGCATCGTCTGGCAGTGGACCCGCAGCTCCTACTCGCCCTACCCCGGCTACCGCGCCATCGAAGGCGCGCTCGGGGAATATAATGGCAAGTTCATGGTCAACCAGCTGGTGCTGCGTGGCTCCTCGCTCGTAACACCGGAAGGCCACAGCCGTATTACCTACCGTAACTTCTTTTATCCGCACCACCGCTGGCAATTTACGGGGTTACGCCTCGCCGATTACGCCTGACTTTTCACAAGCATGATCCGGAAAAGTGGACCCCGGTTTTCCGATCAGGATCATGTACAAACGCTGATCAAAAGCGCGCCGGAAAGCGCGTTCAGGAGAGTATCATGAATGTGCATGCCCCCGCTTTGGCCCAAGGCCTCCCGTTCGGCGAAGCGACCTCGGCCTTTGCCGGCGACGTGATCGGCAACCTGTCGCAGCATCCCAAAAAACTGTCGCCGAAATATTTCTACGACGCCGCGGGATCGGAGCTGTTCGAGCAGATCACGGTACTCCCGGAATATTATCCGACCCGCACCGAACTCGGCATCTTGCGCAGCCGCGGCGGCGAGATCGCCTCGCTCATTCCAAAGGGCGCGGCATTGGTGGAATTCGGCGCCGGTGCGACCACCAAGGTCCGGCTGCTGCTGGAGCGCTGCGAATTCGGCGCCTATGTCCCCGTCGATATTTCCGGCGATTTCCTCAGCGGACAGGCCGATGCGCTGCGCAAGGATTTCCCCGATCTTGCGGTTT
>JBBRSX010000215.1:0-8401 GCA_038244925.1 Hyphomicrobiales bacterium | reverse complement strand
CCGAGAAAGGTAATGATGGTCTGGCCCTGGCTCGTCATCAGGTCGATGCCGCGCAACGCCTGCGTAATCCAGATCACGCCGGTGAGGCTGACCAGGACAAGCGCAAACGACGCCAGCGTCGTGCGAAAAATGTACTTGTCGATCGACCCCATCGGTACCGTGCGATCCCACACTTGCGCGCCCAAAAAGCGACCTTCGACCAATCCCGGTAAGGGGTTCCCCTTTGGTCGCGCCGCCTGTCGTCCAGCCGTCTACACTCTCACTACCATCCCTTTGATCCGTCAACAAAATGGCCGGGCCGTGGCGCCCTCAGGATATGGTTAATAATTCAATCGATGTGGCCTTCCGGCCACGCCGGTGCTTGGCAGCATGGCGGTTCGCAGGCCATAGTGTTGAAAACCTTCGGCTTGAAGCGATTTTGGGCCGTTGCCGACGATAACATTCCGATTAACCCGGGCCGCGCCCGGGCCTGTCATATAGCCCTGCATACAGCCCTGAATTCTGGAGGATCTATCCATGTCCGACGCCGTCAAGGTCGGCTTTGTTCCGTTTTCCGCAGCGTCACGTGGTGTTCTCGTGGTGTTTTGTGACGATACGCTGAAATTCGGGGCGGCCACGCGCAAGGCGTTGGGGACGGCGGCCAACACCATCAAGCGGGCGGCGGCGACCAACCAGTTCAAGGGCAAGAGTGGAGCGACACTCGACATTCCGGCGCCGGAGGGAATCAAGGCGGATCGTCTGATCGTCGTTGGCGCCGGCAAGCCGGCTGACATCAAGGAGAAGGACTATCTGAAATTCGGCGGGGTCACCGCAGGCAAGCTCAACGCCGCCAGCGAAACTGTTACCGTCATCGCCGAATTGCCCGACGGCGCGATGTCCCCCGCCGCCGCGGCAGGGATCGCGTCCGGCATCCGACTTCGGGCCTATAAATTCGACCGCTACAAGACCAAGAAGAAAGACGGCGAGAATGGCGCTCTTCGCGCCGACATATCGGTTGCGGTCGGCGATGTCGCCGAAGCACGCAAGGCCTTTGCGCCGGCGTCTCACATCGTCGACGGCGTGATCGTCGCGCGCGAACTGGTCAACGAGCCGCCGAATGTACTTTACCCCGTCGAATTCGCGCGCCGCGCCAGCCAGCTCAAGAAGCTCGGCGTCGATATCGAGGTGCTCGACGTCAAGGCGATGACGAAACTCGGCATGGGCGCGTTGCTCGGCGTAGCGCAAGGCTCGACGCAGCCCGGCCGTACCGTGATCATGCGCTGGAACGGCGGCAAGAAAGGCGATCAGCCGATCGCGTTCGTCGGCAAGGGTGTCTGCTTCGATACCGGCGGCATTTCCATCAAGGGCGCCGCCGGCATGGAGGACATGAAGGGCGACATGGGCGGCGCTGCCTGCGTGGTCGGGCTGATGCACGCGCTCGCCGCGCGCAAGGCCAAGGTCAACGTCGTCGGCGCCATCGGCCTGGTCGAGAACATGCCCGACGGCAACGCCCAGCGCCCCGGCGACATCGTCACCTCGATGTCCGGCCAGACCATCGAAATCATCAACACCGATGCCGAGGGCCGCCTGGTGCTGGCCGACGTGCTCTGGTACGTGGCCAAGAAGTTCAAGCCCAAATTCATGGTCGATCTGGCGACGCTGACCGGGGCGATCATGGTAGCGCTCGGCACCCAGCACGCCGGGCTGTTTTCCAACAACGACGAACTGGCGGAGCGGCTGACCAAAATCGGTATCGAGACCGACGAGCGCGTCTGGCGGATGCCGCTCGGTCCCGACTATGACAAGATGATCGACTCGCAATTCGCCGACGTGAAGAACGCCGGCGTGCGCAACGGCGGTTCGATCACCGCCGCCCAGTTCCTGCAGCGGTTCGTCGACGACACGCCGTGGGCCCATCTCGACATCGCCGGCACCGCGATGGGGGCGCCGAAAACCGAAATCAACCACAGCTGGGGTTCGGGCTACGGCGTGCGCCTGCTCGAGCGGCTGGTCGCGGAATATTACGAAGCCAAAAAGTAGCCATAGCGTTTTCGAGCGAAGTGGACGCCGGTTCGCGTCAGGAAAACGTGTCAAAACAAGATTTCGCAACAGCTTGGGTGGTGGTGCGATCAATATGGTTGAGGTTGGATGACGGAAGTCCTGTTCTACCATCTGCAGAACATGTCGCTCGAAAGCGTGCTGCCGCCGCTGCTGGAAAAATCGCTGGAGCGTGGCTGGCGCGTGGTCGTGCAATCGACGTCGGAGGAACGCACGGATGCGCTCGACGCGCATCTGTGGACCTATAGCGACGACTCGTTCCTGCCGCACGCCACCTGGCGTGCTGGCGACGCCGAGCATCAGCCCGTGATTCTGTCGATCGAGGAGGGCAATCCGAATCGCGCCAATGTCAGGTTCCTGATCGACAATGCGGTGCTGCCGGCCGACTCCGACAGCTACGAGCGGGTGGTGCTGGTGTTCAACGGCGAGGACCCCGACGCATTGAGCGCGGCGCGCGGCGCCTGGACCGATTGCAAGGCGAGGGGATTTGAGGTGACCTACTGGCAGACCGACGAGCGGGGCAGGTGGCAGCGACGGCAATAGCGATCTCGGGCAATTAATGATAATTTGCAGTTTCTGGCTTTGACCTTGCGGGAAGCCACGCTCGTGCCGCAAAGTGATGGTCGGACAAGGCGTTACATTACAATTGGTTACGTGTGGGGCGGGAACCGGGGTCTAGCGTGCGAGACGGAACGACTGCTCGAAAACCACTGTTGGCGCTGCTGCTGCTTGGGCCCGTGCTCGCGGGCTGCGGGGGCGCGTCCGACCTGCTTTCCAAGGACGCGGACTGGTTTTCGCGTTCGGGACGGGTGTTCGTCCGCAACGCCTCCATTGAATCGCCGCCGCTTACTCCGACCAAGGCGGTCACCGCCGAGGATCTCGTCAGTGCCGATGGCGGCTGTCCGGGCATGGCGCCTGCGGGTACGGATGCCAACGCGCTCGCGGACGGCGCCGCCGGCGCGCCGCCCTCGACTTCAGGAACGGTAGCGCTCGGTCACACCGAATGCGACGTGGTGCGCGGCATCGGTGCGCCCGACAGCGTCAATCTTTCCAACAATCCGCGTGGCGATCGGGTCGCTGTGGTCAACTACTCGCGCGGCACGCGCGCCGGAATCTACACCTTTACCGGCGGACGCCTGTCGTCGATCGAGCGCGGAGCCGAGCCGGTGGCGCAGCCCAAGGCCGCCAAGCCGAAGCCGAAGAAAAAGCCCGCCTAGCATCCTGCTGACGCGATCGTCGTTGCCGCGCATGGCCGGCTGAATGGCTGTGGGGTGCGAATGGTCGCGCCGTCCATAAATCCGGAGCCATTCGTGCAGGTCACGCCCTATTTGTACTTCAAAGGCAATTGCGAGAGCGCGCTGCGGTTCTACGAGGCCTGCGGTCTCGGCAAGGTCACGGAGCTGCGGCGCATCGAAGGCAGTCCGCTCGAGACGCGCGATGGCGCGCCGTGGCGGGACAAGGTGATGCATTCCGTGTTCGAGGGACCGGGCCTGCGGCTCTGCGCTTCGGATGGACCGGACTCGGAGCCGATGAAGGGTTGCGCCATCTTCATTGAGCTCGAGAATGTGGCGGCGGCGGCAACGCTGTTCGACGCATTGTCGGAGGGCGGTCGTGTGACCGTTTCCTACAAACTGCAGTTCTGGGGCGATCACTACGGCAATTTCACCGACAAATTCGGTGTCCAGTGGGCGATTGCCGCGCATCCCATGCAGCCCAGGTGAATTTCGGAATTAACCCGTCGCCTGGTCGTATTGCGAGCTTGCTTCCAGCCAGACTTCTTCGGCGCGCTGCAGGGCGCTCGCGGCACCGGCGCGCGCCTTGCTGAGCTGGGCCGCCTGCTTGGGATCGCGCTTGAACAGATCGGGCAGCGCCAGCGCGGTATCGATCTTGACGATGATGCCGTTGATGCGCTCGATCTCGGCTTCGGCGTCGGCGATTTTCGCTTTCAGCGGTGTCCGCTTTTCGGGCTTGCCCCGCTCGGGCCTGACGTTGTCGCGCTCGCTGCCGCGGTCGCGCGAATTGGTGCGCATGCCGCGCGCCGACAGCACCATGCGGCGATAATCATCGAGGTCGCCGTCATAGGCCGTGACCTTCTGGTCGGCGACGACCCACAATTGATCGGCGCAGGCTTCGATCAGATAGCGGTCATGCGAGACCATGATGACGGCGCCGGGGAATTCGTTGATCGCTTCGGCCAGCGCGGCGCGGCTGTCGATGTCGAGATGGTTGGTCGGCTCGTCGAGGATGATCATGTTGGGGCCGAAGAACGTGGCCAATCCCAGCAGCAGCCGCGCCTTCTCGCCGCCGGACAGGCTTTTCACCAGGGTATCGCCGGCCTTGCCGGAGAAACCGATCGCGCCGACGCGCGCGCGGACCTTGCTCTCGGGCGTGTCGGGCATCAGCTTGCGGATGTGATCGTAGGGCGAGCCGTCCAGATTGAGCTCGTCGACCTGATGCTGCGCGAAATAGCCGACCGACAGCTTTTCCGCGCGGGTGACCCGCCCGGAGAACGGCGGAAGCTTGTTGGCCAGGAGCTTGACCAGCGTCGACTTGCCGTTGCCGTTGGAGCCGAGCAAGGCGATGCGGTCGTCGGTGTCGATGCGCAACGTCACGCGGTTGAGTACCGGTTTCTTCGGATCGTAGCCGACCGAGACCTCGTCGACCGCGATGATCGGCGGCGACAGCATTTTCTCCGGCGTCGGAAACGTGATCTCGCGGACATCCTGCGTCACCAGCGCGGTGACCGGCTTCATCCGTTCCAGCATTTTTACCCGCGACTGGGCCTGGCGGGCCTTGGATGCCTTGGCCTTGAAGCGATCGACGAAGGCCTGCAGCCGCTTGCGCTCGTCGGCCTGGCGCCGGGCGTGCTTGGCGTCCAGCATTTCGCGGGTGGCGCGCTGTTCCTCGAACGACGAATAAGTCCCCTTGTAGAGCGTCAGCTTGCCGCGATCGAGATGCAGGATCTGGTCGACGGAGGTGTCGAGCAGGTCGCGGTCATGGCTGATGACGATCACGGTGCGCGGATAGTTCGCCAGATGGTCTTCCAGCCACAGCGTGCCTTCGAGATCGAGATAGTTGGTCGGCTCATCCAGCAGCAACAGGTCCGGCGCCGAGAACAGCGTCGCAGCCAGTGCCACGCGCATGCGCCAGCCGCCGGAGAATTCGGAGACCGGCCGGGCCTGGTCGGCGGTCGAAAATCCGAGGCCGCTGAGGATCGCCGCTGCGCGGGCCGGCGCGGAATGGGCGTCGATATCGACCAGCCGCACCTGGATTTCGGCGATACGATTGGGATCGTGGGCGGTTTCGGCCTCATGCAGCAGCGCATCGCGCTCCAGATCGGCCTTCAGCACGATGTTGACGAGGCTTTCCGGGCCGTCGGGGGCTTCCTGCGCCAGGCTGCCGATGCGCCAGCGCGGCGGCAGCGAAATGCTGCCGGACTCCACCGCCAGCTCGCCGCGGATCGCATGAAACAACGTCGATTTGCCGACGCCATTGCGGCCGACGAAACCGACGCGCGCGCCCGGCACGATCTGCACCGAGCTGTCGTCGATCAAAAGCCGCCCGGCAATCCGGACCGAAATATTCGTGAGTGAAAGCATGCGGCCTTGTCACCGCTGCAGCGCGCAAACGCAACCCATTTATCTGATAAATCAGCCCTTGCAACGGCTTCAATGCAGGTTGGTGTCACGCCGGCGCAGTTCATCCACCAGCTCGCGCAATCCCGGCGGCAGCTCGGTTTCCGGGCGCAGGTCTCGATGCAGCCGTTCGCCGACGGCATCGCAAATGGAGCGGGACGTCCTGTGATCGATTTGTTCAAAATCGCTATTGTTTTGAGCATCCATGGTTACGTCTCTCTATGAGTTCCCCATACGCAGCACTCACAGGGTTCGAGCGGTCGTGCTGCTTAACCAAGTCACAGCCGGGCATTTTGTTTCCGCGTTGCATGGCGCCATGCATTCGCCCGCTGGTAGGCGCAGCGGGGCGTGCGCGATTGGTTCCGGTCGATACGAAAAAAAGCCCCGGCGCGAGGGCCGGGGCGTCCAGTCAGGGGAGCTCAAATCGGGATCAGTAGCAGCGGTTCACCAGCCTCCAGCGTGGACCCCAAGGGGTGCCGACCAGCTGGCGCACATAGCAGCCGCCGCCGTAGCCATAGCCGCGGCCATATCCGCCGGCGAAGAAGCGGGGCCCGCCCCAGCCGCGGTGAAAGCCACCATGATGCCAGCCACCACCTTGCCAACCGCCATGCCCACCCCAGGCCGAGGCGGAGGTCGGCGCCAGCGCGGCGACACCCAGCGAAGCCGCCGCCACTGCAACAAGCGAGAGTTTGCGAAACATGTTCGTCTCCTCAGGGTTACGGCGCCAACACGCGCCATCGGTGAAATTGCCTCCCGTGGCGCCTGGCGGGCAGATTGGCCTGCTACAGCGTCCGATCGTTGACGATCCTAGGCCTGCGAAGCTGAATGCAGCCGCCACAGCCCTGTCAGACAGGGTTCACCTTCGTGAAATTGTCGTAACTTACCGGCCCCGGCGGCGCCCATTCCGCGGCCCGTGTCATGAAAACCATGCAAAACCGAAGGGTTAACGCGTCATCGGGTCGCTTGCCGTCGCGGGACTGCGCCGATATAAGCCCGGCAACTCTCACGCAGTATTTGCAAGGACGAAAACATGGCGATTGAACGCACTTTCTCGATCATCAAGCCCGACGCGACCGAGCGTAATCTGACCGGCGCGGTCAACGCGATCATCGAGAAAGCGGGACTGCGGATCGTGGCCCAGAAGCGCATTCGCATGACCCGCGAACAGGCCGAGACCTTCTACGCCGTGCACAAGGCGCGTCCCTTTTTCGGCGAACTGGTCGACTTCATGACCTCGGGCCCGGTCGTGGTTCAGGTGCTGCAGGGCGAGGGCGCCGTGCTCAAATACCGCGACGTGATGGGCGCCACCGACCCGTCGAAGGCCGCCGACGGCACCATCCGCAAGGTTCACGCCAAGTCGATCGGCGAAAACTCGGTGCACGGGTCGGATGCGACCGAGACCGCAGCACTCGAAATCGCGCAGTTCTTCGCCGGCAACGAAATCGTCGGCTAACCGAAACGGGCGGCGAGCGATCGCCGCCCGAACCGGCCGCAAGGCCCAATCAAAGCGGCCGCAAAGCCGATAAAAAAGCGGCCCGCGAAGCCGAAAGGAAGCGCTGTGAACTGGTTGTGGCAAGTCGTCGATCCCGCGAACATCGCAGCGTTCGTTACCCAGTTTCAAACTGAAATGACCCAACCGGCGTTCTGGGTCGCCGTCGGCAAGATCATCTGGATCAACATTTTGCTGTCCGGCGACAATGCGCTGGTGATTGCGCTGGCGTGCCGCGGGCTGTCGCCGAAACATCGACTCTGGGGCATGATCCTCGGCGCTGGTGCAGCCGTTGTCCTGCGCATCATTTTTACCGGCATCGTCGCCACCTTGATGGAACTGCCGTACCTCAAGCTGGTCGGCGGGCTGGCGCTGATCGTGATCGCCGCGAAACTGCTGGTGCCCGAGCAGGAGGAGGAGGACGGCGTCGAGTCCGCCTCGCATCTGTGGGCGGCGGTGCGCATCGTCGTTGTCGCCGACATCGTCATGAGCCTCGACAACGTGATCGCGGTCGCCGCCGCCGCCAATGGCAGCGTGCCGCTGCTGGTGCTCGGCCTTGCGATCAGCGTTCCCCTGATCGTGGCGGGCGCGGCCCTGATCATGGCGCTGCTGTCGCGGCTGCCGATCCTGGTCTGGGCCGGTGCGGCCTTGCTGGGCTGGATTGCCGGCGACGTCATTGCCACCGATCCGGCGATCCATCCGAAACTCGACGCGCTGTTCGCGGGCCCGTTCGGCGTCAAGCTCGATGCGATGCTGGCGTCGTTCGGCGCAGGTCCTCATTTTGCCAATCACGGCAATGGCGGCGAACTCGTCTGCGCCGTGCTCGGTGTCATCGTGGTGCTGACCGTCGGCGGAATCTGGCGCAAGCGCACGCTGCAGAAGCACGCGGCGCATTCGGCAGGCGCGGCGTAAGACGGCGCTCTGCAAGATTTTCATATCCCATCCACGTCATTGCGACCGCAGCGAAGCAATCCATTCTTTCTTTACGTCGAGCGATGGATTGCTTCGCTGCGCTCGCAATGACGGCTGGATACACGCCTGCCTTCTCGCGGCGCGATGCGCCCGGAGTTTTGAAAGAAACCTTGGCCCTCATCAATTCAGAGGGCACGGGGAAGACCGGGTGCACGCTGCACCCGCGGTCTCATGCGCAATAGTTGCATCTAAGTGGCGCGCACGAGCATACAGGTACAGACGGAACACTCCGGCCTTCCCCGCGCAATGGCTTTACGGCTTATACGTG
>JBBRSX010000214.1:0-8442 GCA_038244925.1 Hyphomicrobiales bacterium | reverse complement strand
TGCCCCCGCACCAATGGCGGTAGATGTGGTAATCTTCTTCATGGCGTTGCTCTCCTTCGTTGGATTCGACACCCCGAGCCTAACAGGCTCAAGGCGAGCAACGCCTACTTCACAATTTCAACAGCGACCGGGACATCCCCCTGAGCGTTTCGCTGTCCTCATTGCTGGTCGGGTTTGTTGCCGACCGTAATTTTACGGAACGCCAAATTAACGCAACCTCAGGCAGCGTTGGGCTTGATAGCCGCAAGGCTTCCTCAGGATTCAACAACTTCACTGCCCTGTCACAATCGGCCGCCCCGCCCAAGATCAAGAGATCTCCTGCCATGCTCGCGAAGTACTCGATCCGGACCAAAATCATCACTGTCGTTGCCTTCCTGCTCGTCGCGATGACCGGCATGGGCCTGCTGGCGGTGAAGAACCTGCGGTCGATCAACGCCAACACGGTCGATATCGTGACCAACTGGATGCCGAGCGTTCGGGTGCTCGGCGATTTGCGTGCCGGCATCATCACCTACCGCAACGTGATCCGCGAGCACATGCTCGCCGAGACGCTGGAAGCAAAGTTGGCCGCGGAAAAGACCCTCGCGACTGTGATCGAGAGCAATACCAAGATCCGTACCAGCTACGAGGCGATGATCACGTCCCCGGAAGAGCGCGCGTTGTATAATCAGTGGGTTCAGAAGTGGACGGCCTACAAGAAGGGGACCGAAGAAGTCATGGCGTTGTCGCGCAAGGAGGCCGGTCAGGTCCCTCTCGCAGCCCATGAGATGAACAGCAAGACCGTGAACAAGATCGGGCTGGAATCCGATGAGATCCTGAAGAAGGACATCGACCTCAACAACAAGGGCGCGGACACGGCAGCCCAGGATGCGGCCGATAACTACGCTTTCTCCTTTATGATGCTTGCGATGATCCTCGGCGCCGCCGTCATCATCGGCATAGCCGTCGGCCTCTATCTGGTTCGCGACGTCTCGACCGGCATCAACTCGATCGTCGAGCCGATGCAGGCCCTGGGCAAGGGCGACCTCGCCGCGGCAGTGCCGCATCAGGGCGAGAAGACCGAAATCGGCGCCATGGCTGACGTGCTGCAGGTGTTCAAGGAAGCTTTGATCGCCAAGAAGGCTGCCGACGAGGCTGCTGCAGCGGACGCCGAAGCCAAGATCGAGCGCGGCCGTCGCGTCGACAGCATCACCCGCAACTTCGAATCCATGATCGGCGAGATCGTCCAGACCGTGTCGTCGGCCTCGACCCAGCTCGAAGCTTCCGCCAGCACGCTGTCGGCGACCGCCGAACGCTCGCAGACGCTGACCACCGCGGTGGCGGCGGCTTCCGAGGAAGCCTCCACCAACGTGCAGTCGGTGGCGTCCGCAACCGAAGAACTGTCGTCCTCGGTCAACGAGATCAGCCGCCAGGTGCAGGAATCGGCGCGGATGGCGACCGACGCCGTCGGCCAGGCCCGCGTCACCAACGATCGTGTCAGCGAACTGTCGAAGGCGGCTTCCCGCATCGGCGACGTCGTCGAACTGATCAATACCATCGCCGGCCAGACCAACCTGTTGGCGCTCAACGCCACCATCGAGGCGGCGCGTGCCGGTGAGGCCGGCCGCGGCTTCGCGGTCGTGGCGTCGGAAGTGAAGGCCCTCGCCGAGCAGACCGCGAAGGCCACCGGCGAGATCGGCCAGCAGATCACCGGCATTCAGGCGGCAACCAACGAGTCGGTCAACGCGATCAAGGAAATCAGCGGCACCATCGAGCGGCTTTCGGAAATCTCCTCGACGATTGCCGCCGCGGTGGAAGAGCAGGGCGCGGCGACGCAGGAAATTTCCCGCAACGTGCAGCAGGCAGCCCAAGGCACCCAGCAGGTCTCCTCCAACATCACCGACGTGCAGCGCGGCGCCTCCGAGACCGGTTCGGCCTCCTCGCAGGTGCTCTCGGCAGCCCAGTCGCTGTCGGGCGACTCGAACCGCCTCAAGCTCGAAGTAGGCAAGTTCCTGGACTCGGTCCGGGCAGCCTGACGCTTCGTCCACGACAAAACGCAAAGCCCGGCTCTCAAAAGGAGCCGGGCTTTTTGCGTTCGCCGTCGCGTGGGAATTTCGCGGCCCGCATCGCCACGGACGAAAATTAACCGGATCTATGCGTGTGCACGATATCTCTTGAACAGCAGCCATGCGTGCACGATTCGACCGCACAAAATTTTACAACTCAGGGTTCGACGACATGATCAAGTTCAATCGCATCGGAAACAAACTCGGTCTCGCCGGCGCTGTCGGTGTCCTGCTGGCGATCGGCATGGTCGCCAACCAGATGATGACGGAGTCCAGGGTTGCCGGGGTAAACGACCGTGCCGATCGCGCCCAGCGGGTCACCGAAGGGACGCTGTCCGCGCAAGCGGATGTGCGTCAGGTCCAGCTCGCCGGCCGCAACCTCAGACTGGCGCGGACGACCGCCGAGATCGACAAGAGCCTTGCCGATATGCGCAAGGCCGCCACGGCCGAAGCCGCTGCCATCGAGACGGCCCATACCGCCGCGCTGCGGCCGGCAAGCCGGGAGCGGCTGCAGAAGATCAAGTCGCTGATGACGAGCTTCGTCGCCGGTATCGAGGAACTCGCGGTTGCCCAGCGCAACCTGCTGGCGCTGATCGAGAAGCGCAATGCCATCTCGGGCGAGTGGACCAATGCAATACAGAAGACTTTGAACTCGCAGATCCTGGCGCGGTTCGACGATTTTGCCGACATGCAGAGTTTGCTGCACCAGGCCGACGTCAAGGTGAATTCGTTGCGGGCACTGGTCTGGCGCTTCGGCGCCACCGGCGAGGCCAACATCCCCGAGCAGGTCAACCGTACTCGGTCGGCGCTGGAAGAGATCCTGAAGCAGATCAAGGGCAGGGACGACGACAAGGAATTTCAGGCCCTGATCGGGACGCTGGAATCGACCGTCAAACGTTTCCTGGCCGCCAACGACGAGTCCGTGAAGACGGAAGCGCTAAAGGAAGCGATCGTCCAGAACCGCATGCTCAAATTCGTCAACGAAGCCGGCGAACTGATGGAAGCCGCGGTTTCGACGGCGCAGACCAACAACAGGGCTTCGAAGGAAGAAGCCGCGGTCCAGACCGACTGGGCCAACAAGTTCAGCATGGCCATGGCCGTGGTCGTGATGATATCGCTGATCGTCTCGGTGGTGTTCTCGTTCCTCGGCATCGCGCGCCCGATGACGCGCCTCAACGGCGCGCTCGGCGAGATGGCCGGCGGCAATCTCGATGTCGTGATCCCCGGCGCCGAACGCGGCGACGAAATCGGCGATCTCGCCAAGACGGTCGCCGTCATCCGCGAAAACGCCGAGCAGAAGGCGCGTGACGAAGCCGAAGCCAAGGCGAGGCAGGACCAGAGCGCCGCGCAACAACGCAAGATGGACATGATCAAGCTGGCCGACGATTTCGAAGGCGCGGTCGGCAAGATTGTCGAGACCGTGTCGTCGGCCTCGACCGAACTCGAAGCGTCCGCGTCCTCCTTGAGTGCAACTGCCGAACGCTCGCAGGATCTGACCGTCGCGGTGGCGGCGGCATCCGAGGAAGCCTCCACCAACGTGCAGTCGGTGGCGTCGGCGACCGAGGAGATGGCGTCCTCCGTCAACGAGATCAGCCGCCAGGTACAGGAGTCGGCCCGGATGGCGACCGAGGCGGTTGGGCAGGCGCGGGCCACCAACGACCGCGTCAGCGAATTGTCGAAGGCGGCGAGCCGCATCGGCGACGTGGTCGAGCTCATCAACACCATTGCCGAGCAAACCAATTTGCTGGCGCTCAACGCCACCATAGAGGCGGCGCGGGCCGGCGAGGCCGGTCGCGGCTTCGCCGTCGTGGCGTCGGAAGTAAAGGCCTTGGCCGAGCAGACCTCGAAGGCGACCGGCGAGATCGGCCAGCAGATCACCGGCATTCAGGCGGCGACGCAGGAGTCGGTGAACGCGATCAAGGAAATCAGCGGCACCATCGAGAAACTGTCGGAAATCTCCTCGACCATTGCCGCGGCGGTGGAAGAGCAGGGTGCAGCGACCCAGGAAATTTCCCGCAACGTGCAGCAGGCGGCCCACGGTACCCAGCAGGTCTCCTCCAACATCACCGACGTGCAGCGCGGCGCCAGCGAGACCGGTTCGGCCTCTTCCCAGGTGCTTTCGGCAGCGCAGTCGCTGTCGGGCGACAGCAATCGCCTCAAGCTCGAAGTCGGCAAGTTCCTGAACTCGGTTCGGGCGGCCTGACATTGCGGCCGAGGACCGATGACAGAGGAAAGCCCGGCTCAGAACAGCGCCGGGCTTTTTCGCGTCTGGCGAGAATTTTTTTCTCGAAATCGGAATGCGTGCTCCGTAGTTCCACGGTACAAAAATTAAACAGTCCT
The DNA here is from genome assembly GCA_038244925.1 of Hyphomicrobiales bacterium. Lineage (GTDB taxonomy): Bacteria > Pseudomonadota > Alphaproteobacteria > Rhizobiales > Xanthobacteraceae > Bradyrhizobium. The sequence continues at coordinate 4,057 of JBBRSX010000214.1, read as the reverse complement.
AGTTCATCACTGGATAACTTCTCAACCTGGGCGGGCTTGTCGCTGGATTCCGTTTGCTATCGCAAATAGCCGGTTTTCAGAGGAAATTTGGGGTCGATGACATGATCAAGTTCAATCGCATCGGGTACAAACTGGGTCTGGCCGGCGCGATCGGCGTCCTGCTGGCGGTCGGCATGGCCGCCAACCAGATGATGACCGAAGCGACGGTCACCGATGTTACCGTGCGTGCCGGCCGGTCGCAGGGCGTTGCCGACAGCTCGATCTCGGCGCATCTCGACCTGCGCAAGATGCAGCTCGCCGCCCGCGATATCAGATTGGCAAGGACGGCCGCCGACGTCGAAAAGGCCGCCGCCGACCTGCAGCGGTTCAAGGCCTCCGAAGCCAAGCAACTGGAAATCGCGCTCGCGACCTCCCAGAAACCCGAGACCAAGGAACGGCTGCAGAAGATCAAGTCCCTGATGGACAGTTTTGCTGCCGCCGTGGAAGACCTTGCGAAGGCGCAAACCACGCTGCTCGCGCAGATCGACAAGCGCCAGGTGGTATCGTCGGAATGGACCAAGTCGCTCGAGGCCCAGCTGGCCTCGGCGGCGCTGGCGAAGATGGACAATCGCGGCGAAGTCGAAAGGCTGCTGTTTCAAGCCGACGCCAAGGTCAACTCCTTGCGCGCGGCGGTCTGGCGGCTGGGGGCCACCGGCGATGTCAGCCTGATCGACTCGATGGCAAAGACCGAGAAAGCGCTGAAGGACGTCTTTAACAAGCTGCGCGGCGAGGCCGACGACCGCGAATTATTGAACGTGATCAGCTCGCTGTCTTCGGTCGTCAAACGCTTCCTGGCCGCCAATGAAGAGGTCGTCAAGTCCGAGCAATTGAAGAATGACATCGTCGCCAATCGCGCCACCAAGGTCGTCGCCGACGCAGCCGATCTGATGGAACTGGTGGTCGATAACGCGCAAAAGAATTCGAAGGGCGCACGTGAAGAAGTGATGTCCGAAACGGCGCAGGGCAATCGCATCAATCTGATCATGGCAGTCATCGTCATCGTGTCGCTGATCGCCTCGATGGTGTTCTCCTTCATCGGCATTGCACGCCCGATGACGCGCCTCAACGGCGCGCTCGGCGAAATGGCCGGCGGCAACCTCGACGTCGTGATCCCCGGCGCCGCTCGTGGCGACGAAATTGGCGACCTCGCCAAGACCGTCGTCGTCATCCGTGAGAATGCCGAGCAAAAGGCGCGCGATGAAGCGGAGGCACAGACCAGACAGGACCAGATCGCGGCCGAGCGGCGCAAGGCCGACATGATCAAGCTGGCAAACGATTTCGAAGGCGCGGTCGGCGAGATCGTCGAGACCGTATCGTCGGCCTCCACCGAGCTCGAAGCCTCCGCCGGCACGCTGACATCGACGGCCGAACGCGCCCAGGAACTGACCACCATGGTAGCGGCGGCTTCAGAGGAAGCCTCCACCAACGTGCAGTCGGTGGCTTCGGCGACCGAGGAGATGGCATCGTCCATCAACGAGATCAGCCGCCAGGTACAGGAATCGGCGCGGATGGCGAGCGAGGCCGTCGGGCAGGCGCGGAGCACCAATGACCGCGTCAGCGAATTGTCGAAGGCGGCGAGCCGCATCGGCGACGTGGTCGAACTCATCAACACCATCGCCGCGCAGACCAATCTGCTGGCGCTCAACGCCACCATCGAGGCGGCCCGCGCCGGCGACGCCGGCCGCGGCTTTGCGGTCGTGGCATCGGAAGTGAAGGCGCTGGCCGAGCAGACCTCGAAGGCGACCGGCGAGATCGGCCAGCAGATCACCGGCATTCAGGCCGCGACCCAGGACTCGGTGAACGCGATCAAGGAAATCAGCGGCACCATCGAAAAACTGTCGGAGATCTCCTCGACGATCGCCGCGTCGGTGGAAGAGCAGGGCGCAGCGACCCAGGAAATCTCCCGCAACGTGCAGCAGGCGGCCCAAGGCACCCAGCAGGTCTCCTCCAACATCACCGACGTGCAGCGCGGCGCCAGCGAGACCGGCTCGGCCTCCTCGCAGGTTCTCTCCGCCGCGCAGTCGCTGTCCGGCGATAGCAATCGCCTCAAGCTCGAGGTCGGCAAATTCCTCAATTCGGTGCGGGCGGCGTAACTCCCCCACGGACGGCAATCCAACGGCCCGGCTCCCCAAAAAGGAGTCGGGCTTTTTCTTTGCTTCGCCAACATATTCGCCGGCCTGCATCCCGCCGCCGATCCCGTAGTTCCACGGAACGTAAAATTAACGTTGTAATCGGACGGGCGCGATAATTTGTCGCAGTAGCCGGCGCTGATTTCTGTTCGCCGTCGCAAATTGCGGAATTTCCGTGGAAACGTTTGGAGCGGTGACATGATCAAGCTCAATCGCATTGGGAATAAGCTGGGTCTGGCCGGTGCGATCGGCGTCCTGCTGGCGATTGGCATGGCGGCCAACCAAATGATGACGGAAGCCACCGTCGCCGGCGTCAGTGATCGGGCTGGACGGTCGCAGCGGGTGGCCGACGCCGCGCTCTCGGCCCATCTCGACCTGCGCAAGATGCAGCTCGCCGCTCGCGATGTCCGGCTGGCAAAAACGCCAGCAGAGGTCGAAAAGAGCGTCGCCAATCTTGAAAAGTTCAAGCAGTCCGAGGCCAAGGAAATCGATGCCGCGCTGGTGAGCGCGCAGAAGCCGGAGACCAGGGAGCGGCTGCGGAAGATCAAGTCGCTGATGGAGAGTTTCGCGGCCGGTGTGGAAGACCTCGGGAAGGCCCAGATCACGCTGCTCGGCCAGATCGAAAAGCGCGCGGCGATATCGGGTGAATGGACCAAGGCAATCGAAGTGCAACTGGCTTCGCCGGCGCTGGCGCGGACGGAAAAGCGGGCCGAGATCGAGAAGCTCCTGCATGAGGCCGACGCAAAGGTGAATTCGCTTCGCGCCATGGTCTGGCGACTGGGCGCTACCGGCGATGCCAGCCTGATCGCGTCGATGCAAAAGACCGAGACCATGCTGAAGGAATTGCTGCACCGGGTGCAGGCGCAGTCGAACGACAAGGAGCTTCAGGACTCGATCGCTTCATTGTCCGCGATCGTCCAGCGCTTCCTTGCCGCCAATGACGACGTCGTCAAGACCGAGCAATCGAAGAGCGATATCGTCGCAAATCGTACCGTCCAGGTCGTTGCGGACGCCGCCGAATTGATGGAAGCGACGACGAATAACGCGCAAAAGAATTCCATGGCCAGCAAGGACGAGGTCATGGCGGAGACATCGCGGGCCAACCGGATCAACCTGATCATGGCCTTCGTCGTCGTCGTTTCCCTGATCGTCTCGGTGGCGTTCTCCTTCCTCGGGATCGCACGCCCGATGACACGCCTGAACGGTGCGCTCGGCGAGATGGCCGGCGGCAAGCTCGATGTCGTGATCCCCGGCGCCGGCCGCGGTGACGAAATCGGAGACCTCGCCAAAACGGTCGTCGTGATCGGGAAGAATGCCGAACAAAAGGCTCGCGACGAAGCCGAAGCTAAGATGAAGCAGGATCAGGTCGCGGCGCAGCAGCGCAAGGCTGACATGATCAAGCTCGCCGACGATTTCGAAGGCGCGGTCGGCGAGATCGTCGAGACCGTGTCGTCGGCGTCCACCGAACTCGAGGCATCGGCCGGCACCCTGACGTCAACCGCCGAACGCGCCCAGGAACTGACCACGATGGTGGCGGCAGCCTCCGAAGAAGCATCGACCAACGTGCAGTCGGTGGCTTCCGCGACCGAGGAGTTGTCGTCCTCGGTCAACGAGATCAGCCGCCAGGTCCAGGAATCGGCGCGGATGGCCAGCGATGCCGTCGGACAGGCGCGCACCACCAACGACCGCGTCAGCGAATTGTCGAAGGCGGCGGCCCGCATCGGCGACGTCGTCGAGCTGATCAACACCATCGCCGGCCAGACCAACCTTCTGGCCCTCAATGCAACGATCGAGGCGGCGCGTGCCGGTGAGGCCGGCCGCGGGTTCGCGGTGGTGGCTTCCGAAGTCAAGGCGCTCGCCGAGCAAACCGCCAAGGCGACCGGCGATAT
>JBBRSX010000213.1:0-8457 GCA_038244925.1 Hyphomicrobiales bacterium | reverse complement strand
TGTCGAAGTTCAGATCAGGCTGATGCGAGAAGAAGCGGTGCCAGTAGAACTGACCGGCCTCGGGATCCCAGGTCCAGTTCGACTTTTCGGTGTCGGTAAAGATGATCCGTGTACCCTGATATTTCTGGTCGGTATCGCTCCAGACATACCAGTTGCGAGCGCTGGAGTTCGCCTCGCTACGGCGGGCGCGCTTGAACCAGTCGTGCTGGTCGGAGGTGTGGTTGACGACGAGTTCGGTGATGACGCGCAGGCCGCGCTTCCTGGCTTCCTGGATGAAGCGCTTGAAATCCTTCATGGTCCCGAAATCGGGATTGATGTCGCCGTAGTCGGCGATGTCGTAGCCGTCGTCGCGCCCGGGCGAGGGGTAGAATGGCAACAGCCACAGCGCGGTGACGCCGAGCTCCTGCAGATAGTTCAGCTTCTCGGTCAGTCCGGCAAAATCGCCGATGCCGTCATTGTTGCTGTCGGCAAAGGCCTTGACGTGGAGCTGATAGATGATGGCGTCCTTGTACCAAAGCGCATCGGCTGCAGGGTCGGTGGCTGGCAGCTCCCTTGCTTTCATTTGAGCAGCATCGATCGCAAATCCGCCGCCGTCACGCAGCGGGTAGGGACCATCGACACGAAGGGGGGCGCCGACCTTGGCGCTTTCTGCGGTTTGGGCTTTTTTATTCAAGGTGATGCCATCGCCATGGAGATGACGCCCCGGTTTCTGTTGCGGAAAGGGAGGCGTTCCGGACATATGTAGAAGCCGCTGGCCCAGCTTTGGTTCCCTCGGAACCCCTGATGGGCCAGCGCGTTAATCACGACCTATCCCCTTCCTGTATTTGGACAATTTCGCGACATCCCCGTGATGTTTGCGTTGCAAAGCGCGTGCCGAATGGACCTTTTCGAGATAGCTAAAGCCCGGGGAATTCAGACCGAATTTCTGGACGGCCAGGGTCACCGCCGTGTGACGGACGAAGCGGCCCTGAAAATCATCCTGGATGCCCTGCCGCCGCAGGTCCCGGGGCCGCTGATCGGGCAGCCGGTCGTGATCCGGGCCGGAAAGTCGGCGCGGGCGACGCTTTTGCCGGGCGCCAAACTGCCGACCACGTGGAAAATCACGGCTGGCGGGAAGGTTATAGGCAAAAACGTGGCCCCCGGCCGGGTCATCGTATTGAAGGAAGGGTTGGCGACCGGGGTCTACCGGCTGGAAGTCACCGACGCGGCCTCGACGACCGAAGAGGTGCCGCTGATCGTGGCACCGGCGCGCGCGTTCGGCGGTGAATTCGACCGCTGCTGGCTGCTCGCGGTCCAGCTTTACGGCGTCCGCTCCCGGCGCAATTGGGGGATGGGCGATTTTACCGATCTCGAAGGCCTGATCGAGCTGGCGCATTACCTCGGCGCCGACGGCGTCGGCCTCAATCCGCTGCATGCGCTGTTCGACGACCGTCCGGGCGATTGCAGCCCGTATTCGCCGAATAGTCGCCTGTTTCTCAACGCGCTCTATATCGACGCCGAAAAACTCCCGGAATTCCATCTCGATACCGAGACCAAGGCGGCGCTGGCGCGGTTACGGGCGCTCGACGTCGTCGATTACGTCGCGGTCGCCGCGTTGAAATGGCGCGCCCTGCGTTCGGCATTCGCGGACTTCAAGGCCGATGCGGCGCCCGCCCGGCGACAGGATTTCGACCAATTCCGCAGCGAGCGCGGTCCACTGTTGCAGCGCTTCGCCTGCTTCGAGGCGCTGCGGCACGAATTTGTGGGACCGTGGTGGGAATGGCCCGAGGATTGGCGGCAGCCCGACGATGCTGCCTGCGCGAGCTTGCGGCAGGGGGCGCGCGCTGCCGAAATCGAGTTCGTCGAATTCGTGCAATGGACCGCCGACCGGCAGCTTGGCGCCGCCAGCGCCTTGGCAAAGAAGCTCGGCATGAAGGTCGGGCTTTATCTCGACGTCGCGGTCGGTGTGCAGGCCGATGGCTTTGACGCCTGGAACGAACAGATCGCGATCTCCCGCCATCTCGGTGTTGGTGCGCCGCCGGATCCGCTCAATACTGCCGGCCAGAGCTGGGGCCTGGCCGGCTTCAATGCCGCCGGGCTCGAGCAGCAGTCGTTCGCGCCGTTTGCCGAAATGCTGCGCGCCGCGATGCGGCACGCCGGCGCGATCCGGCTCGACCATGTGCTCGGCCTGAAGCGGCTCTATCTGGTGCCGCACGGCTTTAGCCCCGCCGACGGCGTCTACGTCCAGATGCCGTTCGAGGCACTGCTCGCAGTTACCGCGCAGGAAAGCGTGGCCAGCAAGTGCGTCGTGATCGGCGAAGACCTCGGCACCGTGCCGGAAGGGTTTCGTGCACAGATGGCCGACTGGGGCATCTGGTCGTATCTCGTGATGATGTTCGAGCGTGAAGACAATGGTTCGTTCCGCGGCATCGATCATTACTGGGCCAACGCGCTGATCACATTCAACACCCACGATCTGTCGACCTATGCCGGCTGGCGCGCGTTCCACGATCTCAAGGTCAAGCGCGCGCTCGGGATCGACCCCGGCGAGAGCGACGACGCGCGCTGGCACGCGCTGGCGATGCTGGACGACGTGCTGCGCCATCACGCCATCGATCGCCACGATCTCGCTTCGGTGGGGCAGTTCCTGGCGCGAACCAAATCCCGCCTGATGGCGATCTCGCTGGAGGACCTGATCGGCCTGGTCGACCAGCCCAATATTCCCGGCACCGTTCACGAGCACCCGAACTGGCGGCAGCGGCTTCCAGTATCACTGGAGCAGATCGCATCCGCCATCGATGTCGATGCGCTCAAGGCGGCGACGCGCGAGCGGTCGCACGCCGCTGGACGGTAACACGCCTTGTCGTGCCGCATTGAAGATTATGGACTGATCGGCGATTGCGAGACTGCGGCATTGGTCGGCCGCGACGGATCGATCGACTGGCTGTGCTGGCCGGCATTCGATTCAGACGCCTGCTTTGCGGGCTTGCTCGGCACCCAAAAGCATGGCCGCTGGCTGATCGCGCCAGAGGGTGATATCAAAAACACCTCGCGTCGCTACCGCGACAACACGCTGATCCTGGAAACCAGATTCGAGACGACAGATGGCGTGGTCGACCTGATCGACTTCATGCCGCCGCGCGGCAAGGCTTCCGATGTGGTCCGGCTGGTGCGCGGGGTGCGCGGCCGGGTCAGGATGCGGATGCAACTGGTGATCCGCTTTGGCTTCGGCATCGATATTCCCTGGGTCAAGAAGACCGAGGATGGCTCGGGATTGCTGGCGATTGGTGGGCCCGACATGACGGTGTTGCGGACATCGGTCGAGACCCGTGGCCAGGATCTCACCACCGTCGCCGAATTCGACGTCAGCGCAGGCGAGACGGTTCCCTTTGTGTTGACCTACGGACCGTCGCATCTTCCGGTGCCCAAGCCGATTGATCCGGAAAAGGCCTTGCAGGCGACTGAAGAATTCTGGGCCGACTGGTGCAGCCGTTGCACCTATGACGGCGAACACCGCGATCTGGTGATGCGCTCGCTGATCACGCTGAAGGCCCTGACCTATGCGCCGACCGGTGGCATCGTCGCGGCGCCGACCACGTCATTGCCGGAAAAGCTCGGCGGCGCCAGGAATTGGGATTATCGGTTTTGCTGGCTGCGTGACGCCACCTTCACGCTGCTGGCGCTGATGAACTCCGGCTATACCGGGGAAGCTTCGGCCTGGCATAACTGGCTGTTGCGCGCGGCGGCGGGCGCGCCCGCCAACATGCAGATCATGTACGGCGTTATGGGCCAGCGACGCCTGCTGGAATGGGAAGCGGACTGGCTGCCCGGTTACGAAGGCGCGCGGCCGGTGCGGGTCGGCAACGCTGCGCACGCGCAATTGCAGCTCGACGTCTACGGCGAGCTGATTGACGCCTTTCACCAGTCGCGAATGGCGAAACTCGAACTCGACGACGGCAGCTGGGCGCTGGAATGCGCGGTGCTCGAACATCTCGCGGAAGTGTGGGACCAGCCGGACCACGGCATCTGGGAACGTCGCGGCGAAGGCAAGCATTACGTCTCCTCGAAAGTCATGACTTGGGTCGCGTTCGACCGCGGCATCAAGAGCGCGGAGCAATTCGGCTTCGAGGCGCCGCTCGAAAAATGGCGCGGCTTGCGCGATACCATCTATCGCGAGGTCTGCGAGAAAGGCTTTGATCCCGAACTGAACTCATTCGTCGAGTCCTACGGTTCAAAGTTGCTTGATGCCAGTATACTGATGCTGCCGTCGGTTGGGTTCCTGCCGCCGTCGGACCCCCGTGTGCGCGGCACACTCGCGGCGATCGAGCGCTCCATGATGCGTGACGGGTTCGTGCTGCGGCACGACCCCCGCGAGGTCTCCGGCGAGGCCCAGCCGATCGAGGGCGCGTTCCTCGCCTGCACGCTGTGGCTGGCGGATGCCTTCGTGCTGGCCGGCGAATACGAGAAGGCAAAAGAGCTGTTTGGCCGCGTCGTCGCGGTCGCCAGCGATTTGGGATTATTGGCCGAGGAATTCGATTCCGGCGCCGGCCGCCAGACCGGAAATTTTCCGCAGGCGCTGACGCATATCGCGCTGATCAACACTGCGCATAATCTCAGTGCGGCGAAGCCGTCGACCGAGAAGCCGGCGATGCAGCGGTCGAAATAGCGCGGGGGCGGCGGGAGCGGCCGGAGGCCCGCTTGCCGTACGTTTCCGACGGATATTCGTCAAACAGCGCGCGGTAGTAACCGGAGAACCGGCCGAGGTTGAGGAAGCCATGCTGCATGGCGGTCTCCGCGATGGTCGTGGCGGCGGGATCGCTGTCGCGCAGGATCGAACGACTCGAACAGGGCTGCAGGTAATGTGAGCGGACCATGCCGACCGCGTCGTAAGTGAAAGGATCAATGATTGCGTTGCAGGTTATCTTCGGACGGAAATAGTGAGTTTGAAGATTGGCAAAAACTGTACATCACATCGGCGGTGACTTCGGTTACGCTACCCATCCCCGTAAAAGTGCGGAAGATAGGGAATGGATATTGACCCAATTATTCAAATTATCAACTTAAAGGGGAAGTACTGAAAGGCTCGGATCTTCAGCGTTGAGCGCCTTTCAGCAGTGGTGGGAATGCCATGCCGGTTGGAATGCCATGACGGGTTTGCGTGCGGAGACGGAGCAGGACCTGCGATCATCGCTTGATGATAGTACCCGCGACATGGTCCGGATTCCCGGCGGAACCTTTCGCATGGGATCGGACAAGCATTATCCGGAGGAGGCACCGAGCCACCGGGTTTCCGTCGATGGCTTCTGGATCGACCGTACGCCGGTCACGAACCGGCAATTCAAGGCGTTCGTCAAAGCTACAGGTCATGTCACGACGGCGGAAATCCCGCCCGACCCGAAGGATTATCCCGGTGCGCTGCCGCATATGCTCTATGCGGGATCGCTGACCTTCACGCCGCCGAACACGCGCGTCGATTTGCGCGACTGGAGCCAGTGGTGGTCGTTCACCAAGGGCTCCGACTGGCGTCATCCCTATGGCCCCAAAAGCAATATCAATGTGCTCGACCGCCACCCCGTTGTGCACGTCTCCCTGTCGGACGCGGCCGCCTACGCCCAATGGGCCGGCAGGGAATTGCCGACAGAGGCGGAATGGGAGTTTGCCGCCCGCGGCGGACTTGCGGATGCCGAGTTCGCTTGGGGCGATGAGTTCATGCCCGGTGGCGTGCATATGGCCAACACCTGGCAGGGCGAGTTTCCGCGTCAGAACCTGAACGAGGACGGCTACGAGCGCACCTCGCCGGTGACGGCGTTTCCACCGAACGGTTATGGCGTACACGACATGATCGGCAATGTCTGGGAGTGGACCGCCGACTGGTATTCGCCAAAGCACGAGGCCGACGCGCCAAAGGCGTGCTGCATCCCGGCCAATCCGCGCGGCGGCGGTGAGGCTGCGAGCCGCGACCCGCGCCAGCCGGCCATCAAAATTCCCCGCAAGGTGCTGAAGGGCGGCTCGCATCTCTGCGCGCCGAACTATTGCCGTCGTTACCGGCCCGCGGCGCGCCACGCCGAAGCCCGGTCGATACCTCCACCAGCCACGTCGGCTTCAGGTGCGTCGTCAGGAATCCGCACGCGTCATGATTTCTGCGTTCTAGAAGGGATATTCGAATGTCTGGCGAAACGAACACCGAAAATTCCCATGAGCCTTCATCGGCCCAAACCGGCGACACCACCTTCAGCCGCCGGAACATGCTGCTTGGCACGTCCACCCTTGTTGCCGCGGCGGCGATGACGTCAGGCGCGCTCGCGCAGGCGCAAAGATTTGCGAATTGAAGTCCGTGATCAAAATGGCAACAAGGGGAGCCGTCAAAATGAATACGAAAAAATATGCCGCCGAATTCATCGGGACATTCTGGTTGACTTTCGCCGGTTGCGGCAGCGCCGTCATTGCTGCTGCGTTTCCGCAGGTCGGTATCGGCCTGGTCGGGGTTTCGCTGGCATTCGGATTGAGTGTGGTGACCATGGCCTATGCGATCGGCCACATCTCCGGCTGCCATCTCAATCCCGCGGTCACGGTCGGCCTCGCGGCAGGCGGCCGTTTTCCGATCGGACAGATTCTGCCTTATGTCATAGCGCAGGTCATCGGCGCCATCGCAGCGGCGGCGTTGCTCTATGTGATCGCCAGCGGTGCGGCGGGCTTCGATGTCAGCAAGGGCTTTGCGTCGAACGGTTACGACGCGCATTCGCCGGGCAAATACAGCATGATTGCGTGCTTCATCATGGAAGTGGTGATGACGATGATGTTCCTGTTCATCATCATGGGCTCGACCCACGGCAACGCGCCGGCAGGCTTTGCGCCGCTGGCGATCGGTCTTGCGTTGGTCATGATCCACCTCGTCAGCATTCCCGTCACCAACACCTCGGTCAATCCCGCACGCAGCACCGGACCCGCATTGTTCGTCGGCGGCTGGGCATTGGCGCAGCTCTGGCTGTTCTGGGTCGCGCCGCTGATCGGCGGCGTCCTCGGTGGCATCATCTATCGCTGGCTGAGCGAGGAGCCGGATGGCGTCGTTGCCGGCCGGCCGACGGCCTGACCTTTCAGCGGAAGGAAGCAACCTGAACTATGTCAATCCGCTCTAGCAACAGGAGAAAGCCGTAATGCCGACGCGTGCGGAGCACCTATAAAGGTCGGCTTCAGGACGTCGATCATCGCTCTGTTCGTCGGCATCGTACTGTTTGTCGGCCTGACGCTGGTCTATCTGAGTTTCTCGCGCGTCGCTTTCATCACCGAGACCGCGGCAAGCACTTTCATCGACAAGGTCGCCCAGATCGGCGTCGACCGGATCGATTCCCGGTTCAAGAACGTCCGCGACTGCCTCGATATCCTGTCCGGACCGCCGTCGATTCAATCGGCGGAGATCGACGACAATCCGCGGCTGATCGCCATCATGGGGTCGATGCTGCGAAACAATCCGCAGCTCTTCAACCTCTATGCCGGATATGAGGACGGTTCCTTTATCGAGATCGATGCGATCGATCGGGTGGGGCCGAGTTTTCGGCCGACACTCAACGCGCCCGAAGATGCAGTCTATCGGATGGTGGTCATCACCAAAACCGGGAAGGGCTCCCCGAGTCGACCGTCTCGTTCCTGTCGGACAATCTGATTTCGATCTCCGAGGTTCCGGGGCCCACGAATTACAATCCGCGTGAACGTCCCTGATTTGTGGAGGCGTTGAAGAACAAGGATAGCCTGCTGACCGGCCCGTACAGCTTCTTCGCGACCGGCCAACCCGGCTACACCCTCCTCCACTGGAAGAGGACCGCCGCGGCGTCATTCGCGGTCAAGCTGGTGGACGCCTCGGCGTTCTATCCACTGTCGGCGGTCATCGGCGGCTGGGCGGCGCGCAGCGATTATTACGACGCCAACAGGGAAACCCACTCGAAAATCATCAGGGGCTGGGCCGAGACCAATGACGACACGATGCGCAGCCCGGGGGCGGCGATGGAGGCCTTGCAGAAGAAGCACTACAGCAATGCGGCGATGGCCGACATCAGCGAAGCGTTCAAGGCGCAGAAAACCTTCAGCTCCAGGGAATGGAAACGGCTATACGCCGATGGAACCGTCGTCAAATGGCTGCAGCAAGGCACGGATTTCTTTATCGGCAAGGCTGATTCCACGAAGGCGATACCGGGATCGGAGTATTTCGATCCGAGCCTCTATCTTGCGGTCATGTCATGACGTGTTGAATAGTCCATTTTGCAGCCTGCTTCCGCCTTCGGCTGCAATGACGGCGGGTGCGACAAATTAACCCGACGGGCAAGATTCCGATTGCCGCGTCGCGCAAATCATTGGTCTAACTACGCCCGTCTCACCCGATTGAGGGGCGATCGCGATCGTCACGACGTGCGGTGGGATGCGATGGACGTAAGGCTGCGACTGACGAGCGCGGCTCTTGCGTACGGCGAAATCGTGAGGGTCCGA
>JBBRSX010000212.1:0-8494 GCA_038244925.1 Hyphomicrobiales bacterium | reverse complement strand
CGCAGTCGGCCGGTGCCGCGCGCTCCACCGTGCTGAAAGACGCCGACGTCGTCATGCTGATCGGCGCCCGCCTCAACTGGCTGCTGTCGCACGGCAAGGGCAAGACCTGGGGCGATGCGCCCAAAAAATTCATTCAGATCGACATCGAGCCGAAGGAAATGGATTCCAACGTCGAGATCGTGGCCCCCGTGGTCGGCGATATCGGCTCCTGCGTCTCGGCATTCCTGGAAGCCATGGGCGCCAACTGGTCGGCAGCGCCGGCCGACTGGATGAGCACCGTCGGCAAGAAGCGCGACGACAACGTCGCCAAGATGGCGCCGAAGCTGATGAGCAACGCTTCGCCGATGGACTATCACGGCGCGCTCGGTGCGCTGCGCACCATCATCAAGGAGCGCCCCGACGCCATCCTCGTCAACGAAGGCGCCAACACGCTCGACCTCGCCCGCGGCGTCATCGACATGTACAAGCCGCGCAAGCGGCTCGACGTCGGCACCTGGGGCGTGATGGGCATCGGCATGGGCTACGCCATTGCCGCGGCGGTCGAGACCGGCAAGCCGGTGCTGTGCGTCGAAGGCGACAGCGCGTTTGGTTTCTCCGGCATGGAAGTCGAGACCATCTGCCGCTACAAGCTGCCGATCTGCATCGTCATCTTCAACAATGACGGCATCTATCGCGGCACCGACGTCAACTCGGCCAATGCCGACCCGGCGACCACGGTGTTCGTCAAGGGTTCGCGCTACGACAGGATGATGGAAGCCTTCGGCGGCACCGGCGTCAACGCCACCTCGCCGGATGAATTGAAGCGCGCCGTCAACGAAGCCATGGATTCCGGCAAGCCGACGCTGATCAACGCGGTGATCGATCCGGCAGCGGGCAGCGAGAGCGGCCGCATCGGCAACCTCAATCCGCAAAGCGTACTGCAAAAAAAGAAATAGTCCGACCTCAACCCATTCCATCCTGCGCAGGCAGGGCAGACACAAGTACGGAGCAACACGATGACAAAGGCGCTGACGGGCGTTCGCATTCTCGATTTCACCCACGTCCAGTCGGGACCGACCTGCACGCAATTGCTGGCCTGGTTCGGCGCCGACGTGATCAAGGTCGAGCGTCCCGGCGTCGGCGACATCACGCGTGGCCAGCTGCAGGACATTCCCAATGTCGACAGCCTGTATTTCACCATGCTCAACCACAACAAGCGTTCGATCACGCTCGACACCAAGAACCCGAAGGGCAAGGAAGTCCTTACCGCGATGATCAAGAGCTGCGACGTGCTGGTCGAGAACTTCGGCCCCGGCGTGCTCGATCGCATGGGTTTCCCCTGGGAAAAGATCCAGAGCATCAACCCGAAGATGATCGTCGCCTCGATCAAGGGTTTTGGTCCCGGACCGTATGAGGACTGCAAGGTCTACGAGAACGTCGCGCAGTGCACCGGCGGTGCGGCGTCGACCACCGGTTTCCGCGACGGCCTGCCGCTGGTCACCGGCGCGCAGATCGGCGACAGCGGCACCGGGTTGCATCTCGCGCTCGGCATCGTCACCGCGCTCTATCAGCGCACCGTCACCGGCAGGGGCCAGAAGGTTACGGCCGCGATGCAGGACGGCGTGCTCAATCTCGCGCGCGTCAAGCTGCGCGACCAGCAGCGCCTCGCCCATGGCCCGCTGAAGGAATACAGCCAGTTCGGCGAAGGCATTCCGTTCGGCGACGCGGTGCCGCGCGCCGGCAATGATTCCGGCGGCGGCCAGCCCGGCCGCATCCTGAAGTGCAAGGGCTGGGAGCAGGATCCCAACGCCTACATCTATTTCATCACCCAGGCGCCGGTGTGGGAGAAGATCTGCGACGTGATCGGCGAGCCCGGCTGGAAGACCCATCCGGATTACGCCAAGCCGCCGGCGCGGCTGTCGCGCCTGAACGAGATCTTCGCGCGCATCGAACAGTGGACCATGACCAAGACCAAGTTCGAGGCGATGGACATCCTCAACAAGGACGACATCCCCTGCGGTCCGATCCTGTCGATGAAGGAGATCGCGGAAGACCAGTCGCTGCGGGCCACCGGCACCGTGGTCGAAGTCGATCACCCCACCCGCGGCAAGTACATCTCGGTCGGCAACCCGATCAAGCTGTCGGACTCACCGAGCGACGTGACGCGTTCGCCACTGCTCGGCGAGCACACTGACGAAATCCTGCGCCAGGTGCTCGGCTTCTCGGACCATCAAGTCGCCGAGATCCACGATTCCGGCGCGCTCGACCCGCCACGGAAGCAGGCGGCGGAATAAACCCGCCGCTTTTCGCTGCAAATCCCCCAGGAATTCCCAAGGCCGCCGGTTCCCGGCGGCCTTTTGGTTATTGGGAATGCCAATTGTCTCATTTATGTTGCATTGCAAACAGCTAATTGCTGCCATGCAAACAAGTCTGTTGCGACTGGTATCTGGTATACATAAGTTGACGCCAGATCACGAAGCGGAGCCGTTCCGCACCTCACGAAAAGGGGACTCACATGTCCAAGACTGCTTCTATCGGCCTCGTACCCCAGAACTCCTTGTTCGCCCGCCTGATGGCCACCATCGACCGCGCATTGATGGCCAGCGCCCGCGTCGCCATTCGCAACGGCGACCTGCCCCACTTCGGCCTCTGACCCCCGGAATCCGGGATAGGAATCGAAGATTTCTGGGCATTACGCCCGGCGGCCCTCCAAGCTTCGACTATTGACCAATGGCCCCTCTCTCCGGGGCCATTTTTTATGCATGGAGGGTACGGCGTTCGTCGCTGACAGGCGCCCCTGCGACATTTAAGCACGTCCCCTGTGCAAGCAAGCGTATTCGCTTGAACCTTGGCATATCAAATACCAAAATGGCGGCGCAGCGCTCGGGCAACAATAGAAGCGCGCTTCGGGAGGAGCAATGACGGACATGGTTGAGGCAACGGCACCCACAGCCGCACGTGTGAGCGATACCTATCGCTGGACACAACTTGCGATCGGCGTCGCCGCGATGGTGATGATCGCCAATTATCAATACGGCTGGACGTTCTTCGTCCCCGATATTCAGAAGAAGTTCGGCTGGGATCGCGCGTCGATCCAGTGGGCGTTCACGCTCTTTGTGCTGTTCGAAACCTGGCTGGTGCCGGTCGAAGGCTGGTTCGTCGATAAATACGGTCCGCGCTTCGTGGTGCTGATCGGCGGCATCCTGTGCGCGATCGGCTGGGTGATCAACGCCCAGGCGACCACGCTGAACGGCTTCTATCTCGGCATGATCGTCGCCGGCATCGGCGCCGGTGGCGTCTATGGCACTTGCGTCGGCAACGCGCTGAAATGGTTTCCCGACAAGCGCGGCCTCGCCGCCGGCATCACCGCTGCAGGTTTTGGCGCCGGCTCGGCACTGACGGTCGCGCCGATCCAGGCGATGATCAAGGATTCCGGCTTCCAGAGCACCTTCCTGTATTTCGGACTGGGGCAAGGCATCATCATCGTGATCCTCGCCTTCTTCCTGCTGTCGCCGAAAGCGGGACAGGTTCCGGCGGCCGTCGCCAATGCCAACGTGATTCAGACCCGCCGCAACTACCAGCCGACCGAAGTGATCCGCCAACCGATCTTCTGGCTGATGTACTTCATGTTCGTGATCGTCGGCGCCGGCGGCCTGATGGTGACGGCGAACCTCAAGCCGATCGCGCTCGACTGGAAGGTCGACGCGATCCCGGTCACCCTGATCGGCATGACGATGACGACGGTGACCTTCGCCGCCACCATCGACCGCGTTCTCAACGGCCTGACGCGTCCGTTCTTCGGCTGGATCTCCGACATGATCGGCCGCGAGAACACCATGTTCATCGCGTTCGGCATCGAGGGCGTCGGGATCTGGGCGCTGTACATGCTCGGGCACGATCCGATCTGGTTCGTGATCCTGTCGGGCCTGGTGTTCTTTGCCTGGGGCGAGATCTACTCGCTGTTCCCGTCGACCTGCACCGACACCTTCGGCGCCAAGTTCGCGACCACCAATGCCGGCCTGCTCTACACCGCCAAGGGCACCGCGGCATTGCTGGTTCCGATAGCGAACTACATGCAGCAGTCCTCGGGTAGCTGGGACAGGGTCTTCATCATCGCGGCCGGCGCCAATATCCTGGCGTCGCTGCTGGCGCTTCTCGTGCTCAAGCCATGGCGCAAGACCGTGGTGGCGAGGGCGATCGCCTCCTAAACTGCAAAGCCGGTTTCACAGCGAAGCGCTCGACCCTTGGGTCGGGCGCTTTTTTTGTTGTGCCTGGGCAGCCGTCCAGCGCGGTTTTCGCGCGCCCGATACACAACGAATTGCTGATAGCGGATGCTGCGCCGCACCCAAAGATTGGCTTGCATCATGGAATATAATATACCAGCATCCGACCAACGCATGTGACGATAAGTCACAACCATTGCGACACTAAGTCACAAACGGCAATGCGCTTGGGAGGACAAATGGCATCCAGCATACCCGCCGCCACACCCGCGGCCCCGTCTTCCAGCGGCTTCCGCTGGCTTCAACTCGTCATGGGCATCGTCTGCATGGCGATGATCGCGAACCTCCAGTACGGCTGGACGCTGTTCGTCGATCCGATCGACGCGAAAAATCATTGGGGCCGCGCGGCGATCCAGCTCGCCTTTACAATTTTCGTCGTGACGGAAACCTGGCTGGTTCCGGTCGAAGCCTGGTTCGTCGACAAATACGGTCCGAGCCTGGTCGTGATGTTCGGCGGCGTGATGATCTCTCTCGCCTGGATCCTCAATTCCTACGCCGACTCGCTGACGCTGCTTTACGTCGCCGCCGTGATCGGCGGCATCGGCGCCGGCTCGGTGTACGGCACCTGCGTCGGCAATGCGCTGAAATGGTTTCCGGATCGCCGCGGCCTCGCCGCGGGCGCGACCGCCGCCGGCTTCGGCGCTGGTGCGGCCATCACGGTGGTGCCGATCGCCAACATGATCGCCACCAGCGGTTACCAGAGCGCGTTCTTCGAGTTCGGCATCGGACAAGGCGTGATCGTCTTCGTGCTCGCCTTCTTCATCCGCCGGCCGACGGTGGCGATGCCGGCGAAGAAGAAGCAGCTCAATCTGCCGCAGACCAAAATCGATTTTACCCCGCCGCAGGTGCTGCGCAGCCCGATCTTCTGGGTGATGTACGCGGTGTTCGTGATGGTCGCGGCCGGCGGACTAATGACGGCGGCTCAAATCGCGCCGATCGCAAAGGACTTCAAGATCGCCAACATCCCGGTCAGCCTCGCCGGCTTCCAGATGGCGGCGCTGACCTTTGCGATTTCGCTGGATCGCATCTTCGACGGTTTCGGCCGCCCGTTCTTCGGTTGGGTGTCCGACCAGATCGGCCGCGAGAACACCATGTTCATCGCCTTCGGCACCGCGGCAGCGATGCTGCTGACGCTGTCGGCCTATGGCCATGTCCCGATTGTTTTCGTGCTGGCAACGGCAGTGTACTTCGGCGTGTTCGGCGAAATCTACAGTCTGTTCCCGGCCACCAGCGGCGATACGTTCGGGGTCAAATACGCCACCACCAATAACGGCATGCTGTACACGGCCAAGGGCACCGCCTCGTTGCTTGTGCCGCTCGCCAGCATCGTCGCTACCCACTACGGCTGGCAGGCGGTGTTCGTGATCGCGGTGGCGCTGAATGCCACCGCGGCGTTGATGGCGCTGTTCGTGATCAAGCCGATGCGCCGCGCCTTCATCCACGGCAGCGAAACCGAGGCCGATCAGGCTTCGGCGCAGAACGCCAAGACGGCCTGAGGAGACGGCCTGACAAGAGGCCGGAAGTCAGAGGCCGCCTGAAGACGGCGGCTCCATCCAACAAAAGAGGTGCACGCAGGTGCGCCTCTTTTTTTGCGTCCGGCCTCAGGGATACAAAATACAAGAGCCCCATTCCGCCGTTCGAACAGGCTCAGGCCCCTTCGCCTGAGGGTGAAATGTCAGCAATACTGCCTGTTTATTTAGGGGGATTGGGAGGATGCTGCTGTCATCTCGTGTTGACAATTGGTATTTTGTATACCAGAAGTGCGTGCCTGACCCACCCTTGCCATCCCCTTGGAGGTTGCCATGCTCGTCGGAGATATCCTGCGCAAGAAAGCCGCCCGCGTCGCCACCGTTCGCATGAACGAGACCGTCGCCATTGCCGCCCAGCTGATGCGTTCCAGCAATATCAGCGCGCTGGTGGTCAAGGATGTGGTTCGCACCGAGGGCAACACCGCGGTCGGCATGTTCACCGAGCGCGACGTGGTCCGCGCCATCGCGGAACACGGCGCGCACGGCGCTAATCTGAAGGTCTCGCAACTGATCTCGGTGCAGCAGCTGGTGTCGTGCGCATCGACCGACACGCTCGAGCACGTCCGTCACGTCATGAACACCAACCACATCCGCCACCTGCCCGTGATCGACAACTACAGCCTGATCGGCGTCATCAGCATGCGCGACATTTCGAGCGCTTTCGACGAGGAAGCCACCGCCGCCAAGCACAGTGCCAACGCCGCCTGACGACCGGGCACTTAAGGCTCTGCTGCGCCGGTTGTTTTGGGGTTGTGCTCACAGGACAGAACCGGTATCGCCCGGCTACTTTCGACGTAACTTTCTGCGCGTGATGTAAGGTCTGGTCCTCCGTTCCTTCGCCAAGCAGACACATGGAGGAACGAGTATGGCGCGCAATATCCTGATCCTGGGAGCCTCCTATGGCTCCCTGCTGGCGACCAAGCTGTTGATGGCCGGTCACAACGTGACCCTGGTTTGCCGCAGCAAGACCGCGGAGCTGATCAACCGCGACGGCACTGAAGTGCGCATCAAGCTGCGCGACGAGGCGGTGCATCGCGCGATCTTCTCGCGCGACCTGCCCGGCAAACTCGACGCGGCCACGCCGCAGAACGTCGACCTTTCCCGTTACGATCTGGTCGGCCTTGCGATGCAGGAGCCGCAATACACCAACCACACCATCCGCGTGCTGATGATCAAGATCGCCGAGGCAAAACTGCCTTGCCTTTCGATCATGAACATGCCGCCGCTGCCTTATCTGAAGCGGATCCCGGCGCTGGCGAACATGGATCTCGAGGAGGCCTATACCAACGCGCAGGTCTGGGAGCGCTTCAAGCCGGGCCTGGTGTCGCTGTGCTCGCCCGATCCGCAGGCCTTCCGTCCGCCGGAAGAAGCCGCCAACGTGCTGCATGTCGGCCTGCCGACCAACTTCAAGGCGGCAGCGTTCGAAGACGCGGCCCACAACAGACTGCTGCGCGAACTCGAAACGGATATCGACGCGGTGAAGCTGGACGGCAAGGACGTGCCGGTGAAGCTGAAAGTGTTCGACTCGCTGTTCGTCCCGCTGGCGAAGTGGTCGATGCTGCTGACCGGAAATTACCGCTGCATCACACTGCACGAGCCGCAGCCGATCCGCGACGCCGTGCACGGCGACCTCAAACTGTCGCAGTCGATCTACGACCATGTCGATGGCATCGCCCGGCGTCTCGGCGCCGATCCCGCGGATCAGGTGCCGTTCGAAAAATACGCCAAGGCGGCGGAAAGCCTTCTAAAGCCCTCGTCGGCCGCCCGTGCGGTCGCCAGCGGCGCACCGTTCATCGAGCGCGTCGACCTCCTGGTAAAACTGATCTCGCATCAGCTCGACATGCCGAGCGCCGACATCGACCGCACGGTCGAGATCGTCGATCAGAAGCTGAACGAGAAGATCGTGGCCGGCGGATCCGGCGCGGTGTGAGCTGCGCGGCGGCGGCCGCGTCGATAGCTTCCGTCATTCCGGGGCGATGCGCAGCATCGAACCCGGAATCTCGAGATTCCGGTCTGGTCCTTCGGACCATCCCGGAATGACGGCAGTTGTTGGAGCATTACCCCCCTCCCGGCACACCGCCCCCCGCTTTTGCATGAATGCGTTGCCCTGACCTCCCCCGCATCAGGTAGACTTTTGCCGGGCCGGACGGCATCCTGCCTGCGAACAACAAGCGTGCGCGATATTCCGCGCCGCAGAAACAACAGCAGGAAACCGAGGGCCAACATGATCAAGACGCGCTTTACCGAACTCGTCGGCGTTGAGCATCCGATCGTCCAGGGCGGCATGCAGTGGGTCGGCCGCGCCGAGCTGGTCGCCGCCGTCGCCAATGCCGGCGCGCTCGGCCTGATCACCGCGCTGACCCAGCCGACCCCGGAAGACCTGACCAAGGAAATCGCGCGCTGCCGCGGCCTCACCGACAAGCCGTTCGGCGTCAACCTCACCATTCTGCCCTCGATCAAGCCGCCGCCTTACGCCGAATACCGCCAGGCCATCATCGAAAGCGGCATCAAGATCGTCGAGACCGCCGGCAACAAGCCGCAGGAGCACGTCACCGAATTCAAGAAGCACGGCGTCATCGTGCTGCACAAATGCACCAGCGTCCGCCACGCGCTGTCGGCCGAGCGCATGGGCGTCGACGCGATCTCGATCGACGGTTTTGAATGCGCCGGCCATCCCGGCGAGGACGACACCCCCGGCCTGAT
>JBBRSX010000211.1:0-8811 GCA_038244925.1 Hyphomicrobiales bacterium | reverse complement strand
TTCGCTATGATTGACCCCGGAATACGCCTGAATGCTGCGTTCCCTCGCATTCCGAGCTACTTCTACTGAAGCCTTCGGAGGGCAACGCTTAAGCTACTGCCTGAAACAGTAATTTGAGATGGTTGCAGGTCCCCGCAACCAAACCAGCCTCTGGGTTTCCGAGGTTTTCAAGACAGCCGCCCTTTCCGGGCGGCTTTCTTTTTTTGGCACGTGCCTGTCCACCTCGACTACCGCATTCTACCTTTTTGCGTTTGCCACTCGCTCACGTTCGGTGAATGACCATACATTTTGCAAGTTTGCGGGCGTTCTTTTTCCATTGCCGGCATTGGTTTCGACGAGGGCCAAACCTTCCCTCGCAGGTGCGACATGAAAGGATGCCCCTCCGCTCGGATTTTTAAAGTCCAAAGCCAGATCCTTGATGTTCGCAGAGATAGTGTAAAAGAAAGGCGGTCCTTTGTAAGTGGACCACTTGGTTGAAAGTCCTCCGACGAAAAAGCCAAGTGCGATTCCATCGTTGGTTACGTCTGTTATAATCAGCATTATCTGGCGTCTCCGGTTGTTGATTCCTCCGGACTTGGTTACCCAGACTCCTACAAAGCGACGGGCTGACGCTGGCACATCCGCGGCTATCTTTCCGAAGCGAAATTCCGGCATCTTCATACTTAGCTTAGATCCGATATCAGCGACCCGTTGCGCGTCCTGATCAGTGAAGAAGCTCTGGGCCTCAACAACCTCGGTCGAGCGGGCCGATGTGGTGATCGGCGGGGGTGCAAGTAGTTTGGGTACGGCTACGCTCTGGGCAGCTGGGGGCGAAACGCTTGGTGCAAGATAGATGGCCTCTTTCGAGAGCGAGCCGTAGACGAAAGGTTGTTGCTCCCGTCTGGTTTCGGTCATGACTTCATCGCGCACCGCGCGAAACATGAACGTGATTTCGAGTCCTGGTACTTCCAGGTGCCGCAGCAACGCTTTGGTAAAGGGGCTGTTCTTGCCGTCGCCGTCGTTGGCAACCGTGCCGTCCTTGGCGGCGTAAGCGACTAGCACGTTGTCGGTTGGCTCGGTGGAGGCGAGGCCACGGGAAACGCTGCGGGTGTTCAATGAACGCTGCATCTTCGCGCTGAACGGATTGTTCCGGCACGCATCCAGCATGACAAGCCCGAGTTGGCTTGCTTTGCCGACCTGGAGCGTTATTCCTTTCAGGCTGACCGCCTCGTTCTCTACGTCGGTATCGCTGCGCAGCTCGGCATCAACGGGGATCAGCCAGTTTTCGCCGCCAACTTCCATGCCGTGGCCTGCATAGAAAACTACCGCCATCTCCGAGCCCACGGCGGCTCGACCAAATTCGATGATGCTCTTGCGCATGGCGCTGGCGGTGGCGTCCTTGAGGCGGGTTACCGTGAATCCAAGCCGGCTCAACGAGTCGCCGATGTCTGCGGCGTCGCGCGTCGGATTGGGCAGAAGAGGCACTTTTTCATAAGCGCCGTTTCCAATGACCAGGGCGACACGGTTCGCCGCGTTGGCTGGCGAGATCACCAGGATGATAGCGGCTGCTGCAAGAATTATCCGTGCGTGGATTTTCATCTTCGGCCCATGGCGATTTGGAAACTCCGTCCGTAATGGCTACTGTAAATTTTGACCGTTAGTCTACTCAACCTATTCGCTTTCGCCCCAAATGGCGACAATCATGTTCTTGTGGCAGCATTGAACAGCTGAATGACTATCAAGGTAATCCCAATGCCCCTCTGGACGTGCGAACAATGTGGTGCCCAGTTTCCCGAAGGCGACCAGCCGCCTTCGGCGTGTCCGGTCTGCGAGGACGAGCGGCAATATGTCAACTGGAAGGGCCAGACCTGGCTCGCGCGCGACGAACTGGCGAAGCGTCTCAAGCTGGTCTGGCGCGATGATCTCGGCATTGCCGGGCTGGGCGTAGAGCCAAGTTTTGCCATCGGCCAACGCGCGCTCCTGGTGCGCGAGGCGGATGGATGCGTGATGTGGGATTGCCTGCCCTTGGTGACATCAGGGGCGGTGGAACATGTCCGCTCGCTCGGCGGGCTGAAGGCGATCGCGGTTTCGCATCCGCATTATTATGGCGCGGTCGCGGACTGGAGCGAGGCGTTTGGCGGCGTGCCGGTCTATCTGCATGGCGACGACCGCGCCTTTGTCACGCGGCCGCATCCTTCCATCGTGCCGTGGACCGGCGACAGCCATCGTATCTCGGATGATGTTCTCCTGGTGCGAACCGGCGGACATTTCGCCGGCGGCACCATCCTGCACTGGCGCGCCGGCGCCGAAGGCCGCGGCGCGCTGCTGACCGGCGACGTCGCCATGGTGGCGATGGATCGCCGCTCCGTCAGTTTCATGTACAGCTTTCCGAATTACATTCCCTTGAACGCGGCAGCGGTGCGCCGGATCGCCCGCGCGGTCGAACCGCTCGCATTTGATCGCATCTACGGCGCGTGGTGGGGACGCAATATCATTTCCGATGCCAAGGCGTCTTTCGAGATGTCGGTTCGGCGCTATCTCGCGGCGATCTCCGACAGTGGATCGACCGACTAATTCGGCCGATGGCTTCCCTAACCGCCACGTCGTTGGCAGTATGCGCGCCAACAAGAAACGGGGAGGATCCATCATGACGTCGCCGCCTTTGGTTCTGCTGGGAGCACCGGGTTCACCCTATACGCGCAAGATGCTCGCGGCGCTGCGCTATCGCCGCATTCCCTACCGGCTGCTGGTGGGCTCGCACCGTGCGCCGACCGATCTGCCGAAGCCAAAGCCGCAACTGCTCCCGACCTTCTATTTCACGCGACATGACGGCTCGATCGAGGCGGTGGTGGATTCGACGCCGCTACTGCGCCGCTTCGAACGCGACTACCCGGACCGCAAGCTGGTTCCAACCGATCCCGCGATCGCCTTCCTCGATTATCTGCTCGAGGATTTTGCCGATGAGTGGCTCACCAAGGCAATGTTTCATTATCGCTGGCACTTTCCCGCCGATGCGGACCAGGCCGCGGCAATTTTGCCGCGGTGGTCGGTGAAGCCGGCGACGGAAGCAACGCTGGCGCCGGTCAGCTCCTTTATCAAGGACCGGCAGATTTCCCGCCTTTACGTGGTCGGCTCGAACGACACCACCGCGCCGGTCATCGAGGCCAGCTTCCGCCGCTATCTCAACGCCATGAAGTGTCATTTGGAGCATCAGCCGTTCCTGATGGGCGCGCGGCCGGGCGCTTCGGATTTTGCGGCCTATGGCCAGTTGACCCAACTGGCGCGGTTCGACCCGACGCCCACTGCCATCACGCTGGCCGAGGCGCCGCGCATTTTTGCCTGGACCGAAGTGCTGGAAGATCTCTCGGGCGTCGAACCCACCGAGGCCCACTGGATTTCGCGCGACAATATTCCGGCAACACTTGGGGGTCTGTTCGCGGAGATGGGCCGGGTTTACGTGCCGGTGATGCTGGCCAACGCGAGGGCCGTCATGCAGGGCGCGAAACAGGTCGAGACCGAAGTGGATGGTTTGCCCTGGGTGCAGGAGCCGTTTCCGTATCAGGCCAAATGCATTCAGTGGATCGGCGAGGAATATTCAAAGCTCGATGGCGCGGCGCGTCAGGTGGTGTTGTCGGTCATCGCGGGCACGGGATGTGAGCGGTTGCTGACTGCATCGGGATGACGACCGGTCCCGGTTAGCGGATTCCTGCGGCCGATGCGCGCCGCGTCACTGGCGCGGCTTCTTTTTCCGGCTGCAACGGGATGGAATTGCTTCGGGTTTCGCCGAACCAGCCGCTGACGCGTGTCATCAAGGTGGCCGGTTCGGACGCTGTTCCGTCCGGCAGGAACGGATCGGTGTAGCATCGGGCGCCCGCGGCCCTTGCGATTCCCGCCACGCTTTCGGTCATGGCCGGCGCGCCGGCGGTATAGACCACGTCATCCGGTGACAGGTGCGGCAAATGATCGGTCGGCCTGCCGCCGCGCACGGCATGCGAGATGCTTTGCGGTTCCGATACCATGGGAATGATGGTGACGTTCGGAAACAGCGCCAGCCGGCACAGGGCGGCGTGCATGTACAGCGACCTGATGCTCCGGGCTGCCACGATGAAAACCAGCTCGCGCTGCGGCCGCTCCAGGATCGCGGCGGTGGCGACAGACCACATCGGGGCAAAGCCGGTGCCGCTGGCGACGATAACGACGCGGCCGGCATGGCCTTCCCGGAAAAAGGCGCTGCCGAACGGGCCTGTCAGTCTGACGCGGTGCCCGGTTCGGATCTCGTGGCCCAGTGCCGAAGATATCTTCCCACCCGTCAGCCTGCGGACGTGAAAGTGCAGCACGCGATCATGCGGCCGGCCTTCCAGCGGGTAGGTTGGGCTGTAAGACCGCGCTGGAAATCCCCGAAACTGCAGCTTGCAATACTGGCCGGGCAGAAATTCCAGCGGCTTCGCCAGTTCCACGTCGATGCCGGCGACGTCTGGCGCAAGGCGCACGATCTTTGCGACGCGCGCCGGCAGGGTGACCTGATCGGGCGCGGCCTCGGTCGCGATCTCGAGATCGGAGACGATCCGCGCCTGGCAGGCATGGATCATGTCGTCGCCCGGCGTTTGGCCGCCGAACACCTTACCGTCGACGAGGCGTACCCGGCAGGCGCCGCAGACTCCGGCGCGGCAGTCATGCGGAAGGTCGACGCCGTTCATCAAGGCCCAGTCGAGCAGCAGGTCGCCGCAGTTGGCGAGAAACGGCGCGTCGTTGATCGTGACCTTGCAGATCTTTCGCATTATTCCACCTCGAGACGAATGGGGCGGACATGCCGCGTATGCCGGATCTGGCTGTGATCGAAGGCCGAGACCCTCATGAAGACGCCGCTCCTGACCGGCACGTCATATGCGCTTGCCGTATCCAGCCGGCGCGCTACCTCGAGCGCCCAATGGCCGGAGGCCCACCGCGCGGCGCATCGGACATCGGCACGATCGCCGGAAAAATCGCCGTTGAGGATGACGCCGGGAATCACCGTGCCGGTCGGAATCCGCGCGTCGGCTTCGGCGGAATAGGGCGCCGATTCGGCTTCGGTCATGAACCAGCGCGCGCCCTCGCTCTCGCCATGCGTGGGATCGAGGTCGATACGGCCCATCGCGGCCGTGGTTTCTGCAATCGCCCTCGGCAGGCGAAGCGGCGCGATCAGGCGGGTCTTGGGGGTTCCGTCGCTGTTGTCGGCATCGATGGTGAAATTGTCGCGGTAGTTGGCCGTGCCCGGGTCCGGTGCAAAGCCGCCTTTGTAGGGAACGATGCTCGCAGCCTGCATCGGCGTCGGATCGAGCGGCGGCCCGAAATGGGCGTCGTCCATCCAGCCGGTAGCGCCACCGCTCGTCGCCTTCCATTGCCAGACGTCGGCATAGCCAGTGGCCGTAAAATGCAGCCCGCGTCCGGTCAGGGTGGCGGGCGCGTTCGCAACCGGATGCGGCCCGGCATGGAAGGTCCGGTCGCCGGCCAGCGTGACGTCGGCCGTGGTCAACAGCACCGAGAACTTGTCTTCGTTGTAATCATGTTCGTCCCCGATTTCGTAGCCCGCGTGAAGCAGGTGCCAGCCGTCGGCTTGCTTGATCAGCGGCAGATGTTTCAGCGAGCGGGTCGGGTCTTCCCATGTGAAGAGAAAGTAGGCCCAGGTGCCGTCGTGCACCGCGCGAATCTCGATTCTGGATTCGCCTTTGCCGTCGAAATTACCGCCTTCGCCGGTGATGAGCGAGAACGGCCGGATGCCGCGCCAGGCCCGGTCCGACGTATCGCCGTCGAGCAACGGCGCGTCGGCCGGGTTGATGCGATGGACCTGCAGGCCGTCAACTGACAATCGATCCGCCGCCACGATCGCCGAGGCGCCGGTGATCGCCACGGCGGCTGCAACGACGAAGGCGTTGGCCTGCAGCGTCGGATTTTTCGATCTCGCGCGACGAGCTTGGGCAGGTGCGGCTGGCTTCGGTTCAGCCGGTGGCGAATCGAAATCCGGCGGCGGCTGTCGCTTGTGCACCGATTGCTCGGCCAACAGGCTCAGCAATTCGATGGCATCGAGCTGCTGCGGCGGCGCCGGCAGCGGGGCGGGGCGGAAGATGCGGAGCAGCTGGGCGGCGCCGCCGCTGCTGTAATGCGCCACGACATGAAGCACGGCAAAGGCAAGAATGATCCAGGTCCCGGCCCAATGCAGCATCGCCACGTCGTAGCCGGAGTAGAAGCCGAAATACAGCAGGCCGCCGCTGGCCAGCAGCGTCACCATCGTGACGAAGAAGATCCAGTAAAGCAGCGCGTTGACGGCGCTTAACCTGGCCTGGCCGCGGCCGAACAGGCCGCGCAGGCGAACCTTGTCCAGTTGGACGCGGCGCCCCAGGCCGGAGCGGATCATATAAACGGTATAGGCGAGCGCCACCGCGACCAGGACGACGGCAGCCTGCATATGCGCGGTCCACACACGTTGCTGTGGCAGCACGGCATCGAACAGGTTGATCCAGGTCCGTTCAGGCGATTCCGTTGCTATCCGCAGGCCGCTGAAGAGGGCGATCACGAAAGCCGCGACAAACAACCAATGCAGAATGATCGTCCCATAGTCCGTCTTGCGATGCCTCACGCGTACGCCCCGCTACTTCGAAAGGCAGCAACCATGGCGTCGATCCGCCAAAGCCGATGTTGCTGCCGCACAAATGATGGTCCCCAAGACCACCGCTAAAGAAGACCACCGCTAAAGAAGACCACCGCTAAAGAAGACCGCCGCTCAGATCGCCGTTTGCCCGCGGCGGCCAACCAAGAATTGCTTCCGCGTGCGCGACACTCAGGCGGCGAACGCCATGTTGAGCCTGATGCGGCCGGCCTCCAGCGCCTCCTGAACGCCCCAGGAGACGCTGAAGTCGCGCCGCGCGCCACTATCCCCACATGTGGTGCAACTGATGCGCCAGTTCGGGCATGGCCACATGCTGATGATCGTGAGAGCCGCCACAAGCGCCGTCGCCGGCGCCCGCAACCGCCGGTAAGGCCGCAACGGGAGGAGCGGCTGGGGCAGCCGGCGTCAGCGGCGTGACCGGTGCGGGCGGCAGCGGCGCGTTCGCCGTGCTGAGTACATCCGCCACGGTAAGGCCGTCAGCGTTGTAGGTGCCGCCGTTGAGCGGGACGTTGTTGCCGCTGACGTCAGCCGCATTGTCGTGAAACCCTTCCGCAGCCGCGGTCACCAGCGCTGCATTGTGGGTCTGAAGGCCCTGGATCATTGCGGCTACGTCGGCGCCGACGGTGGAGTCCTTGCCGAGCAGCTCGTTGTCGAACCGCGCCTCGAAGACGCCGCCCTGGGCCGCGTCGAAGTTGGTGACGTTGGTCTGCCAGCCCTGCAGCGTCTGGATGAAGGCGCCGATCGCCTGGGCATCGCCGGTGGCGACCAATTGCTCGGCCTGGGCGCCGAGCGAGTTGCCGGAGGCGATGAAGTCGGCCCAGAAGTTGGTCTGGGCGGCATTGTCCTGATAGGGCGTCGGCACGACGTCGGTAAACGGAGCCGGCGTCCATCCGTGGACGCCGTTGGCGGATGCCATGTTGGCAAGGTTGTCGTCGCCGGCGACGATATCGGCGATGTCGAGCAGATTGTCGTTGGTCGCCTTCGCCGCGTCGGGGTTGAACCCGTATTGATGGTCGAAATTGGTCAACTGAAGATTGATCTGATCGACGATGGTGGAGGCGTGGATCCCGGTCGCGCCGCCGAACATCTGCGGATGGTCCTGCATCAGCGTCAGAAGTCCGTCATGGACCGTCTGCAGGTCGGCTTGAATCGCCGCTATGTTGTCGGCGTTGATGCCGCCAAGGGACTTGGACTGGGCGTCGTCGAAGATGGCGCCGAGCTCGGCGAACGTCGCGTGCGGCGTGTTGGCGTTCAACGGCGTCGCCAGCTCGGGCGGCGCAAAATTGAAGCCGGGATTGTCGTCCTTGATGCTCAGCGCCTGGAGGATGGGATCGTTCTCGATGGTGTTGATGATGTCCAGATGCGCGGTGCGCAAGGCGGCTTCAGCCGCGGCGTCGTTGTTGACGGCGCCCGACACCGCGGCCAGCGCGGTCTGGATGTCGGCCAGCACGGTGTTGACATGGGTGAGCTGGTCGCCGGTGAAATCGCCGGCCGCCACATCGGCGGTCAGGCCGGTTTGAACCGCCTGCAGATCCGCGACGTACCGGCCATCGGTGCCGTGGCCCTGGTTTCCCACCGAGACGTTGTTGTGCCACAGCCCGCCTTCGAGAATTCGGGTGGCGTCGTTGAACATATTTTCGAAATAGAGATCGCCGGCAACGAGGGTCTGCGCCGGTTGACCACCGCCTCCACCATTACCACCCCCGGTGCCGCCATCGCCGCCCCCGACACCACCACCGCCGCCGCCATCCCCTGGCGCCACCGGCGTCACGGCTGTGGCCTGCGCCGCGGCTACCACCGCTGCATAGTTACCGCCATCGGCCATCACGTTGTTGGTGCCGACATCCGCGGAGTTCGTCGCGAGCTGCTCGACCGCCGCGTTGACCTCGCCGGCGTTGTGGGTCTGCAGACCCTCGATCAGCGCGGTTGCTGCCGTGCCTGAGGTGCCGTCGGTTCGGAATTCGTTCCAGAAACGCGCCGAAAACAGTCCGCCCTGCGACTGGTCGAACGCGTTCGAATTGGTGTTGAAGGTCTGCAGTTGCTGGACCAGTCCGGCGATGTCGCCGGTGAAGCCATTGTTCTCGATCGTGGTTGCCATCTGACCGAGATGATTGCTGTCCTGAATCCACTGGGTCACGAAGGCCGTTTGGTCCGCGCTGTCATGGAACGGTGCGGGCGGGGTGTTGAGA
>JBBRSX010000210.1:0-8948 GCA_038244925.1 Hyphomicrobiales bacterium | reverse complement strand
GGCTCGTAGCCGCGCGCCTTGGCTTCGGGCAGGCCGGCGAACCATTCGCGGATCGGCGTGAAGGCGCCGGTATAGGTCGCGGGGTTCGAACGGGGGGTGCGGCCGATCGGTGACTGGTCGATGTCGATGATCTTGTCGATGTGCTCCAGCCCCTCGATGCGGTCGTGCGGGGCAGCACCCTCGCTGGCGTTGTTGAGTTTTCGCGCGATCGCCTTGTAGAGCGTGTCGATCAAGAGCGTCGACTTGCCGCCGCCGGAGACGCCGGTGACGCAGGTGAACAGCCCCAGCGGAATTTCCGCCGAGACGTTTTTCAGATTGTTGCCGCGGGCGTTGATGACCTTGATGGTGCGGCGATGGTTCGGCGGCCTGCGCTCGGGGACCGGCACCGACAATTCGCCGGTGAGATACTTTCCGGTCAGCGACTTCGGATTGGCCATGATCTCGGCGGGCGTGCCCTGCGCGACGATATGGCCGCCATGCATGCCGGCGCCGGGGCCGATATCGAGCACGAAATCGGCGAGGCGAATGGCGTCCTCGTCATGCTCAACCACGATCACGGTGTTGCCGAGGTCGCGCAGCCGCTTCAGCGTCTCCAATAGCCGCGCATTGTCGCGCTGGTGCAGGCCGATCGACGGTTCGTCCAGCACGTAGAGCACGCCAGTCAGGCCCGAGCCGATCTGCGAGGCCAGCCGGATGCGCTGGCTCTCGCCGCCCGAAAGCGTGCCGGAGGCGCGCGCCAGGGTCAGGTAGTTGAGGCCGACGTCGAGCAGGAACGAGAGCCGCTCGCGGATCTCCTTCAGCACCCGCACCGCGATTTCGTTCTGCTGCGCGTTCAGCGCGGTCGGCACCTCCGCGAACCATTCGCCGGCGCGCTTGATCGACAGTTCCGAGATTTCGCCGATATGCTTGCCGCCGATCTTGACGCACAAGGCCTCCGGCTTGAGCCGGTAGCCGTTGCAGCCGCCGCAGGGAATGTCGGAGAAATACTTTGCCAGTTCCTCGCGCGCCCATTCGCTCTCGGTCTCGCGAAAGCGGCGCTCGAGATTGGTGACGACGCCCTCGAACGGTTTTTTGGTGTCGTAGGAGCGCACCCCGTCCTCGTAGGAGAACTTGATCTCGTCGTCGCCGGAGCCGTGCAGCAGCGCTGCCTGCGTCTTCTTCGGCAGGTCCTTCCACTTGGTGTCGAGCGTGAACTTGTAGAATTTGCCGAGCGCCGTCAGGGTCTGGATGTAATAGGGCGAGGACGATTTGGCCCAGGGCGCGATTGCGCCCTTCCGCAGCGTCATTTCCTTATCGGGAATGACGAGGTCCTCGTCGATATGCTGCTCGACGCCGAGGCCGCCGCAGGCCGGGCAGGCGCCATAGGGATTGTTGAACGAGAACAGTCTTGGCTCGATCTCCGGAATGGTGAAACCGGACACCGGACAGGCGAATTTTTCCGAAAACAGAATCCGTTCCGGGCCACTCTTGTCGTGGATCTTTGCAGTCTTCTTGTCGGACTTCTTTTCCTCCGCGGCCGCCGCCGGCGCGTCGGCGTATTCGATCACGGCAAGGCCCTCGGCGAGCTTCAGCGCAGTCTCAAAACTCTCAGCGAGGCGCTGGCCGATATCGGGGCGGACCACGATGCGGTCGACGACGACGTCGATGTCGTGCGGGAATTTCTTGTCCAGCGTCGGCGCCTCCGCCAGCTCATGGAAGGTGCCGTCGATCTTGACGCGCTGAAAACCCTTCTTGAGGTATTCGGCGAGCTCCTTCTTGTATTCGCCCTTGCGGCCGCGCGCGACCGGCGCGAGCAAATAGAGCCTTGTGCCTTCGGGCAGCGCGAGCACCCGGTCGACCATCTGCGAGACCAGCTGGCTTTCGATCGGCAGCCCCGTCGCGGGCGAGTAGGGCACACCGACCCGCGCCCACAGCAGGCGCATGTAGTCGTAGATCTCGGTGACGGTGCCGACGGTGGAGCGCGGGTTCTTCGACGTCGTCTTCTGCTCGATCGAGATCGCCGGCGACAGCCCGTCGATCTGGTCGACATCCGGCTTCTGCATCATCTCGAGGAACTGGCGGGCATAGGCCGAGAGCGACTCGACGTAGCGGCGCTGGCCCTCGGCATAGATGGTGTCGAAGGCGAGCGAGGACTTGCCGGAGCCGGACAGGCCGGTGAACACCGCGAGTTTGTCGCGGGGTATCTCGACGTCGACGTTCTTGAGATTGTGCTCGCGCGCACCGCGGATCGTGATCGCGCGCGATGCGGAGCCGGCGTTCGATTGGCGCTTCGCCCTCAAGATTTCATCCATAGCGGTATTTCCACGTGCGTGAGACGCACGACGTTGGGCGCGCATCGCCGGAGCATGCCGGGATCAGGCGCCGATGATCGAATACCGGAACGTAGGAAGAACGGCGAAGGATTTCCAGTGCTCTCCGCGAATCATCAACGGATTGTTTTGCATCAGCAATATTTGGCAGCAGCGGTCAGCAAGCGGCGGTTCGACGCAAAAACAAAAAGGCCGGCGCGAGGCCGGCCTTTCGGTATTCGGTTGGTCGAAGCGAAGCTCAGTATTTCGCGATCACCGGGCCACCCCAGCGATAGTTCACGCGGACCGTCGCCATGTCGACGTCCTGGCGAATGTTGTCGGCGCGCGAGACGGCGATGGCGGAGGCGGGGAAGGAAATATTGGGGCTGCCCATGAACAGGTGGTCGTATTCGAAGGCAACCGACCAGTTCGGCGCGAAGCCTACTTCAAGGCCGGCGCCGACGGTGCCACCCCAACGGGTATCGCTGGCCGTATTGAACACCACGCCGGTCGCGGCGAAGGCGTTGCTGTACTTGTTGTCGGTAACCGCCGCGCCGCCCTTCACGTAGACGAGGATGTTGCTCCAGGCGTAGCCGACCTGGCCGGTGAAGAGGCCGATGGCGTCGATCCTGGTCTGGTTGTTGAAGGGGATGATCGCCGTCGCGCTCGCGCTCGATCCCTTCAGATTGGCCCAATCGCCCTGGGCTTCGACACCGAATACCCAGCTCGCCGATTGCCAGCGATAGCCCAACTGACCGCCGGCGAGACCGCCGGTCGCGTCGTGACAGCCCTCGCGCGGCGTATTCGCAATGGCGACGCCGTTGTCGTTGGTGAGGTCCCAGCAGTTGCGGCTCGAACCGCCGCCGCCGTTCAGACCGATATAGAAGCCGCTCCAGTCGTAGACCGCAGCCATCATCGGTGCCGGCGCCTTGGTATAGGGGCGGGCGGCGAGATCAGCCGCGGAAGCCGCAGAAGTCAGGGCCAGCGCACCGAGGCCGGCGACCGCAACCAGAAACGCTCTCATCAGCCACCCTTGGGGTAATCTTCTGTTGTTGGGACTCTTGTTGCCCGCAGAAGTAGCAAATGGAACCGGCGATGGCTGTGACCTCCGGGCCACAGCTTGACAGAATGTCTCAGCCCGCAGCGTCGGCAGGTTCAAAAGGCTTCAGCGTTCCCAAAAAGCAAAAGGCCGGCGCGAGGCCGGCCTTTCGGTATTCGGTTGGCTGACGCGAAGATCAGTACTTGGCGATAACCGGGCCGCCGAAACGGTAGTTCAGGCGGGCGGTAACGATATCGACGTCCTGACGGATGCGATCAACCCGGGACAGCGCGCCCGGAACAGTTGTCGAGTAGAGCGAGATGTCGCGGTCGCCCATGAATAGATGGTCGTATTCGAGGGCGATCGACAGGTTGCGGGTGAAGGAGTATTCACCGCCGATTCCGACCACGCCGCCCCAGCGGGTTTCGCTGGCGGAGTCGAACACCACGCCGGTGAGGCTGTTGAAGCCGTGATACTTGTCGCTGGTGACCGCAGCGCCGCCTTTGATGTATAGCAGAAACTGGTTCCAGGAGTAGCCAACCTGACCTGTGAAGAGGCCGAAGGCTTCGACCTTGGTGCGGTTGGCAGTGGGTGCGCCGAAGAAGAGGCTGGTGTTGGAAGCGGAGAAGTCAGCCCAGTTGCCCTGCGCTTCAACGCCGAACACCCATGCGGCGGACTGCCAGCGATAGCCGACCTGACCGCCGACCGTGCCGCCGGTTGCGTCATGGCAGCCTTCCGGTCCGCCGGGATTTTGAACGACCGGAACGAGGTTTCCGCCCGTCGTGAAGGAGTTGCGATCCCAGCACTTGTGGCTCCAGCCGCCGCCACCGTTGATGCCGATGTAGAAGCCGCTCCAGTCATAAGCGGCGATAACCATCGCCGGTGCCTTGGTGTAAGGGCGGGCCGCAAGATCGGCGGCCGAGGCGGGGGCCGCCATGCTCAGTGCTGCGAGGCCGATCACGGCCGAAAGGATCTTTTTCATAAAAACTCTCCAAATACCCGGTTTCTTCAAAGTCCAATTTCAGTACCAAAAATACCCCACGACGGCCCGGAAGGCTGTAGCTCGGGAAACACACCCGGAAACATAACGAACAGGGCGTGCCGTTTCGTACCGCCAAAAGCAAAAGGCCGGCACGAGGCCGGCCTTTCGGTATTTCGTTGGCTGAACGCGAAGGATCAGTACTTAAAAACTCAGTACTTGGCGACGACCGGGCCACCCCAGCGGTAGTTGACGCGGACGGTGACGAGATCGACGTCCTGACGGATGCGATCGGTACCGAACAGCACGCCGGCTGCACCGCCGCCGCCGTTGCCGTTGTTGAGGAAGGTGTAGGTCCGGTCACCCATAAACATGTGGTCGTATTCGATGGCCGCCGACCAGTTCGGGGCGAAGCCGTATTCCAGGCCGACGCCGACAACGGCGCCCCAGCGGGTGTCGTTGTCGTCAAAGGTGACCTGATTGCCGGTCGCGACCGCGAAGCTGTTGTAGCGATCGGAAACGACTGCAGCACCGCCCTTGACGTAGAGCAGGGCGTTGTTGAAGGCGTAACCGACCTGACCGGTGAACAGGCCGAACGCATCGATGCGCGACTCGTTTCTGAAGGCCGGGAAGGCGAGGCTTACGTTCCTGCCCTTGAAGTCAGCCCAGTTGCCCTGCGCTTCGACGCCGAACACCCAGTTGCTGGCCTGCCAGCGATAACCGATCTGACCACCGACGGTGCCGCCGGTTGCGTCATGGCAACCCTCGTTGCTGACAAATACGCCTGCCGTATCCGTGAAGTCCCAGCACTTGTGGCTCGATCCCCAGCCGCCGTTGACGCCGATGTAAAAGCCGCTCCAGTCATAGACGGCGGCAACCATCGGGCGCGCCTTGGTATAGGGCCGCGCGGCGAGATCGGCGGCAGCGGCAGGAGCCGCGAAAGCAATGAGGGCAACCGTGCTCAACAAAAATTTCTTCATGTTCCTGCTCTCCATTGTCGCTTCTCGTTGGTCCCCGAAGCGATACGTGGTGACGCGAGCGCCGCGCCGTTGTTACAACCGATACGCCGGTTCAGTCGAAAAAGCCGTCGCCGAAATGCCACACTCGCGGGCGAAGTGCGGCATCGCAAGGTTTTGACATATTTACGGTATCCAGGCGCCGGTGGGAACTTTGGGTTCCATGCGATTGCCCGCCAAGAGCCCGCACGATTCCATGCAGCGCGCTCTCACGGACATGTCAGAACGACCTATTCCAGGGAACAAAACTGGAACATTGGCTCCGGACGTGCTATATGTGGATAACCGTTGACTTGCCGAGGGATAGCTAAGTCTGCGGGGCCGGTGGGCGTATAGGGTCGTTCAAACGTCCGCTTGCGGACGGGGACATCCGTGCGCAGGCAACGGCGCGCCGCGTGGCGGCAGCCCGGTGGTCTTAACCTCTGATGGTTTTACCTCCGATGGTTTTATCAGTGAATTCGAGTGGAGAGCGGCGATGGCGGGAAGCGTTAACAAGGTGATCCTGGTCGGAAATCTCGGCAAGGATCCGGAAATCCGGCGGACACAGGACGGGCGGCCGATCGCCAATCTGAGCATCGCGACGTCGGAGACCTGGCGCGACAAGGGCACCGGCGAGCGCAAGGAAAAGACCGAGTGGCACCGCGTCGTGATCTTCAGCGAACCGCTCTGCAAGATCGTCGAGCAGTACCTGAAGAAGGGCGCCAAGGTGTATATCGAGGGCGCGCTGCAGACCCGCAAATGGACCGACCAGAGCGGCGTCGAGAAGTACTCGACCGAGGTCGTGCTGCAGGGGTTCAACTCGACCCTGACCATGCTGGACGGCCGCAGCGGCGGCGGCGGCGGCAGCTTTGGCGGGGACGATTCCGGTGGTGATTTCGGCTCGAGCGGGCCGGTCAGTTCGGCGCCGCGGCGTCCGGTTGCGGCGGGCGCCGGTGGGCGCAGCAACAGCGACATGGACGACGACATCCCGTTCTGAAGCCAGACCGCTTCAGGCCTGATAGGTCGCGCGAAATTCTCTCGCGGGAACAGGCGTTTACGCCTTGTTTACGGCTCATGTGAAGTCGTAGCATACGGCTGTATTGCACTGCAAAGGGCCAACAAGCTCGCCTCCAACCGGAGGCGGCGCGGCTTTGACCCGCGCCTATGTTAATGATATTTACATTAGGAGTTCCGCCTAAGCCGTTTCGCGTCGTGGTCGCCGATCCCGTGGGGCGCCGGTCATTCGCCCCTGGGAGCCCACACGTGAGCCTTCAGTCATGAGCCTCAAACCACATGAGCCTCGAACCATGAGCCTTGAACCATGAGCCTTGCGCCGCTGCTCGATGCCGCTCCAGCGATACCCATCCATGCTTTGGCGGCGATGGCAGCGCTGGTGGTCGGCGTCGTCCGGTTCACGGCCCCGAAGCACGCTGCCGCACCGGACCCTTGGCTGGATCTGGGTCGGCCTGATGGCTGTGGTCGCCCGTCAACTCGTTCTGGATCCACCAGATCCGGCTGCTCGGGCCCTGGAGCCCGATCGATCTGCTCTCGATGATGGTTCTGATCCTGCTCCCGGCCGCCGTGATCGCCGCACGCCGCCACAACGTGAGCAGCCACCGCAAGACCATGATCGGAATTTTCGCCGCTGGCATCGTCATCGCCGGCCTGTTCACGCTGCTGCCGGGACGGATCATGCATGCGGTGATTTTCAGCCCGTGAGGGGGCGGAAACAGGCCCGCGGGGCGCGTGTTTCCGGTCCAGGAATCGGCCGTTCCGAAGCGGCGCGCAGCAGCGCTTGCCGAACCCGGTAAGTCTATGAAAAAACGAAGGGAAAAACAGCGTAGCCAGAACGCTGCGGGGTGGTTAAAGCACCCTCGATGCGCTATATGATTCTCAGATAAAATTGACCGGATTCCCCATTGTCTGACCCTGAAGATAACAAGCCCGGCGAGCCGCCGGCGCCCTCCGATATTCGTCCCGTTTCCATTCTCGAAGAGATGAAGCGCTCCTACCTCGATTACGCCATGAGCGTGATCGTGATGCGTGCGCTGCCGGACGCGCGCGACGGTCTCAAGCCCGTGCATCGGCGCATACTGTTCGCGATGTACGAAAACGGCTTCGAGTGGAACAAGCCGTACCGCAAGTCGGCGCGAACGGTCGGCGACGTCATCGGTAAGTACCATCCCCACGGCGACCAGTCGGTGTACGACGCGCTGGTACGCATGGCGCAGAGTTTCTCCATGCGCGTGCCGCTGATCGACGGGCAGGGCAATTTCGGCTCGGTCGACGGCGATACCGCGGCGGCGATGCGCTACACCGAGTCCCGCCTGACCAAGATCGCGCACTCGCTGCTCGACGACATCGACAAGGACACCGTCGACTACCAGCCGAACTACGACAGTTCGGAGCGGGAGCCGTCGGTTCTGCCGGCCAAATTCCCGAACCTGCTGGTCAACGGCTCCGGCGGCATCGCCGTCGGCATGGCGACCAACATCCCCCCGCACAATCTCGGCGAAGTCATCGACGCCTGCGTGGCGCTGATCGACGATCCCGCGCTGACCATTGACGACCTCATCAACATCATTCCGGGCCCGGATTTCCCGACCGGCGGCATCATCCTCGGGCGCCAGGGTATCCGTTCGGCCTATCACCTCGGCCGCGGCTCGATCGTGATGCGCGGCAAGGTTTCGATCGACACCATCCGCAAGGATCGCGAAGCCATCATCGTCACCGAAATTCCCTACCAGGTGAACAAGGCCACCATGGTGGAGCGTATCGCCGAACTGGTGCGCGAGAAGAAGATCGAGGGCATCTCCGACCTGCGCGACGAATCCGACCGCGACGGTTTTCGTGTCGTCATCGAGCTGAAGCGTGACGCGGTGCCGGACGTGGTGCTGAACCAGCTCTATCGTTTCACGCCGCTGCAGACCAATTTCGGCGCCAACGTCGTGGCACTCGATGCCGGCCGTCCGCAGACGATGACTCTCAAGGATCTGCTGACCCTGTTCATCGCCTTCCGCGAACAGGTGGTCACCCGCAGAACCAAGTTCCTGCTCAACAAGGCCCGCGACCGCGCCCATATCCTGGTCGGCCTCGCCATCGCCGTCGCCAATATCGACGAGATCATTCGCGTGATCCGCACCTCGCCCGATCCGAACACCGCGCGCGACACCCTGATGTCGCGGGACTGGCCGGCCAGGGACGTCGAGGCGATGATCACGCTGATCGACGATCCCCGGCACCGCATGGCCGACGACGGCACCGCGCGGCTGTCGTTCGAACAGGCCAAGGCCATTCTCGAATTGCGCCTGCAGCGGCTGACCGCGCTCGGCCGCGATGAAATTTCCGAGGAACTCGACAAGCTGGCGGTGGAAATCGCCGACTACCTCGACATCCTGCGCTCGCGCGCCCGGGTGCAGTCGATCATCAAGGACGAGCTTGCGGCGGTGAAGAACGAATTCGCCACCCCGCGCCGAACCGTCATCATCGAGCAGGAAGGCGAGGTCGAGGACGAGGACCTGATCCAGCGCGAGGACATGGTGGTCACGGTTTCGCATGCCGGCTACGTCAAGCGCGTGCCGCTGTCGACCTATCGCGCGCAGCGCCGCGGCGGCAAGGGCCGCGCCGGGATGCAGACCCGCGACGAG
>JBBRSX010000209.1:0-9067 GCA_038244925.1 Hyphomicrobiales bacterium | reverse complement strand
TTCGCCGAGCC
This sequence comes from Hyphomicrobiales bacterium, assembly GCA_038244925.1. Classification (GTDB taxonomy): domain Bacteria; phylum Pseudomonadota; class Alphaproteobacteria; order Rhizobiales; family Xanthobacteraceae; genus Bradyrhizobium. The sequence continues at coordinate 9,056 of JBBRSX010000209.1, read as the reverse complement.
GTCCGCCGAGCGGAATGCAGCCTAGGTGCGTGCATACGCCAATGACGATGAGCCAATTGACGTCGCCAGGCTTGGTTCTCTGCGCCAACGTCTGCGGATCTCGCAGCTTGCTGGTCGGAAAAGCGATCGCTGCCGCTTGTTCAACATCTGTCAAGTTGCGCACAAATATCGGTTTCCCGCGCCAGACCGCGACGATCGCTTGTCCGGGTTCGATGCCTGCAAGATCGACGTCGATGCTCGCAACGGCGAGCACGTCGGCGGACGGATTCATCTGGTTGAGCATCGGCCATACGGCGATTGCGGCGCCTACGGCAGCAAAGGTGCCGGTGGCCACATAAAGAAAATCACGTCGGCGCTCGTCGGCGGGAGGAGTTGGCACTGTACTGTTATCGGTCATGAGAAGGGGTGTATCCCCTTCTCGCAAGGCGAAAACACTGCCGGATAAATCGATAGAGTTGCCACTAAGATTTGACCCTGCTTAAAATTGCGCAGATACCATTGCTGTAGTGTCCGCAATATCTACTCATGTTATACCTCCCTTTACTGTCATACCTAGTTTAAGTATCGAACAGGTGCAGCCTTTTTGGCGTCTGTACTCCTTTTTCTGCTAAGTAATTGCGCGTCGGCGAAATGGTGCCGACGTTTCGAGCGAGTTGCATCTGCAACACCATCAACCCGCAAACACGAAAGCCTGTCTCGCACGATGCGAAGTAAAACTCCCACATGCGCGGAAAGCGTTCGTTTTATAAGCACGTTTGATAAGCACGTTCTATTATACAAAGCTTAGTTGCTCGGGGCTGGATCAAACAAGGCTCGGAATCTACTCAGCTGTTGTTTTGTGCTCAGAGTGATGACAACGCAGCGAGTGTCTTGCTCCCCGAAGTGAATCGATTTGGAAAAGCGTTCGGCGCACCTGTCTTGCAGAGACGGGCCTCGAAGATCGGCACCTGTACCGCCAATGCCGCAATATCGTCCTCGTGGGCGGCCACGGCTATGCCAACACTCGCTCGGCGGAATTGCCTTCATTTTCGGCTTGGAGAAGCTTTTCCCGAGCCGAAGCCGCGATGCCACCGGCAACAAGTTCGTCCCGGTCCCCGCCTTCCGCCTGTGGGACACGCTTTATCGCTCTTGCTGCTGATCAGCTTCCTACTCTGCATCGGCTTTGGGTTTGTAGCGCCTGACCGCTTTCACATGCGCCAGGCCTGGAGTCCCTTGTTGCCCGGATTTGAATGGCTGACCATGAAGGGATTGTTGATCGGCGCAGTCGAATCCTATTTATACGGGTAATACATCGCCGTAATTTTTGTGCCATTCTATAGGTTCTTCAATAGGAAATCCGCGGCGGGTTGATGCAGTTTGCAGGCCCGAAAACTACTTAAGCAACATTTCGACATAAACAAACGGAATTCTTAACAAAGGACAGACTATATGATACCAAAACCTTTTCAGGTGAAACTCAATCAGGAATCTTTTCCGATAATCTTCTATTGATTCGTATCAGAAAATATTTGTCAATGTCGCTGATCAAAGTTTTAGCGCAGCGCCTCGTAGCCCGCAACTACATCGAACAATTCCTCATCGATACTCGCTTGGCGGATGCGATGGTATTCGGCTCCGAGGGTAATCCTGACATCATCTATATTCTTGTCGGCGCGTTGCATGGCAGCAAGGCGGCTCGTGTTCTCGCTAGCGAGCGACTCAGCGCAGGCGCGAAACAATGAAACAAAGAGATATTCACGAATGAATGCGGTCAGGGTACCGTCGGCCGGCTCTAGGACTGCAGGCAAGCCCGATGTCGGCCATTTCGCTGCTGATGCGCGCACGCGCCATTCCTCGTCGAGCGGCAGTAGCTGGATGCTGACCGGGCGATAAGCAACTGGCGGCGCCATCTCATTATACACGAGATAAAGCTCAGGAGGCTGGTTCGCGTCGAGAAACGATTCGTCGGCAATCAGGATCTTACCTACTAGCGTGACAATGTCAGCGACCGACGCCGGCACGTCGAATGAATGCGCAATCGTCGTGCCTGCATCAACCAAAGATAGGCGTACGCGTTCGCCTACCGTCCAGATTGCTACCCGGCCGGAGTGGTCCGCGATCAACTTCTGCGCGAGATCGCCGACGACATCGTTAAAGCGCCCGACAAGGCCTTGATCAGAGCCGAGAACGATGACCTTGACCGCAGGCTGGCGGTGATCAGAAGGCGGCATTACAACCTCACGCTGACGGAGGCGGAGGCAGACTCCGAGACCTAGGGACACCGTCCGTTGATATCCGTCGAGTGCCGCGACCGACCGCTGATATTGCTCAATGCTCGCCGCAGCCTGCGCCTTCATAGCGCGTACGACCGATTGTAGGTCACTTGCGCTGGCGATCTTTCGGCGCAAACCGGCGATGCTCTCAGTCATGGTGAAGTACCAGGGGTAGTTGGGTCGGGGACTGAATCAGTCGCTGAATTGAGCTTAGCCGTTTCCGTGGCGTTTGGCGCCGGCGGCAGCAGCGGCGCGATCGTAGCATGCAGCATTGCCATGACAGCGGCATGGTCGGCGTCCGTGAGCTTACCGGTTCCTGCCAGCCGGATCTTGATGTCATCTGGCATCTCGTCCACCGCCATGCTGATCGCCGCTTGAGCGTCGTCCATGTCAGGCAGAGGCAGTGTGTCGAACAGGCCCGCGCCCAGCGCTAGCAGTATGGCAATTTCGTGAGCGACGGGCAGCGGCGCCAGTTCGGCCTGCTTGAGCGCGCCACGGATGCGGCGACCGTGCGTGAGCGTCTTGGTGGTTGCCGCATCGAGGCGCGCGCCGAACCTTGCGAATGTCTCGAGTTCCTCGAACTGAGCATAGGCGAGTTTGATGTCGCTTGCCGCGACCCGCATAATCGCATGCTGGGCATTGCCGCCGACGCGCGACACGGACTTGCCGACGTCGACCGCGGGCAGGACACCAAGTTCAAACAGCGACGGCGACAGGTATATCTGGCCATCGGTGATCGAAATAAGATTTGTGGGAATGTAAGCGGCAATGTCCTCGGCTTCGGTTTCGATGATGGGCAGGGCGGTCAACGAGCCGCCGCCGAGCTTCTTGTCGAGATTGGTTGAGCGTTCTAGCAAGCGCGAATGGAGGTAAAAGATGTCGCCAGGGAAGGCCTCACGGCCTGGCGGGCGCCGTAGTAGAAGCGAAATCTCGCGGTAGGCGCGGGCGTGCTGGGTCAGATCGTCATAGACAATCAGGACGTCGCGGCCCTTCGCCACGAAGGCTTCCGCGATGCTGGTGGCCGCATAGGGCGCGATGTAGAGCAGGCCAGGTGGCTGGTTGCCCTCGGCCACCACCACGACCGAATAGTCCATGGCGTCATGCTCGCGCAGTGAGGCGACGACTCTCGCCACGGCCGCCGCGCGCTGACCGATGGCACAATAGATACAAACGACATCCTTGCCGCGCTGGTTGATGATCGTATCGAGGGCAATCGCGGTCTTGCCGGTGCGCCGGTCGCCAAGGATCAATTCGCGCTGGCCACGGCCGATTGGCACCATGGCATCGATGACCTTTAGTCCGGTCTGCAGCGGTACATTGACCGGCGCGCGGTCCATGATCGCGGCAGCCGGCCGCTCGATCGCAAGGCGATGGGTCGCGGAAATCACACCGTTGTTGTCGAGCGGCCTCCCGAGTGGATCGATAACGCGGCCGAGCAGCGCATCTCCGACGATGACGTCCATCACCCGGCCGGTACGCCGCACTTCGTCGCCGGCATGAAGGTGCTCGTGATCGCCCAACAAAACGACGCCGATCTCGTCGGCGTCGACGTTGAAAGCGATACCGAAGAGGCCGCCGGGAAACCGGATCAGCTCTTCTGAACCGACATCTGGAAGTCCCGTCACCTTGGCGATACCGACGGAGACACTGGCAATCTCACCGATCTCCTGCGGCACGAACTCGATGGCAAAGTCATCACGCCCCGCGTCGATCGCTGCGAAGGCGGTGTCGAACGCCCGGTGCAAAGGCTTCGTTCCTGTCACTTCGCCGGTACCGTCACCGCGGGATCCACCAGTGCGTCGATGCTGGCCTGCATCGCCTGAAGATAGTCGGCGATACTCCAACTGATTTTTTGTCCGGAAACGACGAGTTCGATCCCGCTTAGCAACGCCGGGGCCGTCTCGAATTCGATGGCGACCTCGCGGTCCAGCGCGTGTCCCACCGCCGTAGCAATGGCGGCGCGCTGCCGCGACGGGAGTTCGAAGGCACTGCGGACAATGGCCTTCGCCGGATGAGCTGCCATCAGTGCGGTCTTCATTCGTGTCACGGCAGCGGCATCCATCGATTTCAGGCGGCGGAGGAACAATTTTCCGATGGCGGCTTCGAGGCTGGTATCAGCCAAATCGGCGAGGACCTTGCGCGTCACGGCGAAGACACCGTCGCTGGTGCGGCGGCGTATCGAAGCAATCAGCTCGAGTTCCTCGGCCTTCAGCCCCTCGCGACGCTTGGCAGCTTCGGCGTCGGCAGCCGATTTTGCCGCGTCGACCAGCTTCTTGCCTTCGGCATTTGCCGTCTCCGTAGCTTTTTTGAGCAGGGTGGCACGCTCGCTGTCGAAGGCGTCATTCTTTTGCCCGAACGCTTCCTTCTCCTGATGTGCCTCGTTCTTCTGCTTCTTGGCATCGGCGAGTTGCCCAGCGATGCGCTGCTCGCGGGTATCGATCGCATCGAGAATCGGTCGGTACAGGAAATGCTTGAGCAGAGCCATCAGGATTATAAAGTTGAGCGCCTGGGCGCCCACAGTGAACCAGTCGATGAGCATCTATTTACCGGCGGCATGCGCGACCGCTTTGATGGCGGTGTTCCAGAACGGGTTGGCGAAGATCAGGATCATCGACACGACGAAGCAATAAATCGCCGTGGATTCGATCATCGCAAGCCCGACGAACAAGGTACGGGTGATTGTCGCCGAGGCGTCGGGTTGCTGCGCCAACGCAGTCATCGCCGTGGCGACGGCCTTTCCTTCGGCAAACGCCGGCCCCATCGTCCCAAAGCCGGTGGTGAGCCCGGCCATGACAATCGAAACGACGGCGATGAGTGCGGTGGGGTCCATGACTTCTCCTTGTTTATTGGCTCAGGCCGGGGCGGGCGCGGCGGACCGCGCAAGGCGCGGCTTGCGCGTCGCGGCAGCGATGTAGACCGCTGCCAGAATCGCGAAGATGTACGCCTGCACCATACCGATCAGCAGACCGAGCGCGCTCATTACGACCGGAAAGATCAGCGGCGTGATGCTGACGAGGATCCCGACGATGAGCGCGCCACTCATCATGTTGCCGAAGAGGCGCACCGCGAGTGCCAGCGTCCGCGACGCCTCGCTGATGATGTTGAAGGGCAGCATGATCGGCGTCGGCTGTACATATGATTTGAGATAGCCGCCGAGCCCGCGCGCCGTGATGCCGAAGGTCGGCACAGCGACAAAGACACATAGCGCTAGCGCGATCGTGGTCGACAGCGATCCCGTCGGCGGCTCGAAGCCCGGGATGATGCTCGACAGGCTGGAAGCGCTGATGAACAGGAAAAGTGTCCCGACAAACGGCACGTAGCGGCGCGGTTCGGCCAGGCCGATATCGCCGATCTGCCCTTCGATCGCGGTCACGATTATCTCGAGCAGGTTTTGCCAGCGGGATCGCCGGCTGCCGGTCGCCAGGTGTCGGGTCATGAGCATCGAGCCTGCCACCAGCACCAGCATCAATACCCAGGTAAAAGCGATCGTCGCATTCAAGCTTAGCGGCCCATAATGCCAGAAGACGAGCTGATCGGGGCTAAGTCGCACGGCGGCTTGGCTCGGGTGAGGCCGCGCTAGCCAGCCTGGCGTCGAAATATGGTAAAAGTCGGGCCATCGCCAGCCGTGCCGCGATGAAACCGGCGAGGACTGCGGCCCAACGCGGCCACTGGGCTCCTGCGACGAGCAGGAAGCCGACGACTACGAGGCCAAACCGGGCGACGGCACTCGCGAGAAGCCATGACGTCGAAAGATGCCCAAGCAGCAGGCGATTTATAGTCCACCAAAGGCCGCCGAAGAAAATCGCGCCAAGGCCGGCACCCGCGGCAAACACCGCCAGCAGCATCACAGCGTCAAGCAGCGTCATCATTGTCGTTCTCAAGATTGGCCTGTTCAGCGGCGACCCAGCGCCACGCATTCAAGCAGCCAAGTGTCAAACCAGCGATAAGCAGCGCCAATGTCCACGATCGCGAACCCGGATGGTTGTGATCGATCCACCCGCCCAGTGCCGCGCCGATTAGCGTCGGTATGGCCACGGACCACCCGATGAGCCCCGTCATCCCCAGACCGAACCACACGCCCTGACCGGGATGGCGTCGCGCCCGGGCGCGGCGCACGGCTTGGGCACCGACGGAAGCGGCGAAGCCTTTGGGGTCAGGCTTTTTCGGCTTAAGCATTTTCGAACGCCGCGAAACGCTTGATGAAGCCGCCTTCGATTTGTGCAGAGACGTGGCGCTGGGCTTGCTGGAGATCATCCAGCGTCAAAAACTCGGCTGTTATGTTTTTGTGCAGTTGTTCGATATCGGAACCAGCAATGGCGCGCCGCACTGAAACCAGGACTTCGCCGCCAACCTTGACCAGCACACCTTCGTCGAGCGCCACGGTGATCTCATCCGCCCCCACGGCCTGATAGGTGAACAGACCCGGCACGATCGCCGCAACGCAGTCGGCGCGGTGCGGCAGAAATCCGACGCTCCCGCCCGGCGTCATGAACACAATCCTCGCAATATTCGCCTCATCGGCAAAGATGCGGTCTGGAAGGAGAATCTTAAGCTGCAACGTGATTGGCCTCGGCTGGCGGCGCAGCAGCGGCGGCGGACTTCGGCTTTCCATTTTCGGCTTTGGTCAAGGCCTCGTCGACCGCTCCGATCATGTAGAGGGCGGATTCCGGCACATCCTTGAATTCGTCTGCCAGGATGCGTTCGCAACCGTTGAGTGCATCCGCCCGGGACACCTGCTTGCCCGGCTTGCCGGTAAACTGCTCGGTGGTAAAGAACGGCTGGGTCAGGAAGCGCTCCAGACGGCGCGCCCGACCGACCGTCTTGCGATCCTCCGGCGACAATTGCTCGAGACCGAGCATGGCGATGATGTCCTGCAACCCTGCATATTGCGCGAGCGTCTTTCTGATCGCCTGCGCCAAGCGGTAATGGCGAACGCCTAGAACCGCCGCTGTCGCCATCTTCGAATTGGACTGCAGCGGATCGATCGCAGGATACAGACCCTCGGCCGCCCGCTTGCGCGACAAGACTAGTGAGGCGGACAGATGCGAAAAGGTGTGAACCGCGGCAGGGTCGGTAAAGTCATCGGCCGGCACATAAACTGCCTGGATCGAGGTGATCGCGCCTCGATCGGTGCTGGAGATGCGCTCCTCGACTTCGGAAAGCTCGGTGCTCATGGTCGGCTGATAGCCCAGCCGTGACGGCATCCGCCCCATCAGTCCGGACACCTCCGCGCCCGCCTGAATGAACCGGAAGATGTTGTCGATGAGCAGCAGCACGTCACGGCGCTGGTCGTCACGAAAATACTCGGCCATCGTCAGGGCAGCGTAGCCGATGCGAAATCGCGCGCCGGGTGGCTCGTTCATCTGGCCGAACAGCATGACCATGCCAGGGAGTACCCCTGCTTTCTCCATCGCGTGGTACAGCTCCTCGCCTTCACGACAGCGTTCGCCGATGCCACAAAAGATGCTGACGCCGTTGTCGTGACCAATCATGTTGTGGATTATTTCGGTCAGCAGTACCGTCTTGCCGACCCCCGCACCGCCGAACAGCCCTGCCTTGCCGCCGCGCTCGAGCGGCGCAAGCATATCGATCGCCTTGATGCCGGTTTCAAAGATTTCCGATTTCGTCGATCGCTCGGACAGGAGAGGCGGCGCTCGGTGTACCGATCGCCACGATACCCCGACAGGTGCGGGCTTGCGGTCTATGACGTTCCCGAAGACGTCGAACATCCGCGACATCACGGCGTTGCCGACTGGCGCCTTGAGCGGGCCGCCGGTATCCGTGACCGCCATGCCCCGGGCAAGTCCTTGGGTCGGTGCAAGGGCAATGCCGCGTACATGTTTCTCGTCGGGGTGCGAGAGCACTTCGAGTGCAATACGCCTCTCGTTGCCGGTAAGCAGAAGGGAGTAGATCGGCGGCAAGCGATGCGGGAAGCGCACATCGACAACGCTGCCGCGGACCGCCGTGATGGTGCCCTGATCAGGCCTTGGCGACGATGCTAGCTGATCTGCGTTAGACACATTACCCGTCATCATACTTGCCCCGAATTGACCGGTAACTTGCGGGGCTGAGAGAGAAATAACATACCATAGTCTTACGCCGTTCGCGTAGATCGGAGCAGCTTCGGAAACTACGCATGCCGGCGGTCGCGGTACTGGGATTGTTGGCCGAGTAGGTTCCACGCCGATGGTAATCCAAGGAACCTCTGCGGCGTAAGTAGTTTCCGGCCCTGAGAACTCGCTGCCGCAGCTGTTAAAACTTGGATTGGCAATGCGCAGCAGGAAATAATCTATGATCCTACATGCTTCGAAGATCGAGGGTTTCAAGATCGAGGCGAGCGACGGTGCGATCGGCTCGATCACCGATCTGCTTTTCGACGATTCGACGTGGCGGGTACGCTGGTTGGTCGTCGATACCGGCAACTGGCTGCCAGGTCGCAGTGTGCTGCTGCCGCCAGCTTCACTCGGTCATGTCGAGCATATCGGCCATCAATATTCGGTGCTGCTGACCCGGCAGCAGGTCAAGGACAGTCCGTCGATAGACACCGACAAGCCGGTATCGCGGCAGCTGGAAAGCGGCATTTATGATTATTATGGCTGGGCACCCTATTGGTCCACCGGCTTTTATATGGGCGGCTATGGCTATACCGGCGGGCTGATGGAGCCTCCCGGCCCGGGTTTCGACCAGGCAAAAGCCGAAGCGGACCGTGATCAGAAGGGCGACCCCTGCCTGCGCAGCGTCCGCGAAGTCACGGGCTATGGCCTGCACGCGACCGATGGCGAAATCGGCCATGTCGCCGACTTC
>JBBRSX010000208.1:0-9307 GCA_038244925.1 Hyphomicrobiales bacterium | reverse complement strand
TGCCGACCTGATCCGTCATCATCGCGCCTGGCGCGGGGAATTGCTGTTGCGCAGCGAAGGCAACCGGGAAAAGCCGCTACTGGTGAGGGCCGATCCGGTCCAGCCGTCGCGCGACCGGGTGCTCGGCTTCGTGCTGATTTTTACCGATATCACCGACCGCAAGGCCGCGGAGGTGGCGCGCAGCCGGTTTCAGGAAGGCATCATTCAGAGCAACCGCATCAACAGCGTTCGTCTCGATTCCAAGACCGATCTCGTCTATCAGAACCTGCTGTCGTCAGTGATCGAGAACGCGCAACTCGCGGCGCTGGAAATCACCTATGGCGTGGAAACCGGCCGTATCGCCGAGATGCTCGAAAGCGTGCGCAATTCGACATTGCGAACCGCCGAGGTCTTGGAGCATCTGATCTGGCATTCGTCGCGCACATCGGGCGGCAACAAGCCGGAAAAGTAGTCGCGATCGCAAACCGCAACAGTCTATTCCGATGCGGCGACCGTGCTCGACCCGCGCAACAGCCGTGCCTGGACCGCGGTGGACAGGTCGATATTCAGGGAAAACGCGATGGCGGCTTCCTCGATCACCGTTTGGCGGTCGGCCGCGACCACGCCGGCGTGATCGAGCGCCTTGCGGTAATCCGCTTTCAGCGCGTCGAGATCGGGAAACCGCGGAAAGTCGTAGAACGTCAGTTCTGAAGGCTGCAATGCAAGCGACCGCGCCAGCAATCGTTGCAGGATCTGGCCGCCGCTGAGATCGCCGAGATAACGGGTATAGGCATGCGCGATCAGCCGCGCGCCGTCGCCTTCCGCAGCTTTCGCAACCCGCTTGGCATAAACGTCTCCGGCGCCGAGCAGGGGAATGTCGTGGTTCCAGCGCTCGCCGCATAGGGCCAGGAGATCGGCTTCGATCGCGGCGGCGCGATCGAGCCTGTAATGCGCCAGCACGCCGACGCCGGGGGTGCGGCGATGATTTTCAAAGCCGTGCTCCATCGCCTGATAGGCAGGCAGAAGATTGCGCAGCAGGAGAACATAGCCGTCACGGCTTGCTTCGCCGCGCAACAGATCGCGGATAATGCCGGTGCGCTCCGCTTCGACGTGAAGCGTCTTGGTCCGGAGATAGAGCGAGGTGACGATGCCGTCCGGCGCGAAGCTGTCCGCTCTGGCAGCCGTCATACCCTTGATCCTCCGGACGTTCATCCGCGGCATCCGTTGCCGCGTCGGCGTTTGCCATTTTCGCGCACCCGGCCCTGTCAATTTCGGGCCTTCATCTGTTCGATCAGGCCACGCGCCTGGCTGGGCGCCGCGGTCGCATCAGCCGACATCATATCGGCTCCCATCGATGCCACAAGGTCGGGCTGGGCGATAACCATCGGACCGCCGATGATGATGCCGACGTTCCTGTTGCGCGAGCCGCGCCTGATGTCGTGAATGCCCCGCTTCAGCTCATCGAGCCGCCGGTCGCTGCTGACGGAAAAGCCGACAATGTCGAACCAGTGGCTATTCACGAGTGATGTCAGCTCCTGATGCGAGGAGAAAGGACCTGTGCACAGGTTCCAGCCGGCGCGCCGAAAGAATTCGGCCACCATCGACAGCCCAAAGCTGTGCTGCTCGCCCGGGATATTGGTCAGCAGCACCGATTCGCCGGCGTGGCCGCCGCTTGTCTCGCTGATGAAGCGATCGCCCAGCCGCCGCATGATAAGCTGAAGGCGGCCGACAGCGAGCGTCACGCTGGCAAAATCCGTCGCATCTGATTCCCACTGCGTGCCGAGTTGGCGGGCCGCGGGCGCCAGCAGATCGAGAAAAATTGCTTCCACCGACGTGCCCTTGGCAACGAGCTCTTCGACATAGGCGAACGCGGCGCCATCATCGTTTCCAAGCGTCAGCGCTGCGAATAGTTCGACGGGGGTTGGCGACCGTTCGGCTTTTTCTACCGTCTTTGGTGCGCTACGCAGCGCCAGAACGATCTTTGGAATGATCCGCGTCTTGATGGTTTTGACAACCGCGACCGGCTGCAGCGTCGGCCGAAAGCGCCAGATCGGCGCCGGTATTCTTTGTCGAAACGATTTTGAATGACGCGCCGGAACGGTGTCAGTGACGCTGCCGGCTGAGAAGGATTGCTCGTTCACATCGGTCATTTTTCACTCCCCCCAACATTAAGTCCCCGTCTCTCAAAACCGTCAAGTTTAATTTACGTCTATCTTGGTTGACAGTCTTTGGAACGGAGTTTAGCCTTCTCGTCATCAAGCTCGCACGTAGGGAGTGGCGTGGTGCAGCCTAGAGCAGCGGCAAATAGTGATTTTCCCCGATACGGCGATGAAACGCCGGCAGCTGCTCGCTTTCCCCTGCCGGCATCGCATCACTGCGACGAAAGACTGTCAAACAATCTTTACAGTTTGGTCGGGGAATCCGTCGCTGCGCCTGCGAACGGAATTTCTGGCGCGGGTAACTCCCGACGTGCAGTTCGCTCGGCGGCACAACCACTTAAGTTGCTCTACACTCCGGAGCAGCGCGTCCGCCGCGATGCAACAAGGTGGACGCTGGTGCAGGGCATCCTCGCACCGATCCAGTTCGCCGTCTTCCTGATCAGTCTGGCGCTGGTCATCCGCTATCTCGCCATCGGCGAGGGATTTGGCGTCGCGGCGGCGTCGATCGTGATCAAGACGCTGCTACTTTACGCGATCATGATCACCGGCTCGATCTGGGAGCGCGAAGTCTTCGGTGTCTATCTGTTTGCGCCGGCCTTCTTCTGGGAAGACGTCTTCAGCTTCCTGGTGCTGGCATTACACACAGCTTATTTGGTCGCCCTGTTCGCGCGCTTCGGCGATCCGCGCCAGCAGATGCTGCTCGCATTGACGGCCTACGCGTCCTACTTCATCAACGCCACGCAGTTCATATTGAAGCTTCGCGCGGCGCGCCGTGACGAGCGCATCGCATTGTCAGCTTCCTCGATCTCGGGGAGGCTGGCATGAACGCGCATGTGCAGGGATGCGTCGATGGCGCCGAGATCGCACCCAAAAACTCGTCCACGCCGGTTCGTCGCGAGAATGGCCAGCGCGAGGTGTTCTGCGGGTTGACCGGAATCGTTTGGCTGCACCGGAAAATCCAGGACGCCTTCTTCCTGGTGGTGGGATCGCGTACCTGCGCGCATCTCATTCAGTCCGCGGCCGGAGTGATGATCTTTGCCGAGCCGCGCTTCGCGACCGCGATCATGGAAGAGAAGGATCTCGCCGGGCTGACGGACGCCAACGACGAACTCGACCGCATCGTGACGCAACTGATCGAACGGCGGCCGGACATCAAACTGCTGTTTCTGGTCGGTTCCTGTCCGTCGGAAGTGATCAAGCTCGATCTGTCGCGCGCCGCATTGCGGCTTTCGCAGCGTTTTTCGCCCGGTGTGCGCATCCTCAATTACTCGGGCAGTGGAATCGAGACAACATTCACGCAAGGCGAGGATGCCTGTCTCGCCTCGCTCGTTCCCGCACTACCCCCCGCGAGAACGGGCGAGGGCCAATTGCTCATTGTCGGCTCGCTGGCCGACGTGGTCGAGGACCAGTTCGTCCGTCTGTTCGAGGCCTTGGACATCGGTCCGGTGCAATTCCTGCCGCCGCGCCGCTCGACAGCACTTCCGGCGATTGGGCCGAACACCAAATTCCTGCTGGCGCAGCCGTTTCTTGCCGATACCGCGCGTGTCCTGGAGGATCGCGGCGCAACGCGGCTGGCGGCACCGTTCCCGCTCGGCGTGGAAGGCACGACGGCATGGCTGCGCGCGGCGGCGGATGCGTTCGGCGTCGAACCCGATGTGTTCGAGAAGGTGACCCAACCTTATCGGGCCCGTGCAACGCGGGCGCTGGTTCGTTACCGTGGCCAGCTCGCCGGCCGCAGCATCTTCCTGTTTCCGGATTCGCAGCTCGAAATCCCGTTGGCGCGGTTCCTGTCGCGCGAATTGTCGATGCAACTGGTCGAGGTCGGTACACCTTATCTGCACCGCGAACATCTCGCGGAAGAACTCAAGCTGCTGCCGTCGGATGTAGCGCTGACCGAGGGGCAGGACGTCGATCTGCAGCTCGATCGCTGCCGCGCCGCGCGGCCCGATCTCGTGGTCTGCGGGCTTGGGCTCGCCAATCCGCTGGAAGCCGAGGGTATGACCACGAAATGGTCGATCGAACTCGTGTTCACGCCGATCCAGGGTTTTGAGCAGGCCGCCGACCTCGCCGAACTGTTTGCACGCCCGCTCGTGCGTCGCGCGAAACTGGTGGCCTGACCATGCAGCTCACGGTCTGGACATATGAAGGACCTCCCCATGTCGGCGCCATGCGCGTCGCAACCGGGATGGAAGGTCTGCATTATGTGCTGCACGCGCCGCAGGGCGACACCTATGCGGACCTGCTGTTCACGATGATCGAGCGGCGCGACCGGCGGCCGCCCGTGACCTACACGACCTTTTCGGCGCGCGATCTCGGCGGCGATACCGCCGAACTGTTCAAGACCGCGGCACAAAACGCCTATGACCGGTTCCAGCCGCAAGCGATGATCGTCGGCGCGTCCTGCACGGGTTCGCTGATCCAGGACGATCCCGGAGGCCTGGCGCGGGCGCTCAATCTGCCGATCCCGGTCGTGACCGTCGATCTTCCCGCCTATCAGCGCAAAGAGAACTGGGGCGCGGCCGAAACCTTCTATCAACTCGTCCGCGCGTTGGCCGGACCGTCGGCGCCAGCGCCGGGCTCGAAGCGTCCCGAACGCGCCGTCGGTGCGCGGCCGCGCTGCAATCTGCTCGGACCCGCCGCGCTCGGTTTCCGCCACCGCGATGATGTCACCGAAATCACGGCGCTGCTGGCCAAGCTTGGCATCGACGTCAACGTCACGGCGCCAATGGGCGCGACCCCTGCCGATCTCGCCCGGCTCGGCGATGCCGACTTCAATGTCGTGCTTTACCCTGAAGTGGCTGGGCAGGCGGCGTCCTGGTTGCAAAGGACTTTTGGCCAGCCCTTCACCAAAACCATTCCAATCGGCGTATCGGCCACGCGCGAGTTCGTCGAAGAAGTTGCAAAATTCGCCGGCGTCGATCCGACCGCGACGCTCGCGGCGAGCTCTACGCGGCTGCCCTGGTATTCGCGCTCGGTCGATTCGACCTATCTGACCGGCAAGCGAGTCTTCATCTTTGGCGACGCAACCCACGCGGTTGCCGCCGCGCGGATCGCTTCCGACGAGCTTGGTTTCAAGGTCGTCGGGCTCGGCACCTACAGCCGCGAGTTCGGCCGCGAAATCCGTGAAGCCGCCAAGCGTTATGACGTCGAGCCGCTGATTACCGACGATTACCTCGAAGTCGAGGCCAAAGTCGCGGAATTGCAGCCCGAACTGGTGCTGGGCACGCAGATGGAGCGCCATATCGCAAAACGTCTCGGCGTTCCCTGCGCGGTGATCTCGGCGCCGGTGCATGTACAGGACTTTCCGGCCCGCTACGCGCCGCAGATGGGGTTCGAGGGCGCCAACGTCATTTTCGATACCTGGGTGCATCCGCTGATGATGGGCCTCGAGGAGCATCTGCTGGCGATGTTCAAGGACGATTTTGAGTTCGTAGATGGCGCGGTGCCGTCGCATCTCGGCGCGGGGCACTCGGCCGCAGCCATGGAAGCGCCGACGCAGTCACCCGTTGCAGCATCAAGCATCGTCGCTGTCTGGGCCGCCGATGCCGAGAAAGAACTCTACAAAATCCCGTTTTTCGTTCGCGGCAAAGCGCGCCGCAACACCGAACGCTTCGCCAATGAAAATGGCGTCGCCACCATAACCGTCGAGACCCTATACGATGCCAAAGCGCACTACGCCCGCTGACGCGACACCGCTTCGTGTCGTCGTCGTGACCATGGATAGCCATCTGTCCGGCGCGGCCGCGCGCGCGCAAAAACTGTTGAAGGCCAACTATCCCGGCCTGGTGCTCTCGGTCCATTCGGCGGACGAATGGGGCAGCGATGACGCCGCACTCGGCCGTTGCAAGGCCGATATCGCCCGCGGCGACATCGTGATCGCGACCATGCTGTTCCTCGACGACCACGTCCGCGCGGTGATGCCGGCGTTGGTGGCTCGCCGCAACGAATGCGACGCCATGATCGGCTGCATGTCGGCGGCCGAAGTCGTGAAGCTGACGCGAGGCGGAAAATTCGACATGAGCGGCGAGGCACTCGGGGCCATCGGTTGGCTGAAGAAGCTGCGCGGCAACCGCGGCAAGAGCCCGGGCGGCAAGGGCGAAATGAAGATGCTGCGGCAGTTGCCAAAACTGCTGCGTTTCATTCCCGGCACCGCGCAGGACATGCGCGCCTACTTCCTGACCCTGCAATACTGGCTGGCGGGATCCGAGCAGAACATCGCCAACTTGGTGCGCCTGCTGGTGGATCGTTATGCCGACGGCCCGCGCCGGACGCTGCGCGGACTTGCCAAGGCCGAAGCGCCGGTCGAATACGCCGATGTCGGCGTCTACCACCCGCGCCTCAAGGGCCGTATCTCGGATACGGCAGATCGGCTGCCGGCGTTGGCTAATGAGCGTGGCACCGTCGGCCTTCTGCTGCTGCGCTCGTATCTGCTGGCCGGAAATGCCGGTCATTATGACGGCGTGATCGCGGCGTTCGAGACGAGGGGGCTTCGCGTCATTCCCGCCTTCGCCAGCGGTCTCGATCAGCGGCCGGCGATCGAACGCTTCTTCATGAAGGACGGCCGCAGCGCCGTTGATGCGGTGGTCTCGCTCACCGGCTTCTCGCTGGTCGGCGGCCCCGCCTACAACGACGCCAAGGCGGCGGAAGACATTTTGGCCGGAATCGACGTGCCTTATCTGTCGGCGCATCCGGTCGAGTTCCAGACGCTGGAGCAGTGGGGCGCATCCGATCGCGGGCTGATGCCGGTCGAGAGCACCATCATGGTCGCGATCCCCGAACTCGATGGCGCGGCGGGGCCAATGGTCTATGGCGGCCGGTCCGACGGCGCCGGAATTCCCTGCACGGGGTGTGAGCGTTCCTGCACGTTTGCGCCGTCAGAGATCGGCGGGGAGATGCGGGTATGCAGCGAGCGCGCCGACATGTTGGCCTCGCGCACGGCACGTCTGGTCGCGTTGCGCCGCTCCGAGCGGCGGGATCGCAAGGTCGCGATCGTCTTGTTTAATTTCCCGCCCAATGCCGGAAATACCGGTACCGCCGCGTTCCTGTCGGTATTCGAGTCCCTGCATCGCACGCTGACGGCGATGGAGCGTGAAGGCTATGAGGTCGACGTGCCCGACAGCGTGGACGCCTTGCGCGAACGCATCGTGGTCGGCAATGCGCCTCGGTTTGGCACCGACGCCAATGTCCACGTCCGAATCCCGGCCGGCGATCATGTGCGCGGCGAAAAATGGCTACGACAGATCGAGGCGCAGTGGGGGCCGGCGCCCGGCAAACAACAAAGCGACGGCAGCTCAATCTTCGTGCTCGGCGAGCGTTTTGGGAATGTCTTCGTCGGTATCCAGCCCGCCTTTGGCTATGAAGGCGATCCGATGCGGCTGTTGTTCGAGAAGGGCTTTGCGCCGACGCACGCCTTCTCCGCCTTCTATCGCTGGCTGCGTGAGGATTTTGGTGCCAGCGCGGTGCTGCATTTCGGCACCCATGGCGCGCTCGAATTCATGCCGGGCAAGCAGGCCGGTCTTTCAGGCGCGTGCTGGCCGGACCGGATGATCGGCGACTTGCCGAACCTCTATCTCTACGCTTCGAACAATCCCTCCGAGGGCACGATCGCGAAACGCCGCTCGGCCGCGACCCTGATCAGCTATTTGACGCCGCCCGTCGCTCATGCCGGTCTCTACAAAGGTCTGGTCGAACTGAAGGCGTCGATCGCGCGCTGGCGCGGTCTGCCGCCGGACGATGCTGGCGAACGCGACGGTCTTGCAACGTTGATCCAGGCCCAGGCGGGCACGCTCGACCTCGCCGAGGCCGAGCCGGTATGGGCGGATCCGTCCACGACTATCGGAAAACTGTCCGACGCGGTGCTCGAACTCGAATACACGCTGATCCCTCACGGTCTCCACGTGGTCGGTGAGGCGCCGTCTGCAGAACAGCGCGTCGAAATGCTGCAGGCGGTGGCTGATGCCTCGCATGGCGTACGTCCCGAGAAGTCCGCGCTTGAAGCGATCGTACGCGGCGATGCCCCCGAAGCATTGGCCGCCAAGGACGATGCGTCGCTGGCGCTTTACAAGGAACTCGCCGGCATCGATGGCATCCTTCAACACGACCACGAACTCCCGGCGATCCTGCATGCGCTGGATGGCAAGTACGTCCGCCCCGCCCCGGGCGGCGATCTGCTGCGGACGCCAGCGATCCTGCCGACCGGCCGTAATCTCCACGGCTTCGATCCGTTCCGTATTCCCAGCGCCTTTGCCGTGCAGGATGGCGCCCAACAGGCGCAGCGGCTGATCGACAAGCATGTCGCTGAAGGAAATAGGCTGCCCGAGTCGGTCGCGATCGTGCTGTGGGGCACCGACAACCTCAAGAACGAGGGCGCGCCGATCGGGCAGGCATTGGCGCTGCTCGGTGCCCGGCCGCGCTTCGATGGCTATGGCCGCCTGACCGGTGCCGAACTGCTGCCGCTCGATCAACTCAATCGCCCGCGGATCGACGTTATCGTCACCATGTCCGGAATCTTCCGGGACCTGCTGCCGCTGCAGATCAAGCTGCTGGCGGAAGCCTGTTTCCTCGCCGCATCGGTCGACGAGCCGATCGAACAGAATTTCGTTCGCAAGCACGCGCTGGCCTACCAGGCTGCCCATAACTGCGATCTCGAAACAGCGTCCTTGCGCGTGTTCGGCAATGCCGACGGCGCTTACGGCTCTAACGTCAACCATCTCGTCGAGAATGGCCGCTGGGACGACGAGGACGAACTGGCGGAAACCTACACCCGCCGCAAGAGTTTTGCCTATGGCCTCAAGGGCCAGCCGGTGCAGCAGACCGCGCTGCTGAAGAACGCGCTAGCGACCGTCGATCTCGCCTACCAGAACCTCGACTCGGTGGAACTCGGCGTCACCACCGTCGATCATTATTTCGATACGCTCGGCGGCATCAGCCGCGCGGTGCGGATGGCCAAGGGCGGCCAGTCCGCCCCGGTCTATATCGGCGACCAGACCCGCGGCGCCGGCACAGTGCGCACGCTGTCGGAACAGGTCGCGCTCGAGACCCGCACCCGCATGCTGAACCCGAAGTGGTACGAAGGCATGCTGGAACATGGCTACGAAGGCGTGCGGCAGATCGAAGTCCACGTGACCAACACGATGGGCTGGTCGGCCACCACCGGCCAGGTTCAGCCG
>JBBRSX010000207.1:0-9401 GCA_038244925.1 Hyphomicrobiales bacterium | reverse complement strand
ATCCGCGCCAGCGTCTGCGCCAGCAGCGTCTTGCCCGAGCCGGTCGGTCCGATCAGCAGGATGTTGGACTTCGCCAGTTCGACGTCGTTGTGCTTGGTCTGGTGATTGAGCCGCTTGTAATGATTGTGGACAGCGACCGACAGCACCTTCTTGGCATGGCTCTGGCCGATCACGTAGTCGTCCAGGACCTTGCAGATTTCCTTCGGCGTCGGGATGCCGTCGCGCGACTTCACCAGCGAGGATTTGTTCTCTTCACGGATGATGTCCATGCAGAGTTCAACGCATTCGTCGCAGATGAATACGGTTGGGCCCGCGATCAATTTGCGGACTTCATGCTGGCTCTTGCCACAGAACGAGCAATACAGCGTGTTCTTGGAGTCGCTCGTGCCGACCTTACTCATTCTTATCTCCGTCCGCCGTTCGATCCCTTTACCCGATCGACCCATTCCGGCACTAGGCCGGACCTCTGGATAGATAGAGCAAATTCCGTACCAGAAAAGACCCTACTCGTTACACGCCGCCAGAATCACGGCTTACTCGAATCTCCCGCGATTCATAAGCGATCCCTTACAGCCAACCATGCTGACACCCGACTATCAAGAATTCGCTAACCGGGCGCGGATCGGAGACCGTGACAATACCGTGATTTCCGGCCCTGACACGGGGAGAAGTTGACGAAATCGCCCAAGCGTTGCGCGATTGCCACGCCGGCAAACCAGCACGAAAGCGGAACTTTCTGCCTATGCTCGTGCATAAGCGTGCCGCCAGCGGCCAAATTTGCCGGTCGAGACCGCAGCCGCGGTCAACGCGGATGCGGTTACCCGCAACCTTACGGGGTTTTGGTCATCGCCGCTTCTTCGGGGCGCTTCTCGATCACCTTGTCGACAATGCCGAAGTCTTTGGCCATGTCGGCAGTCAAGAACTTGTCGCGTTCCAGCGCATCCTCGATCGCCTTGTAGGTCTGGCCGGTATGCTTGACGTAAATCTCGTTGAGCCGCTTCTTGAGATTCAGGATCTCCTGCGCGTGCAGCATGATGTCGGTGGCCTGGCCCTGGAAGCCGCCCGAGGGCTGATGCACCATGATGCGTGAATTCGGCAGCGAGAACCGCATGTCCTTGTGGCCGGCCGCCAGCAGCAGCGAACCCATCGAGGCCGCCTGCCCCGTGCACAACGTCGATACCGGCGGACGAATGAATTGCATGGTGTCGTAGATCGCGAGGCCCGACGTCACCACGCCACCCGGCGAGTTGATGTACATCGAGATTTCCTTCTTCGGATTCTCGGCTTCGAGAAACAGCAACTGCGCGACCGTCAGCGTCGCCATGCCGTCTTCGACCGGACCGGTCAGGAAGATGATGCGCTCTTTCAGCAGGCGCGAGAAAATGTCGTAGGCGCGTTCGCCGCGGTTGGTCTGCTCGACGACCATCGGCACAAGGTTCATGTAGGTTTCAACGGGATCGCGCATTAGTCACCCTAGAGTTTGGCGGCGGCGAACATCCGTCGGCAAGAAAATCACCATTTGGGATGGTGCGGTTTGCCGGGCGCGGACGAACGTCCCGTGATGCAGGACTTCAATTCAGAACTCACAGATATGAGCCAATTCCCCGGCGACAAGACCGGGCAATTGCGAGCTGAGTTAGACGAGTTCAAGCTGATTCGCAGGCGGTCGCATAGCGACGGAGACCGTTGCTATGTCGCTTTTGCGGTTCATCATTAATGTGAACCTGACCAAAACCGGCCTGATTGAATCGATCAGGCTGCGCTCTTATCGGCGTCCTCGTCCTTGAACAGGTCCTCGCGCGAGACCTTCTTCTCGGTGACCTGAGCGAGTTCGAGGATGAAATCGACCACCTTGTCTTCATAAATCGGCGCACGAAGCTGGGCCAGCGCATTGGCATTGCTGCGATAGTAGTCCCAGACTTCCTTCTCGCGACCGGGCATCTGGCGCGCCCGCTCGATCACCGCGCGGCTGACTTCGTCGTCGGTCACGGTGATCTTGTTCTTCTCGCCGATCTCCGACAGCACGAGGCCGAGCCGGACCCTGCGGTCGGCGATCTTCTGGTACTCTTCCTTGGCCGCTTCCTCGGTGGTGTTCTCGTCGGCAAAGGTCTTGCTCGAGGATTCCATCTCGGCCTTGATCGAGTTCCACATCAGATTAAACTCTTCCGCGACCAGCGACGGCGGCGCCTCGAATTGGTGGCTGTCATCGAGCCGGTCGAGCAGCGCCCGCTTGACGCGCTGGCGGGTGGCGCCGGCGAACTCGGCGACCAGGCGCTCGCGCGCGGCTTCCTTGAGCTTGTCGAGCGACTCCAGACCGAGTGTCTTGGCGAACTCGTCGTTGATCTCGGCCTCGCCGGGAGCTTCGATCAGGGTCGCCGTGGTCTCGAACTCGGCGGGCTGGCCGGCGAGTTTTTCGCTGGCGTAGTTCTTCGGGAATGAAACCTTGAGCGTGCGGGTCTCGCCGACGCCCATGCCGATCAGCTGTTCCTCGAAGCCCGGAATGAACTGGCCGGCGCCAATCACGACCGGAATGCCCTCGCCGGTACCGCCTTCGAACGGCACGCCGTCGATCGAGCCCTTGAAGCCGATGGTGACGCGATCGTTATTCTCGGCCTTGGCGCCGTCGGACTTGGCGGCATAGGGGCGGTTCTGTTCGGCGATGCGCTTGATCGCTTCGTCGACCTCGGCGTCGGTCACTTCGACCACCGGCTTCTCGACCGAGAAGCTCTTGAAATCGGCGAGCGCGATCGTCGGCACCACCTCGATCGCGACCGTGTAGGTCAGGTCGCTCTTGCCGGCGAGCAGTTCCTCGACCTCTTTGGCTTCGGTCGGCATCGTGATCTTCGGCTCGGTCGCCAGCTTGAAGCCGCGATCGGTAAAGATCTGCGTGTTCGTGTCGCGGATGGTCTGGTCGATGGTCTCGGCCATCACCGAGCGGCCGTACACCTTCTTCAGGTGGCTGACCGGCACCTTGCCGGGACGGAAGCCGTTGAGCTTCACCTTGTCCTTGAGGTCGACCAGCTTGGCGCCCGCCTTGGCATCGAGATCCGATGCGGGAACGCTGATCTTGAACTCGTGCTTCAATCCCTCGGCGAGGGTTTCGGTGACCTGCATGGCGTCAATCTTCTTCCGCTTGCGTCGGTCCAGATGGACCCGACAGTGTCAATTGGGTCGACGCGAAGCCTTGCAGCCTGCGCCGGTGGTTCGGCTGACCCGCAAACCCCAACCGGGGAAACAGGCCCTCCCGTATTCGTCATGCAAACGCTGATGAGCGCTTGGTGCGGGCGGAGGGACTCGAACCCCCACAACTTTCGTCACTGGAACCTAAATCCAGCGCGTCTACCAATTCCGCCACGCCCGCGTGAAAAGCATCCAATCCGGCCGCGATGCCGCGAGCGGCGGGCTTATAACATGTGCCTACCGGTTCGCAGCAAAAAAATGGCCGCTTTTGACAGCTCCGGGACAAGGCGTCACAGCTGGACAGACTCCCCGGAAAATGGTCCGCATCGGTCCGATGGCAAGCCCAAAATCCCCTCTGGATAGACGCGAGCTGATGGCCGGGCTGGGCGCCGCCGCCCTTGCCCCGATCTGGCCTGCGGCTGGCTTGGTTTGGCCTGCGGCAAGCTTGCTTTGGCCTGCGGCCGGCTTGGCCCAAGCGCGCCCCCCGCTGCCGCTGCAGGCCAAGCCGGACACTCTCGCGCTGCGCCCGGGCGGCCCAGCGACGCCTGTCTGGACACTGGACGGGCCTGAACTCCGGTTCAAGCGCGGCGACACCGTCGAGATCGCCTTCGGGAACGAGCTTCCGGTGCCTGCCGTGCTCGACTGGCGGGGACTGAATGGCACGCTAGCGGCCGAATCGCTCGCCGTGCGCGCGCCGCTCGCACCCGGCACCAAGGAAACCTTCCAACTGCCGCTGCGCCATGCCGGAACTTTTCTGTGCGGCCTCGGGCTGCTCGGGGATGGCCAGGCAAGGCCGTCGCAGGCGCGCGCCATGGTGGTCGCAGAGAGCGAGGCGGTTGCGGTTGATCGGGACCAAGTGCTGCTGATCGAGGACTGGCGGGTCCGCGCCGACGGAACCGCGGTCGCAGCCGGCTCCGATCCAAAGGATGCCACGCCGGTTCACACCCTTAACGGCAAGACTTCGTTCGATCTCTCAGCCCGAATCAATGCGCGGCTCAGGCTCCGCTTCATCAATGCCTGCCAACGGTCTGTCATTGCGCTCAAACTGGACGGTCTCGACGTCCGCGTTATGGCCCTCGACGGCCAGCCGGCCGAGCCGTTCCTGGCCCGCAACGGCGCCCTGGTGGTCGCGCCCGGCGGCCGGGTCGACGTTTTCGTCGATATCACGGCCCCGGCGGGCACCCAGTGCCCGATTCTCCTCCACGATGGCCGGGAGGCCCGCCCGGTCGGCAAACTGACTGTCTCCCACGAACCGCCGGTTCGGCCCGCCCCCCTGCCACCGGCCTCGCCGCTGCCCTCCAACGGCCTGCCAGTGCTCCTCGACCTCAGGGGCGCCACCCGGGCCGACCTGTCGCTGGGAGGACCGCCGACCGAATGGGGCCTGCCGGCGAGCTTCTCGAAAAGCTCGCCGCCCGCCTTCCGGGCCCGGGCGGGACGCACCGTGGTGCTGGCGCTGACCAACCGCGCCGCCATCGCCAGCGTGTTTCACCTCCACGGCCATCATTTCCGGCTGCTGGACCGGCTCGACGACGGCTGGAAGCCGTTCTGGCTGGATACGCTGGCGATCGAGCCGGGCCAGACCCAGCGCGTCGCCTTTGCCGCCGAATATCCCGGTCGCTGGCTGATCGAATCCGTCGCCACCGACTGGGCCGCGCCGCGGCTGGTGCGGTGGTACTCTGTCGAATAAGGAAACGCGCATGAGCAAGCCAGTTCCCGCCATCCGCAAGGTCACCGCCCGCGGGCTCGTCGTGCCGATCGGCCGGCCGGTGAAGACCGCCTTCTCGACCATCGATGCCGCACCCATGGTGCTGATCGACGTCGAGACCGATCAGGGCGTTACCGGCCGGTCCTACATCTTTGCCTACGCGGGCCTGACGCTGAAGCCGCTGGTACACCTGATCGAGGAGATCGGGCGAGAACTCGTCGGCAGGCCGGTGGCACCCACCGATCTGATGGCGGCGATGAACGCGAAATTCCGCCTGCTCGGCTGGCAGGGCCTGGTCGGTATGGCCGTGTCCGGCCTCGACATGGCCTATTGGGACGCGCTCGGTCAGATCGCGGGGCAGCCGTTAGCCGAACTGCTCGGAGGCTCGCCACGCCCGATCAAGGCCTATGACAGCTATGGCGTGGTCGATCCCGTTGCCGATGAGAAGGCGCTGCGCCGTTCGCTCGATCAGGGTTTTCGCGGCATCAAGATCAAGGGCGGCGACGGCGATGCCGCCAATGACGAACGCGTGGTCAAGGGCGTGCGCGCCCTGCTCGGCCCCGACGTCGCACTGATGATCGACTTCAACCAGTCGCTCGATCCCGCGGAAGCCACCCGCCGCATCGCGCGGCTTGAGCCCTACGACCTGCACTGGATCGAAGAGCCGGTGCCGCAGGAAAATCTGTCAGGTCACGCCATGGTGCGCGAGACCTCGCCGACGCCGATTCAGTCTGGTGAGAACTGGTGGTTTCCGCGCGGCTTTGCCGAAGCGATTGCCGCCGGCGCCAGCGACTTCATCATGCCCGACCTGATGAAATGCGGCGGCGTCACCGGCTGGCTGCAGGTCGCAGCGCAAGCTGAAGCCGCCAACATTCCGCTGTCGAGCCACCTGTTCGCCGAAGCCAGCGCGCATATGCTGGCGGTGACGCCGACCGCGCACTGGCTCGAATTCCTCGACTTTGCAGGCACCATCCTCGCGCATCCCGCCAGGATCATCGACGGCACGCTCACTGCACGCGGACCTGGCCTGGGGCTGGAGTGGAACGAGAAGGCTGTCGCAAAGTATCTGGTTCAGTAATCGATCCCGAACGCGTCATAGAGCCGCCGGAATACTGCCGGCAGCACTTCCGTCAGGTCCTCCGCGATCAGGCCGGGGCCCGCTTCCCGCGCGCCCTCGCCGTGCATCCACACTCCGATGCAGGCGGCCTCGAACGCTGGCACGCCTTGCGCCAAAAACCCGGCGATCATGCCGGCCAGGACGTCGCCGGCACCGGCGGTTGCGAGCCAGGGCGGCGCGTTGGCCGCGATGCTGGCGCGTCCGTCGGGCGAAGCCACGACCGTATCCGGTCCCTTCAGCAACACGACGGCGCCGCAGCGTTCGGCGGCGGCCCGCACCCGTTCGAGCTTCGAGCGGTTGGGATGCTTGTTGCTGCTGTCGCTGAACAGCCGCGGAAACTCGCCCTCATGCGGGGTCAGCACCACCTGCGGATCGGCGTTGGCCTTGATCGATTCAAACAGCCGCTCCGGCGCTTCGGCAAAACTCGTCAGCGCGTCGGCGTCGAGCACGAGGCGACGATGGGCCGACAACGCGGTGTGGACGAGATCGCGCGTCCGCGCGCTGACGCCGGCGCCCGGCCCGATCACGACCGCGTTGAGACGTTTGTCATCAAGCATCTCGGCGAATTCAACCACGCTATCGACGCTGCGCACCATCACCGCCGTCAACGCCGTCGCATTCACCGCCAGCGCATCGCGTGGCGAGGCCACCGTCACCAGCCCGGCGCCGGCCCGCAGCGCACCGCGCGCGGCGAGCCGCGCCGCACCGGTCGACGCGAGATCGCCGGACACGACCACCGCATGGCCGCGGGCATATTTGTGGCCGTCGATCCGCGGCACCGCGAACGAACTTTGCCAGGCCTGCGGAACGTTCTCTGACGTCTGCGGCCGGATTTCATCGAGCACCGCCGCATCGATCCCGATATCGGCGACGCGCACCTGGCCGCAATGCATCCGGCCCGGCATCAACAGATGCGCCGGCTTGCGGCGAAAGAACGTCACGGTCTCCACGGCGTTGATCGCCGCGCCCATCACCGCACCTGAGGTGCCGTTGATGCCGCTCGGCAGGTCGATCGCCAGCACCGGCGCGCCGTTGGCGTTGATGGCCTCGATCATGTCGAGCGGTTCGCCCTTCACGGGGCGGTTGAGGCCGGCGCCGAACAGCGCGTCGATGATCAGTGCCGGTTTGCCGATCGCGTGCGGGTTGAACGGCAGCACCGGATATTTCCAGCCACGCGCGGCCAGCGCCGCATCGCCCGAGAGGCTGTCGCGCTCGCACAACAGAATGACCGAGACGTCGCGGCCTCGTGCCGCCAGTTCGGCCGCCGCGACAAAACCGTCGCCGCCATTGTTGCCGCGGCCGGCGACCACCACGATCGGCCCCTCCGCGACCAGATCCATCGCGGCTTCGGCCACGGCTTGCCCCGCGCTCATCATCAACGCGAAGCCGGGCGTCCCGGCCGCGATCGTCAGCCGGTCGGCGCGCTCCATCTCAGCCGTGGTCAAAACTTCCATGCCGAATCCTCAACCTGATCGCCTCTTCCAGAGGCAGTACATCGTCGCGCAAACGGCCTGTTTTCTGTCAATTGCATACCAATTGACCGGTTTGCCTATTTGATGGGCTTCGCTATCATGCCCCGCTCGGCCCGGCCTCTTCCATTTGCCTGTTAAAAGTCTGATAACATTCCAATATCAGGTCCGTTAACAACTTGGCATAGACCCTGCTTTTGAGGAAGACGGCGACGGCGCCGGCTCAGGATTGTCAAAGTCGACGACAATTGTGAAGGCTTTCAGGTTCATCGCCGGAAACTTGGGCGGGAAACTTGGGATCGACCAGACGGCGCCTCGCGCACATCGAACTATCTGACTCTGTAATTATGAAATGCCCGGGAGGCGCTCAGTGAAGAAAATCGAAGCCATCATCAAGCCATTCAAGCTCGACGAGGTTAAAGAGGCGCTTCAGGAAGTCGGACTCCAGGGCATCACCGTCACCGAAGCCAAGGGTTTTGGCCGCCAGAAGGGGCATGCTGAACTCTATCGCGGTGCGGAATACATCGTCGACTTCCTGCCCAAGGTGAAAATCGAGATCGTGATTTCGGACGAACTGGTCGAGAAGGCGATCGACGCCATCCGCCGCGCCGCCCAGACCGGCCGCATCGGCGACGGCAAAATCTTCGTCTCCAACATCGAGGAAGCGATCCGGATCAGAACCGGAGAATCCGGGCTGGACGCTATCTAAGCCGGGTGCTATCCCGCATTTTGCGACTTAAAAAGAAAAAAAGGCTGCTTCGGCGGCCTGATTTCGTTTGTGAAATCCCGGTGTTTTGAGATGTGTTGTCTTGAAACCCGGTGTTTCACTTGCGCAGTCTGACTGTCGCTGAATCCTGGAAACCGCATCCTAAAGGGGTATTCATGAAGACCGCCAAAGACGTCCTCAAATCGATCAAGGACAATGACGTCAAATACGTCGACCTGCGCTTCACCGATCCGCGCGGCAAGTGGCAGCACGTGACTTTCGACATCGGCATGATCGACGAGGAAATCTTTGCCGAGGGCACGATGTTCGACGGCTCCTCGATCGCCGGCTGGAAGGCGATCAACGAATCCGACATGTGCCTGATGCCGGACCCGGTCACCGCGACGATCGATCCGTTCTTCGCCGAGACCACCATGGTCATCACCTGCGACGTGCTGGAGCCGACCACCGGCGAGCCCTACAACCGCGACCCGCGCGGCATGGCCAAGAAGGCCGAGGCGATGGTCAAGTCGATGGGAGTCGGCGACACCGTGTTCGTCGGACCGGAAGCCGAGTTCTTTGTGTTCGATGACGTGCGCTTCTCCGCCACGCCGTACAACACCGGCTTCAAGCTCGACTCTTCGGAACTGCCGAGCAATTCGGACACCGAATATGAGGGCGGCAATCTCGGTCACCGCATCCGCACCAAGGGCGGCTACTTCCCGGTCCCGCCGCAGGACTCGGTGCAGGACATGCGCTCGGAAATGCTCGGCGCGATGGCCAAGATGGGCGTCAAGGTCGAGAAGCATCATCATGAAGTCGCTTCCGCCCAGCACGAGCTCGGCATGAAGTTCGACACGCTGACGCTGATGGCCGACCAGATGCAGGTCTACAAATACTGCATCCATCAGGTCGCGCACATCTACGGCAAGACCGCCACCTTCATGCCGAAGCCGGTCTATGGCGACAACGGCTCGGGCATGCATGTCCACCAATCGATCTGGAAGGACGGCAAGCCGGTATTCGCCGGCAACAAATACGCCGACCTCTCGGAGACCTGCCTCTCCTACATCGCCGGCATCATCAAGCATGCCAAGGCGATCAATGCCTTCACCAACCCATCGACCAACTCCTACAAGCGTCTGGTCCCGGGTTATGAAGCGCCCGTGTTGCTCGCCTATTCATCGCGCAACCGCTCAGCCTCGTGCCGCATTCCGTTCACCT
>JBBRSX010000206.1:0-9481 GCA_038244925.1 Hyphomicrobiales bacterium | reverse complement strand
TCGCGTGCAATAGATGCATCGTAGTGCGCACACGAGCATACAGGTTTGGCGGAGGCATCCGGCCTTCCCTGCGCAATGGCTTTACGGCTTATACAGTGGTCGTCCTGGTGACCGGCTTTGTTGCCACCATCACCGGCTTCAGCTTACGCATCCGCCAACTTGACGCCAGCACCGGGGCGTCGGACCCTCACGATTTCGCCGTACGCTAACGCCACACTCGTCTTTGTGACCCAGCGTCCACCGCATCCCACCGCACGTCGTGACGATCGCGATCGCCCCTCAATCGGGTGAGACGGGCGGAATTAGACCAGTGATTTGCCCGACGGAGCAATGGGAATGTTTTTGCGCGGAGCGCTTGACCCATATCTGGCGTGATTTGCCCGTCAGGTAGCGGCAGCAGTGCGCAAGCCCCCCGCAAGGGGCGTTCCGGAATATCGGCCTTGCTCATAAGAGCGGGACATTCCGGCACATCGTGATCGCAAATCGCGCCAGGCATCACTAGATTGCCCGCATGAAAAAGATCGGTTTCCTCTCGTTCGGGCACTGGACGCCCTCGCCGCAATCGCAGACCCGCTCGGCCGCGGACACGCTGCTGCAGTCCATCGACCTTGCCGTCGCGGCCGAGGAATTAGGCGCTGACGGCGCCTATTTCCGGGTTCATCACTTCGCGCGCCAGCTTGCCTCGCCGTTTCCGCTGCTGGCAGCGGTCGGCGCCAAAACCAGCCGCATCGAGATCGGCACCGCCGTGATCGACATGCGCTATGAGAATCCGCTTTATATGACTGAGGATGCCGGCGCCGCCGATCTGATCGCCGGCGGGCGGCTGCAGCTCGGCATCAGCCGGGGATCACCGGAGCAGGTGATCGATGGCTGGCGCTACTTCGGCTATCAGCCGGCCGAGGGCCAGAGTGATGCCGACATGGGGCGGCATCATGCGGAAGTCTTCCTCGACCTGCTCCGTGGCGAGGGTTTTGCGAAGCCCAATCCGCGGCCGATGTTTCCCAATCCGCCTGGGCTGCTGCGCGTTGAGCCTCACTCCGAAGGTCTGCGCGAACGGATCTGGTGGGGCGCCAGCTCGAACGCGACAGCGGTCTGGGCGGCAAAGCTCGGCATGAATTTGCAGAGTTCGACGCTCAAGAACGACGAGACCGGAGAAGCTTTCCACGTCCAGCAGGCAGCCCAGATTCGCGCCTACCGCGCCGCCTGGAAAGAGGCCGGCCATGCGCGCGAGCCCCGGGTCTCGGTCAGCCGCAGCATCTTCGCGCTGGTCGACGATCGCGACCGCGCCTATTTCGGACATGAGCGCGAGGGGGAGGACCAGGTCGGTTTCATCGACGAGAGGACGCGGGCGATCTTCGGCCGCGGCTACGCCGCCGAGCCGGATGTGCTGATCGAGCAACTCAAGGCGGACGAAGCCATCGCCGAGGCGGACACGCTGCTGCTGACCGTGCCCAATCAACTCGGCGTCGCCTACAACGCCCACGTCATCGAAGCCATTCTAACCCACGTCGCGCCCGCGCTTGGGTGGCGGTGAGAAAGCGACTGATGCGACCCACCATCATCTGCCACATGGGAACGTCCATTGATGGACGCCTGCATCCCAGCCGTTTCACGCAGGTAGCCGCAGGCAATTCACGAGACGTTTTGCGCAGCCATTACGAAAAGGTGCATGACGGCTTTGGTGCCGACGGATGGATCGTCGGCCGCAAGACCATGACCGAAATGGCCAAGGGAACCGAACGGAGCATCGCCAATGCGCCGAAGCTGCCGCGCGAAGCTCACATCGCAAAGCGCGACGGCCGCAAGCTTGCCATCGCGATCGATCCGTCGGGCCGTGTCCATTACGGCAAGGACAATGTCGGCGGCGACCACGTCGTCGCGGTGCTCGGCGAACAGGTGTCCGATGCCTACCTCGCCGAACTTCGCGAAGATGGTGTTTCCTACATCTTCGCCGGCGCAAGAGGCGATGATCTGTCAGGGGCGATGGAGCAACTGGCTTCGGTGTTCGGCGCTAAAAAACTGCTGCTTGAAGGCGGCGGCAGGATCAACGGAGCCTTTCTCAAACACGGACTGATCGATGAGTTCAGCACATTGATTTTCCCGGCCGTCGACGGGGTCGCCGGCACCCAAAGCATCGTCGACTACGACGGACCTGAAGGCGACCGTCCTGGCGCCGGCCAGACGTTGCGGCTCACCCACTGCGAAACGCTGGAGGGCGGAATGGTCTGGCTGCGCCACGCGGTCGAGCGCGCGCCCGGATGAAGCAATTTAACGT
Source organism: Hyphomicrobiales bacterium (assembly GCA_038244925.1). Classification (GTDB taxonomy): domain Bacteria; phylum Pseudomonadota; class Alphaproteobacteria; order Rhizobiales; family Xanthobacteraceae; genus Bradyrhizobium. The sequence continues at coordinate 7,206 of JBBRSX010000206.1, read as the reverse complement.
TCGACCCGGTACAGGCGCCATCGCGCCGGAACGCCCTTGAGCTGGTGCAGGCCGCGATCGCTGAAGCGGATAGTGGTCTGCGGTACCAAGTCCTTGACCGCACTCGAGACCAGCACTTCGCCGGCACGCGCCTTCGCAGCGACGCGCGCGCCGATGTGAAATGCGAGACCGACGACTTCGCCCCCGCTCACCTTGTACTGGCCCGCATGCAGCCCCACCCTGATCTCCAGCCCCAGCGTGCGCACGGCCTTGTGGATCGCGCTCGCGCAACTGATACCGGCGGCCGGCACCTTGAACGTCGCCAGCAACCCGTCCCCCGTCGTCACGACTTCCTTGCCGCGCGAAGTCTTCAGCTCCTTTCGGACGGCGGCGTAATAGTGGTTCATTACCTGCGTCCAGCGGGCATCGCCGAGCCGGGCGGCTTTTTCGGTGGAGCGGACGATATCGACAAACAGGATGGTGGCGAGCGCTTGTTTGAGCTCGGCGTCATTAGCAGCGGTTCGGCGCCGAGTTGCGATGCTTCCCGTCAGAAGTTCGTAGCGATGGTTGCGTCTCTTCGCGATGGCGGCTTTTGCATAATCGTGGGCACGCTGCACGGTGCCGCAACGAATTGTCTTGTCCCTCGGTGGAAGCGTCCAGCAAACCTTTCGTCCATCCCCGGCGCCATGGACCTCCACGGCGCCCCATTTCAGGAAGATCGCCGAGCCGACCCGTCGAATACACCATGCCTTTGACGTGTATCCGGAAACGTTCGACTGATGGACACCGATGCGAAGGAATTTGGGCATGAACGTGCGGCCGATCGAAAGGCAGTTTAGACCTGCCTGTTATAAAACGTAGTCGCACCCTCCCGCGTTGGCAACAGGACTCCCAATCGAAAATTTGCCAATGGCTCACGTGCAGATTCGCGGCCGATGCCATTGACGCCATCGCGCGGGCGCACGACATATCGGGTGCCGCCGATCAAGATCATCGCCCGGGAGCAAAGTGTGGACGCGCCGTCAAACATCGATCCCGTCACCGCGTATTCCGACAGCGACGTGGTGCACTGGCTGACCAACGAGACTCGCGATGAGCGGTTCATCGACAATATCTTCGCCGAGCTGTGTATCCGGTTGCAGCGCGCGGGCATTCCGGTCAAGCGGGCGACGCTTCATGTCCTGATCCACCATCCGCAATGGCTGGGCGCCCGGATCATGTGGGCCGACGGGATGCGCGAAGCCGAACTCGCCAGAGTGGACTACGATGTCCGGGAGCGATCCGAATATATCGGCAGTCCGGCCAACGAAATCCACGACGGTGCGGCCGAGATACGCGAGAATCTCGAGCGCGATCCCTCGCTCGGCCGCCAGCACGCCGTCTACGACGAGATGCGGGCGACGGGCCTGACCGATTATGTGGCGTGGCCGCTGTACCATACGCTCGGCAAGCGGCACATCGTGACCTTTGCCACCGACCGGCCCGGAGGTTTCGACGACGCGCATCTCGCCAGTCTGTCGAACGTGTTGCCCGTCCTGGCGCTGGTCAGCGAAATCCGGATCAAGAACCGGCTGGCGCGAACGCTGCTCGAAACCTATGTCGGTGCGCATGCCGGCGAACTTATTCTGGCCGGCGCCACGAGGCGCGGAACCGGAACGACGGTGAGCGCCGCCATCATGATCTGCGATCTGCGCGATTTTACCCGGATCTCCGACAATTGGCCGCGCGACGATGTCATCGATCTCCTGAACGGCTATTTCGATGCGATGTCGGAGCCGGTGGTGCGACATGGCGGGGAAATCCTGAAATTCATCGGCGACGGTATGCTCGCGATCTTCCCGCTCAGCCAGCCGTCGGCCGGCGCCAATCTACTGCGCGCGGTCTCCGAAGCGCGCCAAGCCATGATTGCCCTGAACGAAAAGAAGAGCGAAACCGGTCGTGCGCCGCTCAATTACGGCATCGGCATTCACGTTGGCGACGTCATGTACGGCAATATCGGGTCGCGCGCCCGGCTCGACTTCACCGTCATCGGTCCGGCGGTCAACATGGCTTCGCGTCTTGAAACCCTCACCAAGCAATTGGGCCGAACGGTGCTGCTGTCGCGCGCGTTCGCCGATTTCGTCAAGAATGATTTCGATCTCGAACACGTCGGCGAACATCCGGTGCGCGACTTCAACGATCCGATCGAGCTGTTTGCGTATCACGGCTAAAGGCACGCGAGGAGGGGCCGCGGAGCAACCGCGCCTGGCGCAAAGCGCGTGTTTAGAATGCATCGCGCGCGCTCTCGGGTGGCGGTGAACGCAAGTCGCCTTCGGCTCGGGTCAATTCCGCGTTTCGCTCAAGGGCGGAGACCGGACCGCATGATCTGGCTTGTGGGAGCATTGATCCAGATCAAGCATTCGCAGGTTTGGTTCGGGGACAGTCACTTCCTAACAGGGAAGGAGATTATTATGAGACACATCGGCCTGAAGCGAGCTTTGTTGGCTGCCGCCGTTATCGCCTGTGGGGTATCCGGTTCAGTTGGGTAGTCGACAAATGAGGGCCTCTCGGTGTCCGTCGATAGCGCGCAAGCGCGCGTGGGACGACCATTGACCCCCGTGAGTGTCGCCGGCGTTGCGCGTCGAACAACACGGCGAGCGGTCGTGGGCGGAGCGGTAGTAGGGGGAGCGGTGGTCGCCAGGCCGCGCTGCGGGTATTACCCCTATGGACCTTGCTACTAGCCTTTGCTGAAACGGCTCGGCACGCGAGAAAACCCGAACGACCGCGGCGTGTGACCTCACCGGGGAGGGATAAAACTCACGCCGCCTTCTTCGGTGCGCTGCGCTGACGCAGGAAGCGGCCGAGCAGGCGGCGTTTGCCCTTGCGCGGAACGAGCTCGATGTCGCTGACGAGTTTGGCGCCGCCCTTGCGCCGCTCCAGCACGATCTTGCGGCTGTGAAACGCTTCCAGCTCGACGCGATGGGCGACGCTGACGATGGTCGCCTTCGGCAATTCCTTGATGACGATGTCCATCATCTTGTCCTGGCTCTTTTCGTCGAGCGCGGAGGTCGCCTCGTCCAGCACCACGATGTCGGGGTTGTGCAGCAGCAGACGCGCGAAGGCGAGCCGCTGCTTTTCGCCGCCCGACAAGGTCTGGTCCCACGGCGCGTCCTCCTCGATCTTTTCCTTGAGATGATCGAGTCCAACTTTATGCAGCGCCTCGCCCATCTGTTCGACGGTCCAATCCTCGGCTGCGCCGGGATAGGCGATGGCTCGGCGCAGGGTGCCGGAGGGAATGTAGGGCTTTTGCGGCAGCATGAAGAGCCGCCGGTCGGGATGGAAGTTGACGCTGCCGCCGCCCCATGGCCATAGCCCTGCGATGGCGCGCACCAGCGTGCTCTTGCCGGTGCCGGATTCACCGGCCACCAGCAGGCGTTCGCCGGCCTCGACCACGACTTCGGTTTCGCCGACCACCGCGGTGCCGTCGTCGAGCGACACCGAGAGATCGTTGAGGCTGAGCATGGCGTCGCCCTCGGTCTCGCCGCGCTTGATGCGGCCGATGCCGTCGCCGCGCTCGGCGCGCTCCAGGCCATCGAGCGACATCATCAGCGAGGCGATGCGGCGGGCGCAGGCGTTCCAGTCGGCCAGCCGCGGGTAATTGTCGACCAGCCAGCCGAACGCGGTCTGCACGATGGTGAAGGCGGAGGCCGCCTGCATCACCTGCCCGAGCGTCATGCTGCCGTCGAGAAATTTCGGCGCGCACAGCAATAGCGGCACCACGGGCGCGATCAGACTCGAGCCCTGCGATACCAGCGTCGTGCGCATGTGCTGGCCGGCGAGCCGCGCCCATTGCCGCAGCACATTGGTAAAGGTCTTGTCGATGCCGGCGCGCTCTTCCTCTTCGCCGCCGAGCAGCGCGATGCTCTCGCCGTTCTCGCGGACGCGCGTCAGCGTGTAGCGGTATTCGGCCTCGGCCTGGTTCTTGTCCTCGGACACCTGCACGAAACGCCGCCCGATCGTCATGATCGAGCCGGAGGCGATCGCGGCATACAGCACCGCGGCGATGACGAGAAAGCCGGGGATGGTAACGGTCGATCCGCCGAGCGTCACCGTCAGCGCGCCGCCGATGGTCCAGAGCACCGCGATGAAGGTCGCGGCCGACAGAAACGCCGAGGTGACGCCGGCGACGAAATCGACCGGCGAGTCGGTGGCGATCCGCAAATCCTCGGCGATGCGATATTCCGGATTCTTGTGGTCGCCGCTGACGAGGTTGAGCTGGTAGTAGCGGCCACTGGTGAGCCAGCGCGACACCACGGAATTGGTCAGCCAGGCGCGCCAGCGGCGCTGGATGCCCATCCGCGCGAACACCTGCACGACCCCCAGCAGCACGCTGCCGATCGCCAGCGGGAAAAACACCGCGGAGAGATGGAAGACCGCAGCGGAATCCTTTTTCTCGATGGCGTCGAAGATCGCCCGGTTCCAGACGTTGATGCCGTATTGAAAACCGACATTGGCGACGATCAGGATCAGAAGCCCGATCGTGAACATCCACGCCAGCCGGTCGCCATTGTTGCCCCAGAAGCCGCGCGCGCTGATCCAGAACCGCGTCAGCAGATAGTCCTTGCGCGCCTGTTCGGCCTCTTCCTCGGTCCATTCCGGATCGGGTTCGACCACTTCCGGCGGCGGCGGTTCGACCGGCTCGCCGTCCTCGGCGGTGATATCGACGATCTCTGAATTGCTTTCAGGCGTCTTCTTCGCAGAAGAATCCTTCGCCGGTGATTTTTTCGCGGGCGGCTGTGACTTGACTGCTGACTTGGCCATGGCCCGGTAACGCAAAGGAAATCAGAAGGTTCCCTGCGGGTTCCTCCCCGTCGTCCCGGCGCGATGCGCGCCTCCTCCAGCGATAACGGCGAAGCCGTTACGCGGGGATGACGGTGAATTTGCAGCTACGATCCCGCGCCTAGATCTGCCGCTCGACCATCTTCAGCTTCAGCTCGGCGATCGCCTCGGCGGGATTGAGACCCTTCGGGCAGGCCTTGGTGCAGTTCATGATGGTATGGCAGCGATAGAGCCGGAACGGGTCCTCGAGATTGTCGAGCCGCTCGCCGGTCGCCTCATCGCGGCTGTCCTTGACCCATCGATTCGCCTGCAGCAGCGCGGCCGGGCCGAGATAGCGATCGCTGTTCCACCAGTAGCTCGGGCACGAGGTCGAGCAGCAGGCGCATAGAATGCATTCGTAGAGGCCGTCGAGCTTTTCGCGGTCCTCGTGGCTCTGCTTCCATTCCTTCTGCGGCGTCGGCGTGGTGGTCTTCAGCCACGGCTCGATCGAGGCGTATTGCGCATAGAAATTGGTTAGGTCGGGGACCAGGTCCTTGATGACCGGCTGGTGCGGCAGCGGATTGACCTTGACCGCGCCGTCCTTCACGTCGTGCATCGACTTGGTGCAAGCCAGCGTGTTCTGGCCGTCGATGTTCATGGCGCAGGAGCCGCAGACGCCTTCGCGGCAGGAGCGGCGGAAGGTCAGGGTCGGGTCGACGTTGTTCTTGATCCAGATCAGGGCGTCCAGCACCATCGGCCCACAATCGTGGACATCGACGTGATAGGTATCGACACCGGGGTTTTTGCCGTCGTCCGGATTCCAGCGATAGACCTTGAATTCGCGCGTCTCGGTCGCGCCTGAAGGCTTCGGCCAGCTCTTGCCGCCGGTGATTTTTGAGTTCTTCGGAAGCGCGAATTCAACCATATGTCTTGCCTCTACGGTTTTCTCTCGTCATTGCCGGGCATAGTAGTCTGCTTGTGCAGACTACGTAAACTTGTCGGCACTCCCGGCAATCCATCCTCTTTTGAAGATGGATGCGCGGGTCAAGCCCGCGCATGACAAGCTCGCTCAATACACCCGCGCCTTTGGCGGGATGTACTGCACGTCGTTGGTCATCGTGTAATCGTGCACCGGGCGGTAATCGATCGTGGTCTTGCCGCCATTGTCGATCCACGCCAGCGTGTGCTTCATCCAGTTCTTGTCGTCGCGCGCGGAAAAATCCTCGCGGGCATGGGCGCCGCGGCTCTCGGTGCGGTTCGCCGCCGAGTCCATCGTCACCACCGCCTGCACGATCAGATTGTCGAATTCGAGCGTCTCGATCAGGTCGGAATTCCACACCAGCGAGCGATCGGAAGTGCCGACGTCGCCGATTCCGCCGTGCACCTTGTGAATCAGGTTCTGGCCTTCGGTCAGAATCTCGCCGGTGCGGAACACCGCGCAATTGGTCTGCATCACGTGCTGCATGCCGTCGCGCAGCTTTGCGGTCGGCGTGCCGCCGGCGGCGTAGCGATACTGGTCGAGCCGGCCCAGTGCCATGTCGGCGGAGCCTGCCGGCAATTCCGGCTGCGAGGCGTTCGGGGTCAGCTTTTCGGCCAGCCGCAACGCGGCGGCGCGGCCGAACACCACGAGGTCGATCAGCGAGTTGGAGCCCAGACGATTCGCGCCGTGCACCGAGACGCAGGCGGCTTCACCGAGCGCCATCAGGCCCGGCACGGTGGCGTTGTCGTCGCCGTTCTTCTTGGTCAGCACTTCGCCATGATAGTTGGTCGGGATGCCGCCCATGTTGTAGTGCACGGTCGGCACGATCGGGATCGGCTCGCGGGTGACGTCGACATTGGCGAAGATCTTCGCCGATTCGGAAATGCCCGGTAGCCGTTCGTGCAGCACCTTGGGATCGAGATGGTCGAGGTGCAGGAAGATGTGGTCCTTCTTCTTGCCGACGCCGCGGCCTTCGCGAATTTCGATCGTCATCGCGCGCGAGACCACGTCGCGCGAGGCGAGGTCCTTGGCCGACGGCGCATAGCGTTCCATGAAACGCTCACCCGAGGCATTGACGAGATAGCCGCCTTCGCCGCGCGCACCTTCGGTGACGAGGCAGCCCGAACCGTAGATGCCGGTCGGGTGGAACTGGATGAACTCCATGTCCTGCAGCGGCAGGCCGGCGCGCAGCGCCATGGCGCCGCCGTCACCGGTGCAGGTATGCGCCGAGGTGCAGGAAGCATAGGCGCGGCCATAGCCGCCGGTGGCGAGAATCGTGGTCTGGGCGCGGAAACGATGCAGCGTGCCGTCGTCGAGCTTGAGCGCGATGACGCCGCGGCAGACGCCCTGGTCGTCCATGATCAGGTCGATGGCGAAGAACTCGATGTAGAATTCGGCGGCGTGGCGCAGCGCCTGGCCGTACATCGTGTGCAGCATGGCGTGACCGGTGC
>JBBRSX010000205.1:0-9483 GCA_038244925.1 Hyphomicrobiales bacterium | reverse complement strand
CTGTATGCTCGTGTGCGCACTACGATGCATCTATTGCACGCGAGACCGCGGGTGCGGCGCGCACCCGGTCTTCCCTGCGCCCTCTATCCTTCAGAGGGCCAACGAAATGCAAAACTCCGGGCGCTTCGCGCCGCGAGAACGTGAAGTCGCGTTCACAATTGGGGCAACGTCATTGCAATGACGGGGAGGGGCCGATCACCGGACATCAACTCCGCAATTCCACGGCCAAAACGCCCTTAAATCCGTATTTCCTGCGGCCTTTTCCCAACCTCCGGCCTTGTATTTTCGCACCCGATCCGGTTTCACTGCACCTCGATCCTGTCCCCACCTGATTCCCAGAGTTTGTCCATGCGATTGTCGCGTTTTTTCCTGCCGATCCTGAAAGAGAATCCGAAAGAGGCGGAGATCGTCTCGCATCGGCTGATGCTGCGCGCGGGCATGATGCGGCAGGAAGCGGCCGGTATCTATGCCTGGCTGCCGCTGGGTCTCCGGGTGCTGAAGAAGATCGAGCAGATCGTGCGCGAGGAGCAGAACCGCGCCGGCGCGCTGGAAATGCTGATGCCGACCTTGCAGCTCGCCGATCTCTGGCGCGAAAGCGGCCGTTACGACGCCTATGGCCCCGAGATGCTGCGCATCACCGATCGCCACAAGCGTGAATTGCTCTACGGGCCGACCAACGAGGAAATGATCACCGAGATCTTTCGCGCCTACGTCAAATCGTACCGCAGCCTGCCGCTCAACCTCTATCACATTCAGTGGAAGTTCCGCGATGAACAACGCCCGCGCTTCGGCGTGATGCGCGGCCGCGAATTCCTGATGAAGGATGCCTATTCGTTCGACCTCGACGAGGCCGCCGCGCGCCGCTCCTATAACCGGATGTTCGTCGCTTACTTGCGCACCTTCGCGCGGATGGGATTGAAGGCGATCCCGATGCGCGCCGAGACCGGCCCGATCGGCGGCGATCTCAGCCACGAATTCATCGTGCTCGCCGAGACCGGCGAGTCCGGCGTCTATTGCGACAGCGACGTGCTCAACCTGCCGATCCCCGGCGACGACGTCGATTACGACGGCGATCTCACCGGGATCATCAAGCAGTGGACCTCGGTCTATGCTGCGACCGAGGACGTGCACGATGCCGCGCGCTTCGATAGCGAAGTGGCGGCCGAGAAAAAGGTCCACACGCGGGGCATCGAGGTCGGCCAGATCTTCTATTTCGGCACCAAATATTCCGACGCCATGAAGGCCATGGTCGCCGGCCCCGACGGCATCGACGTGCCCATTCATGGCGGCTCCTACGGCGTCGGCGTCTCGCGGCTGGTCGGCGCCATCATCGAGGCCTGCCACGACGATGCCGGCATCAAATGGCCCGAAGCCGTGGCGCCGTTCACCGCCGTGATCCTGAACCTGAAGCAGGGCGCCGAAGATACCGACGCGGCCTGCGAAAAACTTTATCGCGAACTTGAGGCCAAGGGCGTCGATGTGCTCTACGATGACACCGACCAGCGCGCGGGGGCGAAATTCGCCGCCGCCGACCTGATCGGTATCCCCTGGCAGATTCTGGTCGGACCCAAGGGCCTTGCCGAGGGCAAGCTCGAGCTCAAGCGGCGCAGCGACGGATCGCGCGAAAGCCTCAGCCCGGCTGACGTGGTGGCGCGGATAACCGGATAAAGCCGGTTACCGGATAAATTTATCCACGGAGTCGCTGCAATGTTGGCCAGTCCGGCCACATTTGGCCCCGAATCATGGGACTATCGAGAGATGGATGAGACCATGAACGAGACAATCCGAACCCCGCCCTTTGCGCCATTCGAATGGCTGCTGTCCGGACGGTATTTGCGCGCGCGCCGCAAGGAAGGTTTCATCTCCGTCATTGCCGGCTTTTCCTTCCTCGGCATCATGCTCGGCGTCGCCACTCTGATCATCGTGATGGCCGTGATGAACGGTTTTCGCAAGGAACTGCTGGACAAGATCCTCGGCCTCAACGGGCACCTGCTGGTGCAGCCGCTGGAATCGCCGCTGACGGACTGGAAGGACGTCGCCGAGCGGATCAGCCAGGTCGACGGCATCCGGCTGGCGGCGCCGGTCGTTGACGGCCAGGCGCTGGCATCCTCGTTCTTCAACGCTTCCGGCGTGCTGGTCCGCGGCATGCGCGCCGACGATCTCAACAACCTGACCTCGATCGCCAAGAACATCAAACAGGGCACCCTGGAAGGCTTCGACGAGGGGCAGGGCGTCGCCATCGGGCGCAGGCTGGCCGATCAATTGTCGGTGCATGCCGGCGACAGCATCACGCTGGTGGCGCCGCGCGGTGCGGTGACGCCGATGGGGATCACGCCGCGGATCAAGCCCTACAAGGTCACTGCCGTGTTCGAGATCGGCATGTCGGAATATGACGCGGGCTTCGTGTTCATGCCGCTGCCGGAGTCGCAGGCCTATTTCAATCGCAAGGACGACGTCACCGCGATCGAGGTGTTCACCACCAATCCGGACAAGATCGACACCTTCCGCAAGACCGTGACGGAGGCGGCGGGACGGCCGGTCTTCCTGGTCGACTGGCGGCAACGCAACTCGACCTTCTTCAACGCGCTGCAGGTCGAGCGCAACGTGATGTTCCTGATCCTGACCATGATCGTGCTGGTGGCGGCGCTCAATATCGTCTCCGGCCTGATCATGCTGGTAAAGGACAAGGGCCAGGACATCGCCATCCTGCGCACCATGGGCGCCTCGCAGGGCTCGATCATGCGGATCTTCCTGATCACGGGGGCTGCGATCGGTGTGGTCGGCACGCTGACCGGCTTTTTCGTCGGCATGCTGATCTGCCTGAATATCGAATCGATCCGGCAATTCCTTTCCTGGATGACCAATACCGAGCTGTTCTCGCCGGAACTGTACTTTCTGTCGAAATTGCCGGCCGAGGTCGACTTCGGCGAGACGGCGGCGGTCGTGATCATGGCGCTGACGCTGTCGTTCCTGGCGACGCTCTATCCGTCGTGGCGCGCGGCGCGGCTCGATCCCGTCGATGCGCTCCGGTACGAGTGAGGACGAGATGGCCGAGGCGGCGGAAGATGTACCGGTTATCTATCTCCACGAGATAAAACGCCAGTACAAGCAGGGTGAGGCGGCGCTGACCATTCTCGACGGCGCCAAGCTGGCGCTGTGGGCCGGGCAGTCGGTGGCGCTGGTGGGGCCGTCGGGTTCCGGTAAATCGACGCTGCTGCATATCACCGGTCTGCTCGAAAGCCCCGATGACGGCGAGGTCTATGTCGCGGGGGCGCCGACCTCGCAACTGTCGGATATCGATCGCACCCATATCCGGCGCACCGATATCGGCTTCGTTTATCAGTCGCACCGGCTGCTGCCGGAATTCACCGCGCTCGAGAACGTCATGCTGCCGCAGATGATCCGCGGCCTGAAGCGCGCCGAGACCATCAAGCGCTCGACCGAAATTCTGTCCTATCTCGGCCTCGCCGAGCGCATCACGCACCGGCCGTCCGAATTGTCCGGCGGCGAGCAGCAGCGGGTCGCGATTGCGCGCGCGGTCGCCAACGCACCGCGGGCGCTGCTGGCCGATGAACCGACCGGCAACCTCGATCCGAATACCGCCGAGCACGTCTTCAACGCGCTGATGCAGCTGGTGAAGGCGACCGGGGTCGCGATGCTGATCGCCACCCACAATATGGAACTCGCCGGCCGAATGGATCGCCGGGTGTCGCTGGTCGACGGCAAGGTCGTCGAGCTGGAGTAACGCCGGGCGGTTACGCCGGTCTCTGTACAGGTCGCCTCAGTAGACGCCGCGATGCCGCCTGCGCATCGGCCGGTCCTGGGAAGCGTTGGCGAAATAGGGGTTGATCACGCATTGCGCGGACCGACCCGAGGCCGACATGTTGCATTGAGGCAGCGAAGTGTAGCCGCACTCATAGTAGGTGACCGGACCGTAGACATGGAGGCAGACCGGGTAGTTCGAACCGTAGGTCTGGGCCTGCGCCGGTGCGGCGAGCCAGATCGTTGCGGCGGCGAGAGCGGCCAAAGCTGGAGCGCGCACTAGAATCTCCTTCGGGACATACGGCCCTGATCGGCCGGCATTTCCGCCCTTGCGCTGAAATAGGGGTTGGTGGAGCAGGTCGCAACGCGCCCGGAGGCCGTCGCCTGACACTGCGCGAGCGAGGCGAAGCTGCAATCGCCGATGCCGCCGCCGTAATCGCATCCCTTGATGCAGTAGGCGCCCACGCCCGAGGGAAGCCCGCCTGCCATGGCCGGCACCGCAACCAAAACGGCATAGGCTGCCGCTAGCGCCACAAACGCCTTCCGCATGCATCCCTCCTGTGTTCCGGAACTTTCCGTCGCGCAGCAGACAATTCGCCCGGACCCGCGTCAAATCACGTTCGCGCGCCGTTGACCCGCGGGGATGCGCCGCAGTGCGCTCAGTAGCGGGGATAGCCCGGGGCCGGCGGCAGCGTGCGGCCGGGCATGGGCCGATAACCGCTCGGCGGGGACTCGCGCCCGCCGGCATAATAGGGATTGGCAACGCACCACAGACGGCGTCCCGATGCGGTGGCCTGGCATTGTTCGTAGCTGGTGAAAGTGCAGTTGCTGAGTCCCGGCTGCTCATCGCCCTGAATGCAGAACGGATAGCGGGTGCCGACCGCTGCGGCGGGTGCCGCGGTGAGTGCGGCCAGTCCGCTTGCGGTCAGCAAGATCACAATCGCTTTATTCATCTCGAGTCTCCTCACGGTCATCAGCACTTCATCGGTTCCATTTCATCAACTCAAGCGATGTGTTCGCCATCTCGTCAACACATTCTCAGGCGCAATGCCGCCGCAAAATCAAAATGTGAAAATATTGCGGCAAGCTTGCGACACAATGTTTCGAAAAGTTCCACTCGCGCAATACTAACTCACGTTTCCGTCAACGTTGTTTCGTGTGTGCTGTTGCTGTGAGGTGACAGCAATTCAAACTGAGAATGCTATGAGCCTGAGCACGGCCTTGGGGGCTGTACACACTGAAAACGGGATAAAAGAATGAAGAAGATTTTGCTTGTTACCGCCAGCCTGATTGCGCTCGGCGCAGGTGCGCCGGCAGTCGCTGCGGATCTCGCTGCGCGTCCTTACACCAAGGCGCCCGCGATGATGGTCGCTGTGTATGACTGGAGCGGTTTCTACATCGGCGCCAACGGTGGTTGGGGTTCGAGCCACAACAGCTGGGATTCGACCGCGCCGTTCGCGGTCGGTCCTGAGGGTTCCCACGATGCAGACGGTGGCACCATCGGTGGCCAGGTCGGTTACCGCTGGCAGGCCGGCACCTTCGTGTTCGGCGTTGAAGGCCAAGGCAACTGGGCCGACTTCTCGGGCAGCAACGCCAGCACGCTCTTCGGCCCTGGTTCCGTGAACCACTCGAAGGTTGAGGCTTTCGGCCTGTTCACCGGGCAGATCGGTTACGCCTTCAACAACGCGCTGCTCTACGTCAAGGGCGGTGCCGCTGTGACCTCGAATCGCTACCGCATCAACGCGCCGGGTGGCGCGCTCCTCGCGTCCGCCAACGACGATACCAACTGGGGCGGCACCATCGGCGTCGGCCTCGAATACGGCTTCGCTCCGAACTGGTCGGTCGGCATCGAATACGATCACTTGTTCATGCAGGACAAGACCTACGCCTTCACCAGCCCGGCCGGTATTGTCGCCAGCGATCGCATCCGTCAGGACGTCGATCTCGTCACCGCTCGCCTGAACTACAAGTTCGGCGGCCCGGGGATCGCGAGGTACTGATCTCGCGCGCTTTAGCGAGCGCTCAAGACGGAGAGCCCCGGGCATTGACCCGGGGCTTTTTCGTTGGTGCGGAGGCAGGCGACTACCGGTCGGAAACAGCCGCCCGCGCTGACGGACAGCCAGGGGGCAATTTGATTGTGGCGGCCCCTGACGACGCCTAGGAATCGACTCGGTTCAGGGCCATATATGCGGCATGAAAAAATCTCCCCGCGTTACCTTTTCCCCGAAGCGAATCACCGAAGGCGATTGGCAAATCGAGGCCCATTGTCCGGGAACGGAAGTTCGCTATGTCACCGGATTTACCACCAAGACCGAGGTCGATGAGTGGCTGGCGGGCGACCGCAAGATCGCCTGGCTGCGATCGCAGGGCTACGCCAAGTAGCGCCCGAATGCCCTGAATCCGGGGGCTCCTCGGGTCAGTTCGATTCGGCTGGCCCGTGGGCTGGAAAGCCGGCCGGCGCGGGCGCATATTATGGATGCTCCGCAAGCAAGGCCCCGCCCATGGCTACGATCGCTGTCAAAATTGCTCTCCTGGCCGGTCTGGGGGTGCTCACGCTTGGCGTTATCCCCGACAGGCGGAGGGGCGGAATCATCGCCATCGCGACCTGTGTCGCGGCGGCTTTTGTTCTCCATTTCGTCGCGCCTTAATTGGCGGGCCCGCGGAATTAACCAAGGGATCTGCTTCGGCACGCTCCTTATGTCCCGCTCTTGGGTAGGGTCAGTTTGAATGTGGCAGATTCCAGTGATGGAAAACTAACCCGGCCAGGCGCATATTTTCGGGATGGAAAAGTTCATCGCTTTGACGGTCGTTTCCGCAATCCTGATCTTCGCGGGAACCTACGCGCTGTCGGTTGCAAAATCCCACGGGGGCCGGAAATGACCCCCTAAACGCCCTAGGGACGCCAACCAACAATTTCGTCCGCATCCATCAGACGCTCGAGGTAACGCCGGCAATCGCCGTTGGAGTGTCGGATTCACACCGACTCAGTTGCAGACACCGGTAGTCCTTCTTCCTGAGTTCCGAAGTTAACCAATCGAGTTCTTTCGGGGGCATTCTTCAAACTCACCCACGACCCACCTTGACTCTCAGAACAAAAAAGGAACAATGTTCCTCATATGTTCTTGGATCGGAGTCGGGACCATGTTGAGGATGTTTGTGGAAGAAGCTGCGGCTTTGGCGTCGATTTCGCTGTTTATCGGGATGATTGCGGTCTGGGCGCAGGTGATCCCGCAGCTCTGAGGGACGCGGGGCGGACGGAGCCAACGCGGCCCCCGAGGCGCCCGCTGGGGATAAGCCGGATGGCGCGGACGCAAGGCGCGTTCGGCGTGGACTCCGCAAGGCCAAGGCATCACCATCGCGGGCCACGCGAGTCGGCGTTTGCGGGAGCCTGAGCTTCCCGGAATGGCTTGACGATCGCGCCCACCCACGATGCCAGAGCCCGTTAAGTCGCCATGCCCAATGCCGGATTCGTTCATCTCCATGTTCATTCGGCCTATTCGCTGCTGAAGGGCTCGATCAAGATCGCCAAGCTCGGCGAATTGGCCAAAGGGGACCATCAGCCGGCGCTGGCGCTGACCGATACCGACAACATGTTCGGGGCGCTGGAATTCTCCGACAAGATGGCGGGCTACGGCATCCAGCCGATCGTCGGCTGCGAACTCGCGATCGATTTCGGCGACCAGGACCCCAATGCACGCAACGTGCTTTCGGCGGCGCCGTCGCGAATCGTGCTGCTGGCGGCGCGCGAGCGTGGCTATCGCAGCCTGATGCGGCTGAACTCGCGGGCGTTCCTGGAAACGCCGATCCACCAGTCGCCGCATATCAAGCTGGAATGGCTCGAGGGCGATGCGGAAGACCTGATCGCGCTCACCGGCGGCCCCGACGGCCCGATTTCGCTGGCGCTGCACGCCGACCATGCCGCGCTCGCCGCGTCGCGTTGCGATTCGCTGACCAGGCTGTTCGGCGATCGCCTCTATGTCGAACTGCAGCGCCACGGCATCGACAAGGAACGCCGCGTCGAAAGCGGTCTGATTGATCTGGCCTATGCCAAGGGCCTGCCGCTGGTCGCGAGCAACGAGCCTTATTTTGCCAGCAATGACGACTACGAGGCCCACGACGCGCTGCTGTGCATCGCCGGCGGCAAGCTGATCGCCGAGACCGACCGCGAGCAGCTGACGCCCGACCACCGCTTCAAGACCCGCGCCGAGATGGCGGTGCTGTTTGCCGACATTCCGGAGGCACTGGCCTCTACCGTCGAGATCGCCGAACGCTGTTCGTTCCGGCCGATGACGCGCAAGCCGATTTTGCCGCGTTTCACCGTCGGCGCGACCACGGGATCCGATGCGGTAAGCGAGGAAGCCGCCGAACTGAAGCGTCAGGCGGAGGAGGGCCTCGCACGCCGGCTTGCGGTCCATGGCCTGTCGCAAGGCACGACCGAGGAAGATTACAGCGCGCGGCTGGCGTTCGAGATCGACGTCATCAACCGCATGAACTATGCGGGCTACTTCCTGATCGTCGCCGACTTCATCAAATGGGCCAAGGCCCAGGGTATTCCGGTCGGCCCGGGCCGCGGCTCCGGCGCGGGATCGCTGGTCGCCTATGCGCTGACCATTACCGACCTCGATCCGATCCAGTTTGGCCTGCTGTTCGAGCGCTTCCTCAATCCGGAACGCGTCTCGATGCCGGACTTCGACATCGACTTCTGCCAGGACCGGCGCGGCGAGGTCATCGACTATGTGCAGCAGCGCTACGGCCGCGATCAGGTGGCCCAGATCATCACCTTCGGTACGCTGCAGGCGCGCGGCGTGCTGCGTGACGTCGGCCGCGTGCTGCAGATGCCCTATGGGCAGGTCGACAAGCTGACAAAACTCGTCCCGCAAAATCCCGCCGCGCCGGTTACATTGGCGGAGGCGATTGCCAGTGAACCGAAGCTGCAGGCATTCCGCGACGAGGATGCGGTGGTGGCGCGCGCTTTCAACATCGCCCAGCGCCTCGAAGGCCTGACCCGGCACGCTTCGACCCACGCCGCCGGCATCGTGATCGGCGACCGGCCGCTGAGCGAACTGGTGCCGCTCTACCGCGATCCCAAATCCGACATGCCGGTGACCCAGTTCAACATGAAATGGGTCGAGCCGGCGGGCCTCGTCAAATTCGACTTCCTCGGCCTGAAGACGCTCACCGTACTCGATGTCGCGGTGAAACTTCTCAAGCAGCGCAATATCCACGTCGATCTGGCGACGCTGCCGATCACCGATGCGGCGAGTTACCAGATGCTCGCCAAGGGCGATGTGGTCGGCGTGTTCCAGGTGGAAAGCCAGGGCATGCGCCGGGCGCTGGTCGACATGCGCCCCGACCGTTTCGAGGACATCATCGCGCTGGTGGCGCTTTATCGCCCGGGTCCGATGGCGAACATTCCGACCTAGTGCGCGCGCAAGCATGGCGACGAGGAGCCGGAATATCTGCATCCGATGCTCGAGCCCATCCTGAAGGAAACCTTCGGCGTCATCATCTATCAGGAACAGGTGATGCAGATCGCGCAGGTGATGGCGGGCTTCACCCTCGGCGACGCTGACCTGTTGCGCCGCGCGATGGGTAAAAAAATCCGCAAAGAGATGGAGCAGCAGCGCAAGCGCTTCATTTCCGGCGCGGTCGAGCGCGGCATCCCGAAGGGCCATGCCGATACGATTTTCGAGTTGCTGGCGAAGTTCGCCGACTACGGCT
>JBBRSX010000204.1:0-9710 GCA_038244925.1 Hyphomicrobiales bacterium | reverse complement strand
GAGGATATTTGCCCTGGTGCAGGTGTTCAAATCTCCGAAGGAGTCGCTTGGCGATCTCGGTGCACTGTCCGCGGCGAAATTGATCGCGGCGGCGACCGACGTCGCCGTCGTGGTGGACCGGCAAGGTGTCATCCGCGACGTGGCGTTCAACAAGGAAGAACTGTCGCTCGAACTGGATGGCCATGGCAGGTGGCTCGGCTCGAAATTCGCCGAGATCGTCACACCGGACACCCAAACCAAAGTGAGCGAGATGTTCGCGGATGCCGTCAAGCGGGGATCGTCGAACTGGCGCCAGCTCAACCATGCATCTCCCGGCGGCGAAGACATTCCGGTGCTCTACTCGGCCATCACGATCGAGCGCGACGGCCGCTTCGTGGTCGTGGGGCGCGACCTGCGGCCGCTGGCAGCCATGCAGCAGCGACTGCTCAACGCCCAGCAATCGATGGAGCGCGATTACGTCCGCCTGCGGCATGCCGAAACGCGATACCGGCTGCTGTTCCAGGTCTCGTCGGAGCCGGTCATGATCGTTGACGCGGGCAGTGGCGTGATCCTTGACGCCAATCCAGCGGCGCTGGCGCTGATGGATGAAAGCGCACCACAGGTTCTCAAGTCGGCCTTGCCGAACCATTTCGATGCCGACGGCGCCCAGCAAGTGCAGACTCTGCTGGCCGATGTGCGTGCCACTGGTCGGGACGGCAGCATCCACGTCCGGCTTGCGAAGGGCGAGCGGGAGTGCAGCGTGGCCGCGTCGCTGTTCCGGCAGGAGCACGCCTCCTTGTTTCTGGTGCGGCTGTCGTCGCGAGCCATGCTGCCAGAAAGCAGCGCGTTGAAGGCAACCGCGGCGCTGCTGAAATTCTTCGAAGTCGCCCCCGATGGGTTGGTCATTACCCAGTCCGACGGCCGCATCGTCAGGGCAAACGTCGCCTTCATCGAGATGGCGCAGCTTGGCAGCGCGGAGCAGTCGCGCGGGGAATTGCTCGATCGCTGGCTCGGCCGTGCCGGCATCGATTTTTCCGTGGCGCTGGCCAATCTTCGCCAGAACGGCTCGATCAAGCTATTCGCGACCGCGTTGCGCGGCGAACACGGTGGAACAGCGGATGTCGAAGTTTCCGCAGTGGCGTTGGCCGACGGCGACGACAGACCAGGCTTTGGCTTTGCGATTCGCAATGTCGAGAAGCGGCTCTCGGCCCAGCCCGCTTCGGCGCGGGAGCTGCCGCGTTCGGTCGCGCAGCTCACGGAACTGATCGGCCGCGTTCCGTTGCGCGATCTCGTGCGCGAGGCCACCGATGTGATCGAAAAATTGTCGATCGAGGCGGCGCTGGAATTGACCGGTGACAACCGGGCTTCCGCGGCGGAAATGCTTGGGCTCAGCCGCCAGAGCCTTTATGTCAAGCTTCGCCGATTTGGGCTTGATGAACAGCCACCGGAAGGCGAGGCCGAAGATGAATAGCGCCGTTATCACCCGTCCCGCGCCATCGGTCGTATTGGAGCTGCTGAAGCCGATCACCTGGTTTCCGCCGATGTGGGCGCTCGGTTGCGGCATCGTCTCGTCTGGCGTCTCGCCGGGCCAGCGCTGGCCGCTGATCATCGCCGGCGTGCTGCTTGCCGGGCCGATGGTGTGCGGCACCAGCCAGGCCGTGAATGACTGGTACGACCGCCACGTCGACGCCATCAACGAGCCCAATCGTCCGATTCCTTCGGGGCGAATTCCAGGTCGATGGGGGCTCTATATCGCAATCATCTGGACGGCCCTCTCGCTGTTGCTTGCGACGGTGCTCGGCATCTGGGGCTTTGCCGCGGCCGTCTTCGGGCTCGTGCTGGCCTGGGCCTACAGCGCGCCGCCGATCCGGCTGAAACAGAACGGCTGGTGGGGCAACGCCGCATGCGGGCTCTGCTATGAAGGCCTGCCATGGTTCACCGGTGCGGCCGTGATGAGCACATCCATGCCGGACTGGCGCATCGTGGTGATCGCGCTGCTCTATAGTGTCGGCGCCCACGGCATCATGACGCTGAATGATTTCAAGTCAGTCGAAGGCGACAAGCGGATGGGCATCGATTCGCTGCCGGTGCTGCTTGGCGTCGGCAACGCCGCGCGCTTTGCCTGCCTGGTGATGGCGGTGCCGCAGGTCGTTGTCGTCGGACTTCTGCTGAACTGGCAGCGGCCGTTTTACGCCGCGGGGGTCGGCGTGCTGCTGATCGCACAGTTGTTCCTGATGGCGCATTTCCTGAAGAGCCCGCGCGAGCGTGCGCCCTGGTATAACGCGACCGGGATCAGCGCTTACGTGGTCGGTATGCTCATCAGCGCCTTTGCGCTGGCGTCGATGAGGGCAGGGTGACCATGAACCTTCCAGTCCTCTCATGGTTCGGCATTGTCAGGCTTGGTCTGGTCCAGACCGGCCTCGGGGCCGTCGTGGTGCTCACCACTTCTACGTTGAACCGGGTGATGGTGGTCGAACTCGCCATGCCGGCGATCCTGCCGGGAGCGCTGGTCGCTATTCATTATGCGCTTCAGGTGTTCCGCCCCGCCTGGGGCCATGGCTCCGATATTGGCGCGCGCAAAACGCCATGGATCGTTGGCGGCATGGCGGTGCTGGCTACCGGCGGCTTGATGGCGTCGGTCGCAACGGCCTGGATGACGACACAGCCGCTGTTCGGTATTGCACTCGCGGTAATCGCCTTCTGCCTGATCGGCGCGGGGGTCGGCGCCGCCGGCACGTCGCTGCTGGTACTGCTGGCCAAGCGCACTGATGACGTCAGGCGTGCGGCGGCCGCGACCATCGTCTGGGTGATGATGATCGCGGGTTTCATTGTGACGACCGGCGTAGCCGGCCATCTGCTCGATCCCTTTTCGCCGCAGCGGCTGGTCGTTGTGTCCGGCGGTGTGTCCGTTGTAGCGATGCTGCTTACGATGATGGGCGTATGGGGCATCGAGGGCAACGCCGTTGCGATGGCGCAATCTCGTTCGAATATGCCATCGCGCCAGTCCTCCTTCCGTGAAGCCTTCATGGAAGTCTGGACCGAACCGAAATCGCGGCGGTTTGCAATCTTCGTTTTTGTCTCGATGCTGGCCTATAGCGCGCAGGACCTCATTCTCGAGCCGTTCGCCGGCGTGGTGTTCGGCTTCACCCCCGGTGAGACGACAAAGCTTTCCGGCGTTCAGCATGGCGGAACCCTGATCGGGATGGCGCTGGTGCCGCTGATTGGTGCCATTTATCCGCGTTCACGGGGCAACCTGCAAATATGGACGGTAGGCGGATGTCTCGCTTCAGCCATCGCCTTGTTGTGTCTGGCAGCGGCGGCCGTCGTCGGCCCGTTATGGCCTTTGCGCGAAACGGTGTTCATGCTCGGCGTCACCAACGGCGCTTATGCGGTGGCTGCGATCGGATCGATGATGGCGTTGGTCAGCGCCGGCGGCGAGAAGCGCGAGGGCGTGCGGATGGGCCTGTGGGGCGCAGCGCAGGCTTTCGCATTTGGGATCGGCGGGTTCCTCGGAACCCTCGCCAGCGATATCGCGCGCTACGTGCTGACGTCGCCGGCTTTGTCCTATTCCACGGTGTTTGCGTCCGAAGCCGGATTGTTCGTTGTGGCCGCTTTCATGGCGGTTTGGGTTCATCGTGCGCCGGCAAAAAGTGTGTCGCGGCTGGGCGTGGCGGGCGATCTGCGTGTGGCCGCTTTCGCAGGGGGAACTGAATTATGACCATTTCGGAAATCTTTGATGTCGTGGTGGTCGGCGGTGGGCCCTCCGGTGCGACGGCCGCGCACGATCTCGCCAATCTCGGGCGTACCGTCCTGCTGCTCGATCGCGCCGGCCGTATCAAGCCGTGCGGCGGCGCGATTCCGCCGCGGCTGATCCGCGACTTCGATATTCCCGATCATCTGCTGGTGGCGCGCGTCAACTCGGCACGGATGGTGTCGCCATCGAATAAGCAGGTCGATATGCCCATCGACGGCGGGTTCGTCGGCATGGTCGATCGCGATGTGTTCGACGAGTGGTTGCGAAAGCGCGCCGCCGGAGCCGGTGCCAAGCAGCGAACCGGTCTGTTCAAGCGTTTCGAACGTGACAAAACTGGCGCGACCATCGTCTATTATGAGGAACACGCGGCCAACGGGACCATGGTGGAGACGTCCGTTCGCGCCCGCGCGCTGATCGGCGCCGACGGCGCGTTGTCGGCCGTGGCCCGCCAATGCTTGCCGGGCGCCGATCGCCTGCCTTATGTGTTTGCCTATCACGAGATCGTCCGTTCGCCGAAGGAAGCGAGCTTCGATGGCACACGCTGCGACGTCTACTATCGCGGCACCGTCTCGCCGGATTTCTATGGCTGGGTATTTCCGCATGGCGATACCGTGAGCGTCGGCACCGGCTCCGCCCGCAAGGGCTTTTCGCTGCGCAATTCTGTCGGTGGCTTGCGGGATGCCGCGGGTCTCGGCAATTCCGAGACCATACGGCGTGAAGGCGCGCCTATCCCGCTTCACCCGTTGCCACGCTGGGACGACGGCCACAGTGTTCTGCTGGCCGGCGATGCCGCAGGCGTTGTCGCACCGGCGTCGGGCGAGGGGATCTATTACGCCATGATCGGCGGTCGGCTATCGGCGGAAGCGGTGGATGAATTCCTCGAAACCGGCGATTCAAGGGCGTTGCGCACCGCACGGAAGCGTTTCATGCGGATGCACGGAATCGTGTTCTGGATTCTCGGCGTTATGCAGTGGTATTGGTATTCCAACGACCGTCGCCGCGAGCGCTTTGTCAGCATTTGTCGCGACCGCGATGTCCAGAAGTTGACATGGGATGCCTACATGAACAAGGAACTCGTGCGCGCCAAGCCGATCGCCCATGTGCGGATCTTCTTCAAGAACCTCGCCCACATGGCTGGGCTGGCTCAGGCGTAATGGTCTCGCGCCGTAGCTTCTGGAAGCCGGTCCTGATCGCGGCCGCAGTTGCGATCTTCATCGGCGTGCTCGGCGGAACGTTGACGGATACCGGGATCTGGTACCAAAGCCTGCTGAAGCCGTCATGGCAGCCGCCGGACTGGCTGTTCGGTCCGGCCTGGACCTCGATCTTTGCGCTGGCGACGGTGTCCGCGGTCTATGCCTGGCGCAACGCCGACAGTCGCACGCAACGCGAATGGGTGGTCGGCCTGTTTGCGCTGAACGGATCTTTGAACGTGCTGTGGAGTACACTGTTCTTCGCGCTGAGGCGTCCGGACTGGGCGCTGATCGAGGTGATGTTTCTCTGGCTGTCGATCCTGCTGCCGATCCTGGTGTTCTGGCGGTTTGCACGGCCGGCGAGCCTCTATCTCGTCCCCTATCTGCTGTGGGTCTCGTTCGCGGCGTTTCTCAACCTGACGGTCGTCCGTCTGAATGGTCCGTTTACATAAACGCGCAGTGATGTTGCCGTGATATCGCCAGTGTGTGACTGTCCCTCATGGCTGAATTATTTGCGAGCGGACGCCTTGTCGATCTGATCCTGATTCTGACCGCGATCGAGGCGGTGTGCTTGGTGCTATATTGGCGATCGCGAGGTGGCGGCGTTTCGCCGATGGATCTGCTGCCCAACCTTTTTGCCGGCGCGTTTCTGCTGCTCGCGCTGCGATTGGCATTGGGCGGAGCAGGCTGGGAACTTTGCTGCGGCAGTCTCGCCGCAGCAGGCGTGGCGCATTGTGTCGATCTCAGCCGGCGCTGGCGCGGCTAGCGCCGGTGAGACGCGGTTACTTTTTTTCGGAGAACTTGTTGATGTAGGCGATCACGTCCTTGCGCTTCTGCTCGTCGGCAAGCTTGAATGCCATCTTGGTTGATCCCACCGCGAGGTCAGCCTTGCCCTTGTCGGTCAGGAACTTCTTCAGGAACGCGTTGGGATCGGGGAGGTACTGCATGATCAGATCGTCGGACCACACCAGTCCATTCTCGCCGGCAGACTTGTTGAGCGTCGAATAGGAGAAGCCGGGTGCGGTGCCGGATTGCCGGCCGATGACCCCGGTCAGGACTGGCCCGATCAGGTTCTTGGCATCCGGACCGATGCGATGGCAGGTCATGCATTGTTTGAAAATCTGCTCGCCCATGGCGGCGTCCTGTGCGGATGCCGCACCTGCCGGAAGGGCCAAGCTGGCAGCAACCAGAGCTAGGATTTTAAGTTTGGCCTGCACGTTTCTCTCCCTGACTGACTTCAACTTTGCCTTATGACTCGATTGTTAAGATACATTGACAGTCGCAACTATCAAACATTGTTGTCGTTTCTGACGTCGGTTTGAACGAAATTTATCGGGGTGCACGCAGAACCTTCGGGTTCGACGCTACCTTAACCCCGGTATCCGGTGCCGGTTCCGGGCCGATGTAAAGGATATGTGACAACTAAAACCTTCAAAACATAGGTGGTTCTTGACTTGATCGCTGGATTCTGTGCATTCATAGAGAGCAAACGTCGGTATTGCGTACCCGAGTGTCAGGTAACATTGGCATATTACGTGCATGAATTTGGCTGTCGCTGTTACGATGGTTCGATTGCAGCTTTCGCCCTTTGGAAAAATGATCGGCAGATAAATCGAATGGCCGCATTACCGACCGTACAGCCCGACATCACACTCCTTCTCGACATGGAAGGCGTGATCCGCGAAGCCACCTTGTCGCCGGCGATGAGCGACGAGAGCGTCGATGGATGGTTGGGCCGTCCCTGGGTCGAAGTTGCCGGTGAGATGGGCGGCGACAAGGTCAAGCGGATGGTCGATGACGCCCGCGTCTCCGGCATTTCGGCCTTCCGCCAGATCAACCAGCGCTTTCCGAGCGGCCTGGAAATTCCGATGGAATACACCACCGTGCTGCTCGGTGGCCGTGCCGGGATGCTGGCGATCGGGAAGAACTTGCAGGCCGTCGCCGAGTTGCAGTCGCGTCTCATCGCAGCCCAACAGACCATGGAGCGCGACTACTGGAAGCTCCGCGAAATCGAGACGCGCTACCGGCTGGTGTTCGACGCCTCGAACGAAGCGGTCATGATCGTTTCCGCGGCCAATCTGCGTATCATGGAAGCCAACCGCACCGCCGTCGAGGCGCTGAATTCCTCGCGCCGCCGCAATGAAGATCTTGCGGGACGCGAATTGCTGCATGACGTGGCGGCGGAAGATCGCGACGCTGTTCGCGAGATGCTGGCGCGCATCCGCGAGCGCGGCAAGGCACTGAGCATTCTCGTACACCTCGGCGCCGACGCAAAACCGTGGATGCTACGGGGATCGCTGATCACGGCGGAACCCGGTCATGTGTTCCTGCTGCAGTTTACCGCGGCGACCGATTTGTCGGCGCCAAAGGAGAAGGGCGAGCATTCGACCGTCGAGGAATTGGTCGATCATTTGCCCGACGGTTTCGTGGCGCTGGATGAAACCGGAACGATCCGCCACGCCAACCAAGCGTTTCTCGATCTGGTGCAGATCGGCTCAAAGGGATCGGCGGTCGGCGAGTCGCTCGGACGCTGGCTCTGGCAGCCGGGTGCGGATCTGAACGCGCTACTCGCCAATGTTCAGCGACACAAGACCGTGCGGCTGTTCACGACGTCGGTGCGCGGCGAGCTTGGAACCGAGACTGAAGTGGAAATTTCGGCTGGTGCCGGCGAGGGCGAGCGGGGCCAGATCGGCGTGCTGCTTCGCAACGTGGCCCGCCGGCTTCCCTCCGGAAGCGAAGGCGACATGCTGCGGGCGGCGCTGGGATCGATGAGCGAGCAGATCGGAAAATCCTCGCTGCGAAAGCTGGTCAAGAACACGGTGAGCGTCGTTGAGCAGCATTATGTGAAGCAGGCGTTGGAACTCGCGGGCGGCAATCGGACGGCGACCGCCGAACTCCTGGGATTGAGCAGGCAGAGCCTTTATGCCAAGCTCAATCGTTACGGCCTCGAAGACAAGGGGTCGGACGCCGAGGAAACCCCAGAGGACTGAATTGGCGCTGCATTCCATCGCTACCCCAGCGTTCGGAAAAGCCGATCTTTCGAACTGCGAACGGGAAGAGATTCATCTCGCGGGGTCGATTCAGCCCCATGGCGCGCTGTTGGTCGTCAGCGAACCCGATCATCGCGTTATCCAGGCCAGTGCCAACGCCGCCGAATTTCTCAATCTGAAGCAGGTCATCGGCATGGCGCTCGCCGATCTCGACGGCGATTTACTGTTTCGCATCCTGCCCCATCTCGATCCGACGTCACAGGGAATGCCGATCGCGGTGCGATGCCGGATCGGAAATCCAAACGCGGAGTTCGATGGACTGCTGCACCGGCCGCCCGCCGGCGGTCTGGTGATCGAACTGGAGCGGGCCGGGCCATCGGTCGATCTGTCCCGGCATATCGCCAGCGCGTTGGAGAAGATCCGCACCGCGTCGTCGCTCCGCGCGCTCTGCGAAGAGGCCGCGACGCTGTTTCAGGATCGCACCGGCTACGACCGCGTGATGGTCTACCGCTTCGACGACGAGGGACACGGCGAAGTCTTCTCGGAGCGCCGCAAGCCTGAC
Organism: Hyphomicrobiales bacterium; assembly: GCA_038244925.1. Taxonomy (GTDB): domain Bacteria; phylum Pseudomonadota; class Alphaproteobacteria; order Rhizobiales; family Xanthobacteraceae; genus Bradyrhizobium. The sequence goes on along the minus strand of JBBRSX010000204.1, from coordinate 1,235 downwards.
CTCGAAGCCTATCTCGGCAACCGCTATCCGGCGACCGACATTCCGCAGATGGCGCGGCGGCTCTACGAACGCACCCGGGTCCGCGTGCTGGTCGATGTGAACTACGAGCCGGTTCCGCTGCAGCCGCGGCATTCGCCGATCACGGGACGCGATCTCGACATGTCGCTGTGCTTCCTGCGCAGCATGTCGCCGATCCATCTGCAATATCTCAAGAACATGGGCGTCGGTGCCACGCTGGTAATCTCGTTGGTGGTTGGCGGCAAGCTGTGGGGGCTCGTGGCCTGCCACCACTACGAGCCGCGCTTCATTTATTTCGAGTTGCGGGCGGTCTGCGAGCTTCTGGCCGAAGCGATCGCGACCCGTATTGCGGCACTGGAAAGCTTTGCGCAGAGTCAGTCGGAAATCTTCGTGCAGCGGCTTGAACAGCGCATGATCGAGGCGATGTCGCGGGAAGGCGACTGGCGAGGAGCGATCTTCGACAGCTCGCAGTCGATCCTTCAGCCGTTGGGAGCGACCGGGGCTGCGCTGATCTACGAAGGCCAGATCATCTCGACCGGTGAGGTGCCGGGTACGCAGGAAATCCGGGAGATCGGGGCCTGGCTCGACCAGCAGCGCGATCGATCGGTGCTGACGACGGCGTCGCTCGGGCTGGATCTTCCGCAATTCGCCGGCATTATTAAAGTTGCGAGCGGGATCGCGGTGACGCCGATCTCTAGCAATCCCGGGGAATATCTGATCTGGTTCCGGCCGGAGCGGATTCACACGGTGACCTGGGGCGGTGATCCGCTCAAGCCGTTCGTGATCGGCGATAATCCGTCCGATCTGTCGCCGCGCCGGTCGTTTGCGCAGTGGCACCAGCAGGTGGAAGGCACGTCCGAGCCATGGACACCAGCCGATATTGCATCAGCGCGCCTGATCGGTCAGGCGGTGGCGGATATCGTGCTGCAGTTCCGCGCGGTGCGGACGCTGATTGTCCAGGATCAGCTCGAGCAGTTCAGCCGCCACGTTCGCGTCTCCGAACAGCCTGTGATCATCGCCGATACCGACGGCAAAATCCTGTTAGTGAACGACGCATTCAAGTCGTTGCTGCCGAAAGACCATGTCGCTGTGGGGCGGCTGGATGAACTGGCCGGGGCCTTTCAGCAATCGGACCGCTTCCTTCAGAATGTTGCCGACCTGATCCGTCATCATCGCGCCTGGCGCGGGGAATTGCTGTTGCGCAGCGAAGGCAACCG
>JBBRSX010000203.1:0-9723 GCA_038244925.1 Hyphomicrobiales bacterium | reverse complement strand
GATGGTCGCCTCCTCGCGCAAGGAGATCCTCGATCTGGTCGACAAGCATCACGACGTCGGCGCCTTCGAGCGCGCCGCCGCGCTCGCCTGGACGCAAGCCCAAGTGCAATTGCACCACCTCGGCATTACTCGCGGCGAGGCCGGGCAATACCAGCGTCTGGCGGGTCACCTCGTCTACGCCGCGCCTGCGCTCCGCTCGCCGTCGGAAACCATCGAAAGCGGGAGTGGTGGACAGCCGGGCTTGTGGGGCATGGGCATATCTGGCGATCTGCCGATCATCCTGGTCCGCATCTCCGACATCGACCAACTCAGTGTGGCGCGCGAGGCGCTCCAGGCCGTGGAATATTGGCGGATGAAACGGCTTGCGGTGGACTTGGTTGTCATCAACGAGCTCGCCTCCTCCTATGTTCAGGATCTCCAGATTGCACTGGAGACCCTGGTGAGGGCCAGCCAGTCCCGGCCCCAGATTGGACAAGATGGGCCACCCGGGCACACATTCATGCTGCGCTCCGACCTGACCTCGCCGGAGGCCCTCGGTCTTCTTGCGTCCGTCGCGCGTATTATCCTGGTCGGATCGCGCGGACGGCTCGCGGATCAGCTTGAGCGCGCGCCTGAAGCCAGGCCTTTGCCCCGGGTCACAGCACAGCGTGCTCTGCCCGCTTCCGAGCTCCAGATCTCGCAACGGCCGCCTGGCGTGGAGTTCTTCAACAGCCTGGGCGGCTTCGCCGAGGGCGGCCGCGACTACGTGACGATCCTCGGCCCGGGCCAATCGACGCCAGTGCCGTGGATCAACGTGATAGCCAATCCTACCTTCGGTTTCCTGGTGTCCGCGGAAGGCGGCGGTTATGCCTGGTCCGTGAACAGCCGAGAGCATCAGCTGACGCCTTGGTCCAACGATCCCGTCACTGATCAACCGGGCCAGGCTTTCTATCTTCGGGATGAGGAGACCGGACGTCTCTGGTGCCCCACGGCGCTGCCGATCCGGGACGAAGCGGCCACCTATTCGGCGCGCCATGGTTGGGGGTACAGCCGTTTCGAGCACACCTCGCACGGCATCGCTGCGGAGCTACTCGAATATGTGCCGCTCGCCGATCCGCTGAAGATCTCGCGCTTGAGAATGCGTAATCTTTCCGGCCGCACCAGACGGCTGTCGGTGACGGCTTACGTGGAATGGGTTCTCGGTGCGTCCCGCGGCGCGGCTGCGCCATCGATAACCACGCGCATCGATCCGGGAAGCGGGGCGATACTTGCAAAAAACCTGTGGAATCCAGCCTTCGCGAGGCGCTCCGCTTTCGCGGACCTAGCCGGGCGCCAAACGAGCTGGACGGGCGATCGCCGGGAATTTATCGGCCGCAACGGCGCGCTCGCCTGGCCGGCGGCCCTGATTAATCGGACTCCGCTTTCGGGGCGGGTTGGCTCCGGACTCGATCCCTGCGCCGCGCTCCAGACCATGGTCGAGATCGAGCCGAACGGTGTCGCCGAAATCGTCTTCTTCCTCGGCGACGCCCAGGACGAGGCGGCGGCGCAGTCGCTGATCGCGCGCTACCGTCAGGCGGACCTGGACGCCGTGCTCGCCGAGGTCCGTGGATTTTGGGATGAGATCGTCGGCGCAGTCCAGGTCAAGACGCCGGACCGGTCGATGGACATCATGCTCAACGGATGGCTCGTCTACCAAACGCTCGCCTGCCGCGTCTGGGCGCGATCGGGTTTCTACCAAGCCAGCGGCGCCTATGGCTTCCGGGACCAGTTGCAGGACTGTATGGCGCTCGCCACGATCCGCCCATCGATAACCCGCGAACATCTCCTCAGAACCGCAAGCCGCCAGTTCGTCGAAGGCGACGTCCAGCACTGGTGGCTTCCGCACTCAGGCCAGGGAGTGCGCACGCGCATATCGGACGACCGCGTTTGGCTCGCCTACGCCGTCGCGAACTATGTGAGAGTCACCGCCGACGCCCTCGTACTCGATGAGGTCGTCCCCTTCCTGACAGGCCAGACGCTGCAGCCAGGCGAGAGCGACAACTTCTTCCAGCCGACCGTCTCGGACGAGACCGCCAGCCTTTATGAGCATTGTACCCGTGCGCTGGACGCGAGCCTGGCGGTCGGCAACCATGGCCTTCCGCTGATCGGCAGCGGCGATTGGAACGACGGCATGAACCGCGTCGGCGAAGGCGGCCGGGGCGAGAGCGTCTGGCTTGGCTGGCTGTTGCACGCCGCTCTCGATGCCTTCGCAACCATCGCCGATGCGCGCGGTGACGCGACGCGGGCGGCGAACTGGCGCAAGCACATGCGGGCGCTGACGACTGCGTTGGAAAGTGAAGCCTGGGACGGCGACTGGTATCGGCGCGCCTGGTTCGACGACGGCACTCCGCTCGGCTCGGCGACGAACGAAGAGTGCCGCATCGACTCTATTTCCCAATCCTGGGCAGTGATCTCGGGCGCGGCGCGGCCCGACCGCGCGGCCCAAGGTATGAGGGCCGTCGACCGCGAGCTTATTCTGCACCATGACGGGTTAGCGTTGCTGTTCACGCCGCCCTTCGACCGCTCGCCGCTCGACCCTGGTTACATCAAGGGCTATCCGCCGGGTGTGCGAGAAAATGGCGGCCAGTACACCCATGCCGCTCTCTGGTCCGTGATGGCCTTTGCGGGCCTCGGGGAGGGCGACAAGGCGGCGGCGCTCTTCTGGATGCTTAATCCGATCAATCGCGCCCGCACGCGCATCGACATGCACCGCTACAAGGTGGAGCCCTATGTCGTCGCCGCCGACGTCTACGCGGCACCCGGCCATGTCGGGCGCGGCGGCTGGACCTGGTACACGGGCTCGGCCGGCTGGATGCAGCGCGCGGGAGTCGAGTGCATCCTTGGACTTCGCATCGAAGGCAATGTTCTGCGCCTTGACCCCTGCATTCCCAAGTCGTGGCCCCGTTTCGAGATCACACTCCGCCACGGCGCGTCACGGTACGAGATCGTGGTCGAGAACCCGCAAAGCGTGCAACGAGGCGTCGCGGCGGCGGAGCTCGATGGCGCGGACATCGCTGCGCGGCCGCTCTCCTTCCCACTTAAAAACGACGGCGCCATCCATCGGCTGCAAGTCCGGCTGGGCTAATGCCACGAACCAACGTTCAACCTCGTGAAAGACGAGTTGAATAATTTTGGTGAAGCCAAAAAAATGAGTGAACTACCTCAGTTAGCCAGTGCCATGCTGACCGTCGCATTTGCCGCAGTAATGTTAGTGGCTGGGCAGTTATATATCGAACATGGTTCAACAAAGATGGGTCGGATAATCCCGGCCGCGCTAACAGCGCCTGCGCTCTAGGAGCATGTCCTGTAGGTGGTCAGCACACCTCTCAAAGAAACGGCCTCAGCGAGGGGGTACACGCTGAGGCCGATATTCCATCGGATGCCTTGGGCGAAGACATCCGGCAGTGCATCGATAAGTCAACTTGGGCGGTAAAGGTTCCAGCCATGGGGCGGGCCGCCAAATCCTCTAATTCTGACAGTGAGCAATTTTGACCACAATATATGGAACTCGCGAGCGCATGGTGGATCCATCACCGCCCCAACGTTGGCATCATCGGTGACTGAGAGTTCTCCGCGCGCTCCGACCCTCATGCAGGATGGTGCATCACATGCCTGAAGCTCATTATCGTTCTGACCCATCGCTGCTTCCCATTGAACCGCCTCGCTGCCCCAACTGCCAGAGCCGCATGAAGCTGGCTCAGATCGAACGCGGCCCCGGCGGTGCTGATCTGCGGACTTTCGAGTGCCCTAATGCGAGCATATCCAAAAGATGCTGGTAGAGGACCCGTTTAGGTCAGCAAACACGGGCTGGGCGGCAGCAGGCGGGCTTACGCCGCCGAAATAGCAGCGCCGTTCATCCGGGCGACCAAGCAAAACAAGTCGAGGATGATCTATGGATTTTTCGAATTCATCAGACGAAGCCCTGTCGGCATTTTATGAAAGCGTTCAGCGACAAGTCGTTGCTGATCGGAGCAGTAGATTCCAGTTCATCGGAGCGTCGGCGAGGCACTATGCTGATCGGCGCGCTATCGTGTTGGCTGTGTCGCCCGCCCCAGTGCCGTACCGGGCGAGCGGTTTAGTCCGATGGCAGGAAACGGTCATCGGCGCCTTACCCGCGGCCGCTGGTTTCACCCCAATTTTTGAGGTGTGCGATGCCTAATCCCGCGATAGGATGCCAGCCGGATTAAAGGGCACGGCGCCATGACTCATAATGGAGCAATGCGTATTTCGGTTGCAATTTTCTGCTTGTCGGCATCCGCAGTTTTGGCTCAAGAATATCCCGTTAGTGAAGTGTGGGTTGCCGCTGATGACCGTACGCCTGGCTCCGCAGGCGGCGCCTGTTTTACCCTAAAGCTACTCGGCATCGATTCCATTATGGATGGGTCTCTTCCAACGACTCTGATTTTTTCCGACGGAAAACGAATTGAGGTGCGAGCAGGTTATCACTCCGAACAATCCATTAAATCCATAAGAGGTACGACCGCTGCTGCTTTTCGGTTTGCTGAGTTGCCGAGCAAGCGCAGCAGATGGTTTCCATGGTCCAGAAAACAGTCCCATTCGCTGAAAATTCTTGATCCTATCACTATTGAATTTGGCGAAGGGGCAACGAGCACCCGCTTCGTTAAGTGCTCATCGAAAAACTCATTGCTTTAACCAGCTTTGTTTTTCGTTCGAAAACAATTTCGGTAGTACAGCTAAATGTCCGGAGTTGAGGGCGGACCGGAAGTGATCGGCCTACCGTCAAAACGTCGCGATTGACCCAGGCTGTGTGAAAACTCCGACGTTGAACTTGCGTGTAGAATTTCTGTCTCGATTTAGTCGTTGTGGAAACCAATTGCACTGACGACTTCTGTTAGAAGAAAGCAATAGAGAAAACAATTCTGCGCGTCCTTGGCTCAAGCGCGTTTTCACACAGCCTTGTATGAGGACTTTCGTGTCAAGTGTTACTGCAACTCTATTTCCTTCGTTGTTCGAGGTTCGGTGTAGTTGATCCGAGGGGAGCCCACGCGCGGGCGCGATGCTCGCGCCGCAACCGGCGGGCGCGACTATAGGCGCCGCGTTTGGCCTCAAGCGTGATCTTCATGGCTAACCTATCGGAGTGCGTACGCTTGGACTCGCTGCTGGCTTGACCGGGTCGCGATGAACCCAAATGAGCCATACGCTCGGATCGCAAGACGGCGAAAGCGCGGCTTTGGTTCCTTTGATCCATCGCAATAAGTTGCCTGCAAAGCGTTGCTATCAACGCGGCCAACTCGCGCATTTCGTGGCGCGCGCGGGCAATGATATTTCAAAGGAAAAAGCTCATGGCCGATTTCACTCCGGATCAAGGGGCACGATGAACGACAACGCTTCGGTCCACCGACCCGGATTTCTCATCAACCCGACCCGTTTTTTATTCTTCACAGGCAAGGGTGGCGTCGGCAAGACCTCGATTGCCTGCGCGACAGCGTTGGCGCTGGCCGATCGCGGCAAGTCGGTCCTGATCGTGAGCACTGACCCCGCATCCAACCTCGACGAGATCCTGAACGTGCCCCTGAGCAATTCGCCGGTCCCGGTTCCCGGTGCCGAGCGCTTGCATGTCCTCAATATCGATCCCACCGTCGCAGCGGAGGCGTATCGAACGCGGGTGTTGGCGCAGATGGGGACGGACGCCAGCGATCGGGACAAGACCACGGTTGCGGAGCAATTGTCGGGGGCCTGCACCACGGAGATCGCGGCGTTCGATGAATTTGTCGGGCATGTGACCGGCGACGGCGGCCGCTACGATCATGTCGTGTTCGATACGGCTCCTACCGGACATACGCTTCGTCTGCTCAGCCTGCCGAAGGCGTGGAGTGGTTTTCTGGAGGTCAATGATCAAGGCGCCTCCTGCCTCGGTCCCCATTCCGGGCTCAAGATGCAGGAAGCACGTTTCAGGACCGCCTTCGCAATGCTCAGCGATCCGTCATCGACTACCGTCATCCTGGTGGCGCGGCCGGAAGCCAGCGCGCTCAACGAGGCGGCGCGAACCTCGGCGGAACTCCGGATCCTCGGTCTCTCTAACCAGCGCCTGATTGTAAATGGCGTGTTCCGCGCCAGTGACCGATCCGACCCTACCGCCGCGTCGCTGGAAGACCAGGGTCAGCAGGCACTCTCTGATTTCCCGACGGCGCTCAAGGAGCTCCCGCGAGACGATATTCCGCTCCGGCCATTTGATATGTTGGGGGTAAGCGCGTTGCGCTCGTTGTTCAATCCGACCCAGCCAAACAAAGCGCTGACACCACCCGATCCCGCCGTGACAATAGTCAGTGATCTTCCCCATCTGGATCGGCTGATTGACCTTCTGGCGGCGGATCGGAGAGGCCTGATCATGGTAATGGGAAAGGGGGGCGTTGGCAAAACCACTATCGCCGCCGCCATCGCTCTTGGCTTGGTGCAGCGTGGTCATACCGTCCATCTCAGCACGACCGATCCCGCAGCCCATCTTGCGATCACGCTCGCGGGCGAGGTTCTCGGATTGCAAGTCGACAGAATCGACCCGAAGGCTGAAACGGAACGCTACGTCGAGAAAATAATGGAGGATCGCGGTCGTAACCTTGATGCACAGGGGCAGGCTCTGTTGCGCGAGGATTTGCGCTCTCCCTGCACGGAAGAAGTTGCCGTTTTCCACGCCTTCTCGCGGATCGTACAGCAAGCGCGGGGGGCATTCGTGGTGCTTGATACCGCGCCGACAGGTCATTCCCTCCTGCTGATGGACGCGACCGGCGCCTATCATCGTCAGATCACCCGGCAAATGGCGGCGCCCGCGGCGGGCGTTCACCTCATTACGCCGCTCATGCGTCTTCAGGATCCGGCGTATACGCGCGTGCTCTTGGTCACGTTGCCAGAGACCACGCCCGTGTCCCAGGCCAACGCCCTGCAGGAAGACCTGCGACGCGCGCACATCGAGCCGTACGCCTGGATACTCAACAAGAGCCTGCTCGCCGCCGGCACCCGCGACCCGCTGCTTCGGCAGCGACTGGTGGGGGAGCGACGACAGATCGAGCGCGTGCGCGGATCGATGACGAAGAATTTGTTCTTCGTGCCTTGGCAAGCCAGCCCACCAGTTGGTTTAATGGCACTCCAGGAATTGGCGCGTGGCCGACCCTCAGCGGAGGTGCCCCGCTAATGGGTGCAAAGCGGACTTTGGCAACACCGAAAAACGAGCGGGACGCGCCCGCCGGGTCAATCCGCAGCTAGAGCTTAAGCGTGCGCAGGCGCAGGGCGTTCAAGATCACGGAGACGGAACTTAGCGACATGGCGAGTGCTCCGACTATCGGGCTGAGAAGGATGCCGAACGAGGGATAGAGCACCCCGGCGGCGATCGGGATGCCGATCGCGTTGTAGGCAAACGCAAAAACCAGATTTTCGCGGATATTGCGCATAGTCGCACGGCTGAGCACAATAGCCCGCGCTATGCCCGCAAGATCGCCTTTCACTAGCGTGATCCCTGCACTCTGGATCGCGACTTCAGTTCCCGTTCCCATCGCGATGCCAACCGAGGCTTCGGCCAGCGCCGGGGCGTCGTTCACGCCGTCGCCGGCCATGGCGACAATGCGTCCCTCGGCCGTGAGTTTCTTTACGATGCGGTTCTTGTCCTGTGGCAGAACGTCGGCTTCGACTTCCTTGATGCCGAGCTTGCGGGCAACGGCTTCGGCTGTCGTTTTGTTGTCGCCGGTCAGCATCACGATCCGTATGCCGTAACTCCGGAGGGTATCGAGGGCAGCCTGCGTCGTAGCCTTGATTGGGTCAGCAATGGCGATGACGCCGCCCGGCTTGCCGTCGATCGCAAGAAACAACGCGGTCGCGCCGTCGCCGCGAAGTGCATCGGCCTTTTGATTAAGATCGCCGAACGAAATGCCAAGGTCCGCCATCAGCTTTGCATTGCCAAGCGCAACCGACCTGCCGCCGATTTTGCCGGTTACACCTTTACCGGTAACGGATGCAAAGTCCGTCGGCTCCTGAGTGGAGGCGCCCCGATCCTTTGCCGCTGTAACGATCGCGGCCGCGAGCGGGTGTTCGCTGGATCGCTCAAGGCTGGCTGCCAACGGCAGAAGCTCGTTCTCCGACAGTCCCGCTGCCGGCACGACGGCCGTAACCTTTGGCTTGCCCTCGGTGAGCGTGCCGGTCTTGTCCACGACCAGGGTATTGACCTTTTCCATGTGCTCGAGGGCTTCAGCGGACTTGATCAGGACACCAGCGCCAGCGCCCTTTCCAATCGCTACACCGATCGACATGGGGGTCGCCAAGCCTAGCGCACAGGGACAAGCGATGATGAGGACGGAGACCGCCGCGATAAGCGCGTAAGAAAGTGCGGGAGCGGGACCCCAGACGGCCCACGCGATGAAGGCCAGGACAGCCACGCCGAGCACGGCCGGAACGAAATAACCCGACACGGTGTCCGCCATTCGCTGAATCGGCGCGCGACTGCGCTGCGCGTCGCTGACCATGGTCACGATGCGCGCGAGCATAGTGTCCGCGCCGACCTTATCAGCACGCATGACAAGAGACCCGGTGCCATTCACAGTGCCACCGATCAGCTTGTCGCCGGATTTTTTGGCAGCGGGCATCGACTCCCCGGTGACCATGGACTCATCCACGGCGCCCCTGCCCTCCAGCACTTCGCCATCGACCGGCACGCCGTCGCCGGGCCTGACGCGAAGGCGGTCGCCGACCTGGACCAACTCAAGAGCGACTTCCTCGTCCGGGCCCTTGGCCGTCAGGCGGTGCGCCGTTTTGGGAGCCAATTTCAACAATGCGCGGATCGCCCCACCAGTTTGCGCGCGGGCGCGCAATTCCAGCACCTGGCCCAGCAACACAAGAACGGTAATGACGGCGGCGGCCTCGAAGTAAACCGCGACGGTGCCTCCCATTCCGTGAAATCCGGCAGGGAACATGCCCGGCGCAAAGGTCGCAAACAGGCTGTAGAGGTAGGCGGCACCGGTCCCCAGCGCGATCAGGCTGAACATGTTGAGGCTGCGGTGGCCGACCGATGCCCAGGCGCGTTCGAAGAACGGCCACCCCGCCCACAAGACGACGGGCGTGGATAAGACGAATTGAATCCAGATGGAGATGCGCGGCGGAACCAAATCATGCAGACCCAAGGCAGGAATGTGGCCTCCCATTTCCAGCACTAGGACCGGCAGCGTTAATACCAGCCCGACCCAGAACCGCCGGGTCATGTCAGTGAGTTCGCGGCTTTCGCCGACTTCAGCCGTCGCCTTGACCGGCTCCAGCGTCATTCCGCAGATGGGGCAATTGCCCGGCCCCACCTGGCGGATCTGCGGGTGCATAGGACAGGTGTAGATCGTGCCCTTGGGGACGGCTTGCGCTGGCTCCGCCTTGGTCTTGTCCGGAACGGTCGCCGTCGAGCCGCGGCTGGTACGGTTAGGATGTCGGTTGGTAGGTTGTCGCATGCGGTCAACGGACACATCGGCGATCTTCTGGTCCACGGGCATAAGGTCATCCCTAATTGGTAGAGCCTTCGCTACGACGCGCCGGTCGAGGTGCAGCCGCCGACGTGTGCAAAGGGCGTTATTAAATTGTCGCGATAACGCGCCTAAGCTTGCCGGTGACGGATTCGGCGATTGTGTTGAGCTTCGGATTTCCGACATGTTCCATGGAGATTGCGGGGTCGATGGCAGCTACCTCGATCTTGCCGTCTCCAAGATCCTGCACGATCACGTT
>JBBRSX010000202.1:0-9819 GCA_038244925.1 Hyphomicrobiales bacterium | reverse complement strand
GATGGCCGAGAGCTTCACCCAGCGCTGGAGCGTGTGGGCGGCGGGCTATGGCGGCTCGCAGACCACCGACGGCAATGCCGGGCTCGGCTCCAATACCGCGACCAGCCGCATCTATGGCACCGCCGTCGGCGCCGACTATCGTATCTCGCCAAATACGACCGCGGGCTTCGCGCTCGCCGGTGGCGGCGGCAATTTCGGCGTTAATGGTTTTGGCTCCGGCCGTTCCGACCTGTTCCAGGCCGGCGCGTTCGTCCGGCACAATGTAGGCCCCGCTTACGTCTCCGCGGCGCTGGCCTATGGCTGGCAGGATGTCACGACGGATCGCACCGTCACCATCGCAGGCGTCGATCGGTTGCGCGCGCAGTTCAACGCCAATGCGTGGTCCGGCCGTATCGAAGGCGGCTATCGCTTTGTCGCGCAAGGCATTGGCCTGACGCCTTATGCGGCGGGCCAGTTCACGACGTTCGAATTGCCGAACTATGCCGAAACCGTCGTGTCGGGCGCCAACACCTTTGCGGTGGCTTATGCAGCGAAGAGCGTCACCGACGCCCGCAGCGAACTCGGCCTGCGCACCGACAAATCCTTCGCACTGACCAACGCCCTGCTCACGCTGCGCGGCCGCGCGGCCTGGGCGCATGATTTCAATCCGGATCGCTCCGTCGGGGCCACCTTCCAGTCTCTGCCCGGCGCCGGCTTCGTGGTGAACGGTGCCGTACAAGCACGCGACGCCGCGCTGATCACGGCTGCCGCGGAAACGAACTGGATGAACGGCTGGTCCACCTCGGCGACCTTCGAGGGCGAGTTCTCCGAGGTCACCCGCAGCTACGCCGGCAAGGGCGTGGTGCGCTACGCTTGGTGACCCGGCGCAGGCGTGGCTTGCTCCCGAGGCATTTGACGGCCAAATGACGGTCTGGCGGTTATTTGTGCGAAAACATTAAGCTTTTTCGGCTATATGAACGCCATCCAGATTGACTTTAGCCATTTCGACCCTATGTTTCGCCTCAACGCGGCCTTGGATCGAAACGCGATTCCCTGGTTTGCCGCTCGTCTGCGTAAGTCAGAGCCCCCAGCTTTCAAAAAGCGCGACGTTTCGGGGCAAAACGCGACAGCCTTTTTACCCTCGATTCCGAACGGCGGTGTCGAGCAGAGGCTCAATGTCTTTTTCCCATCTCGGCCTTTCCGATAAGGTCCTCGCCGCGGTCGCGGCCACCGGTTACACGACCCCTACCCCGATTCAGGAACAGGCGATCCCGCACGTTCTGGCCCGCCGAGACGTTCTCGGCATCGCCCAGACCGGCACCGGCAAGACCGCCGCTTTCGTCCTGCCCATGCTCACCATGCTGGAAAAGGGCCGCGCCCGGGCACGAATGCCCCGCACCCTGATCCTGGAACCGACCCGCGAACTCGCGGCCCAGGTCAAAGAGAACTTCGACAAATACGGCGTCGGCCAGAAACTCAACGTCGCCCTCCTGATCGGCGGCGTCTCGTTCGGCGACCAGGACACCAAACTGACCCGCGGCGTCGACGTGCTGATCGCGACCCCGGGCCGGCTGCTCGACCACACCGAGCGCGGCGGCCTGCTGCTTACCGGCGTCGAACTGCTTGTCATCGACGAAGCCGACCGCATGCTCGACATGGGCTTCATTCCCGACATCGAACGCGTCTGCAAGCTGGTGCCGTTCACGCGGCAAACCCTGTTTTTCACCGCGACGATGCCGCCGGAAATCAGCCGCATCTCCGAAGCTTTCCTGCACAATCCCGAGCGGATCGAAGTCTCCCGGCCGGCCACCACGGCGGTCGGCGTGTCCCAATTCCAGGTGCCCGGCGGCCGCGAGGCCCACGACAAGCGCGATATCCTGCGCCGCCTGCTGCGCGACGCCAAAGACCTCCAGAACGCGATCATCTTCTGCAATCGCAAGCGCGAAGTCGCCGTCGTGTACAAGTCTCTGCAGAAGCACGGCTTCAGCGTCGGCGCCCTGCATGGCGATATGGACCAGTCGGCCCGCACCGCAGCACTGGATCAGTTCCGCAAGGGCGAAATCCCGCTGCTGGTGGCTTCCGATGTCGCCGCCCGCGGCCTCGATATTCCGATCGTAAGCCACGTCTTCAATTTCGACGTGCCGCATCATGCCGACGATTACGTGCATCGCATCGGCCGTACCGGCCGCGCCGGCCGCGCCGGCACCGCGATCTCGATCGTCACCTCGCTCGACACCAAGTCGATCGCCGCGATCGAACGGCTGATCGGACAACCGATCCCGCGCGCCGAGGGCGACTATTCGGTGAGCACTGAGGCGTCCGCCGAAGGCGACGCGCCGCGCGAACACCGCTCCCGCGAGGGCTCGCGGGAAGGCTCACGCGGCGGACGCAAGCCGCGGCGCAGCGGTGAGCGCGAGGCGCGCCACGGTGAACGCGAACCGCGGCATTCCGAGGCACGGCATTCCGAACCTCGTGAGCCAAGGAATTCTGAATCAAGGCAGTCCGAGCCAAGGCAATCCGAGCCAAGGCATGCCGAGCCAAGGCATGCTGAATCAGGGCACGCTGAGCCGAAGCATTCGGAGCCGAGAAATTCCGAGGCGCGTGAGCCACGGCAGTCCCGAGGCGGTCGCAACAGAAACCAGCAGCCGCAGGCCGCCGCCGATTCATTCACGCCTCCGGCGCCCGCGCCGGCTTCGCGCGTGCCCTCGATCGGCCGTCCCGAACCACGGCGCGCCCAGCGCGAGGCCGAGTCCGAGCCCGCCGATCATTCGCACCTTCCGGCGTTTCTGCTGCGGCCGGTTCGCGCCCGGGTCTAGCGCGTTTTCGAGCGAAGCATGCCCTTGGACTTGATCCGAGGGTGGACCCCGGTTCGCGTAAAGAAAACGCATCAAAACAAAAGAGTAGAGCCGGTTCTGATTCAATCAGAACCGATAAGGCTCTGAATATGCATTCGGGGTTCCGGGAGGGAACCCCGTGTTTACCCGCCCTTCATTCTCCTCCTTTAGCTTGGCGTGATAATTTTAGTCATTGCTGCAGAGCAACGAGAAGCGCTGCTCGGTTATTGGGGACGGATCAGTGGTGAAACTGCTGGACGAACACGAACGCACAATGGCGTTTGCCGAAGTGGCGTTGGGGCAAATCAAGTCCCTCCGGCAAACCGCGGTGCCGCGCAACTACGAAATCTGGTACGTCTACGCGACCGGATACAATGCCGCCCTCAACAAGATCATCAACGAGACGCTGGCGCGCAACGGCAGACTGAGCGAGTCCGATCTCGAACAGATCTACGACACCTATCTTTCCCACATCAAGACCTCCGATCGCATCGATCAGGTCGGTGCGCGCGTGATCGGCGAGATCGACGACGTGATGGCCCTCATCACCGAGGCGCTCGGCACATCGGCGAGCTATGACGCCAGCCTGACCGGCGCCAGCCAGAAACTGGCGGTCGCCAGCAAGCCCGACCAGATCAAGGCGGTCGTCGAGATGCTGGTAAAATCCACCCACGAGATGCGCGACACCAACAAGGCACTCGAAGCCCGCTTGTCGCTGTCGAAGTCCGAGATCAGCACGCTCCAGCACAGCCTCGAAGCGATCCGCGCCGAGATCCTGACGGACCCGCTGACTGGCCTCGGCAACCGCAAATATTTCGACCGCTCGATCGACATGGCGGTACAGGCCGCACTCGCAAGCGGCGAACCGCTGTCGCTGCTGATGTTCGACATCGACCATTTCAAGTCGTTCAACGACTCCTACGGCCACCTCACCGGTGATCAGGTGCTGCGGCTGGTCGGCATGTCCCTGAAGCAGACCATCAAGGGCCAGGACATCACCGCCCGTTACGGCGGCGAGGAGTTCGCGGTGGTGCTGCCCAACACCGCGATGCGCCAGGCGCTGACGGTCGCCGATCACATCCGCCGCGCCGTAATGGCAAAGGAATTGAAAAAGAAATCCACCGGCGAAATTCTCGGCCGCGTCACGATCTCGGTCGGCGTGTCGATGCTGAAGCCGGGCGACGACACGGATTCGCTGATCGAACGCGCCGATGCCTGCCTCTACGCCGCCAAACGCAACGGCCGCAACCGCGTGATCTGCGAAACCGACCCCGAATACATCGCCGAGACCCGCAGCCAGGTGGCGTAGGACTATCAGCAACAACGTTCGTCATTCCGGGGCGCGCGCAGCGCGAGCCCGGAATCCATAACCACGATCGTGAGTATCGATTCCGGGCCTGCGCCAAGTGGCGCATCCCGGAATGACGACAGTTAGGAGCGCCGTTTCCTAGCGCCCACCTTCTTCGCCACAGTCTTCTTCGCGGCCGGCTTCTTAGCTACGGCCTCCTTCGCCGCCTTCTTCACCTTCGGCCGCTTCTTCAGCGCCGCGCGTTGCGCCGCCGCCAGCGCCACCCTCGCCCACGCGCTGAGTTCTTCCGTGTCGTCGAACAGCCGCGCCAAAAATTCCCAATACGAGTTCACGGTGACCGTCTTGGCCCTTGTCTGGTATTGAAACGGCTTTGAGCCCTCCGCCTCGAATTGCGGAATCGACGCCTCATCGGCGCGGAAATACAGTCCTGAACGGAGCGCCAGCGCGAAGTTGGTGCCATCGGCGGAAATACCGAACCCGGAAAACATCCGGCGAACGGTGACCGGTCCGAAATCAGTGAACAGGTCGATCAGGAAGTCGCGATCCATCTTTCCACCCGTCGTCCCGGCCTTGCGCCGGGACCCATACGCCGCAGCCTCTCGATAAGGCAGTATGGTCGACGATCTTTTCCGGAATCAACAGCGGTGGCTATGGGTCCCGGCGCAAGGCCGGGACGACACCGTCTAAAACTTCGCAGCCGTCAGTTGCACCGACTCACCGCAGCCGCAGGCGCTCACCTGGTTCGGGTTGTTGAAGATGAACTGGGCCTGCATCTTGTCGGCCTTGTAGTCCATCTCGGTGCCGAGCAGGAACAGAACAGCCTTGGGATCGACCAGGATCTTGACGCCCTTGTCCTCGACCACCTCGTCGGTGGGCTTCACGTCATGGGCGTATTCGACCGTGTAGGACTGTCCGGCGCAGCCGCCGTTCTTGATGCCGACGCGAAGTCCGACGATCTCGGAATCGGCGCGCTGCGTCAGTTCCGTGATGCGCTGGGCCGCGGCTTCAGTCAGCCGCATGACCTGCGGGCGCGGCCGCGGCTTCGGCTTGGCGGATGGGGTGGGTGAAGCGGGTGTCATGGCAGTCATGTGATCATTCCCAGCGGCAAATCAATGCCCGTCGATCTTCCCGTAAAGCCGTTAAATTCTTACTTTTTACGCGTTTTTTCACGCGAACCGGTACCCACTTCGCTCGAAAACGCTTCACCACATATTGAGGACCAGGCGAGCCTCGTCGGACATCCGGTCCGGCGTCCAGGCCGGATCCCACACCAGATTGACATTGACGACGCCGACCCCGGGGACGCTGGCGACCGCGTTCTCCACCATGGTCGGCAGCTCGCCGGCCGCCGGGCAGTTCGGCGTGGTCAGCGTCATCAAGACGTCGACACCGCGGTCGTCCTTGAGGTCGACCTTGTAGATCAGGCCGAGCTCGTAGATGTCGGCCGGAATTTCCGGGTCGAACACCGTCTTCAGCGCGGCGACGATCTCGGTGCCCAGCCGCTCGGTCTCCTCCGGCGGCAGCGCCGAGACGGTTTCCATATTGGCGGCTTTGACTTCGGCTGTGTCACTCATGAGAACAATTCCCGCGCCTTGATCAGCGCCTGTGCCAGATGGTCGATTTCTTCACGGGTATTATACATTGCAAACGACGCCCGGCAGGTCGCCGTGACGTTGAACCGCTCTAAAAGCGGCATCACACAATGGGTGCCGGCGCGCACCGCGATGCCCTGGCGGTCGATGACCGTGGCGACGTCGTGGGGATGGGCGCCCTTCATCTCAAATGAAACCACGCCGCCCTTGTCGCGCGCGGTGCCGATCAGGCGCAGCGAATTGATCTCGCGCAGGCGTTCATGGGCGTACCGGGTCAGGTCGTGCTCATGCGCAGCGATGCGCTCCCGGCCGATCGAATTGACGTAATCGATCGCCGCACCCAACCCAATCGACTGAACGATCGCGGGCGTACCGGCCTCGAATTTGTGCGGGGGATCGCCATAGGTGACAAAGTCCTTCGTCACCTCGCGGATCATCTCGCCGCCACCATTATAGGGCCGCATCGCGACCAGGTGTTCATACTTGGCGTAGAGCACGCCGATGCCGGTCGGGCCGTACAGCTTGTGGCCGGTAAAGACGTAGAAGTCGCAATCGATGTCCTGCACGTCGATCGCCAGATGCACGGCGGCCTGGCTGCCGTCGACCAGCACGGGGATGCCACGCGCATGCGCGATCCGCACCACTTCCTTTACCGGCACGATGGTGCCGAGCATGTTGGACATCTGGGTGATCGCGACCAGCTTGGTCCGCGGCGTCAGCAGCTTCTCGAATTCGTCGATCAGGAAGTTGCCTTCGTCGTCGACCGGCGCCCACTTGATCACGGCGCCATGACGTTCCCTGAGGAAATGCCACGGCACGATATTGGAGTGGTGCTCCATGATCGAAATGACGATCTCGTCGCCCTCGCCGATATTCGGCTCGCCCCAGGACGACGCCACAAGGTTGATCGCCTCGGTCGCGCTGCGGGTGAAAATGATCTCCTCGCTGCGCCCGGCATTGAGGAATTTCGCCACCCGCTCGCGGCCGCCCTCATAGCCCTCGGTCGCGACATTGGCGAGGTAATGCAGGCCGCGATGCACGTTGGCGTATTCGCTGGTATAGGCCTGCATCATGCGGTCGAGCACCGCCTTCGGCTTCTGCGCGGAAGCGGCGTTGTCGAGATAAACCAGTTGCTTGCCATAAACCTTCAGCGCCAGCGCCGGGAAATCCTCCCGCACCCGCGCCACGTCATACGTGCCGTTCTTGACTGCTGGATGGGTCATGCCCGCGCCTCCAGCCAGCGCTGCGCCGCCGTGATCGCGAGTTCGCGCAAGTCATCATTGACGATGGATTCAATGGCTTCGCCGACAAACGCCTGGATCAGCAGCGACTGGGCTTCCTTCTCGGAAAGGCCGCGGGCACGCAGATAGAACAGCAGACTCTCGTCGAGCGCACCGGTGGTCGCGCCATGACCGCAGGTGACGTCGTCGGCGAAGATCTCGAGTTCCGGCTTGTTGTCGGCCTCGGCGTCGTCGGACAGCAGCAGCGCCCGCGTCATCATCTTGGCGTCGGTCTTCTGCGCATGGGGGCGCACGATGATACGGCCCTGGAACACCGAATGGGCGCGGTCATCGACGACGGCGCGGAAGACTTCGCGGCTGACGCCGTTCGGTACCGCGTGATCCATGAACAGCGTGGTGTCGGCGTGCTGCTTGCCGTTGAGCAGGTTGACGCCGTTGGTCTCGACCCTGGAGCCCTCGCCGGCAAAGGCAATGGTCGCCTGGTAGCGGCTGACGCCGGCGCCCGAGACCATGCCGAAGGTGTTGTAGTGCGCATGCGCGCCCAGCGTCACCACGGCGGAGGAAATGTTGTAGGCGTCACTGATATCTTCGACCAGACGGACGTGGTCGAGCCGCGACTTGTCGCCGATGGCGACGACCAGCGAGTCATGCGCCTGATAGGTCTTGGCGCCGTCGGCCGCGATATAGCTTTCGACCAGCGTCGCACCGGCATCCTTGCCGAGCCGCAGCATCGAACGGGTGAACATCGCGGCAGGCGTCGCAGCGCTGGCGATATGGACGATCTGCAGCGGCTGGGTCAGCACCACGCCGTTGGCGATCTCGATCACCACGCCGTCGGTCATCATCGCGCTGTTGAGTGCGACCATCGGATTGGCGCTATCGAGCGAGAACAGTTGCGCCTGCAGCGCGGCGTCGCCGGCCTCCAGCACGTCCCGCAAGGTGCGAATGGAAAGGCCCTTCTCGAGGTCAGCCAGATCGGAAAGCTTTGGCGCGAACACGCCGTCCACCAGCACCAGTCGGCGCGCACCCTTCACCGCTTGCAGCTTCAAGGCCGCGGCAGCGCCCTTCAGCGCGGCCGCATCCGGCGCGGGCGCCAGCGGCAGCACTTCGCGCATCAGCGCGCGCAAATCAGTGTATTTCCAGTCCTCGATCCGCCGGTTCGGCAGGCCCGTGCGCTCATAGGCCTCGAAGGCCGCACGCCGCGCCTCAGCCGCGCCCGGCAGCCGGTCGCGCGCGATCGCAAAGCTGTCGCTCAGCGGCCGTCCGGTTTCGTTTTTTGCCACAGCTAGGTTCATCACAGATCCGTTTCGCCTCAGGCCGCGTCTTCGAACTGCGCATAGCCGGAAGCCTCGAGCTCCAGCGCCAATTCCTTGCCACCGCTTTTGACAACACGGCCCTTCGACATCACGTGCACGACGTCAGGCACGATGTAGTTGAGCAGCCGCTGATAATGGGTGATTACGACCATGGCCCGGTCCGGCGTGCGCAGCGCGTTGACGCCGTCGGCAGCGACACGCAGCGCGTCGATATCGAGGCCGGAATCCATTTCGTCGAGAATACACAGGCTGGGCTGGAACAGCGCCATCTGCAGCACTTCGTTGCGCTTCTTTTCGCCGCCGGAGAAGCCGACATTGACGCCGCGCCGAAGCATGTCCTGCGGAATGTTGAGGGACGCCGCGACCT
Source organism: Hyphomicrobiales bacterium (assembly GCA_038244925.1). Taxonomy (GTDB): domain Bacteria; phylum Pseudomonadota; class Alphaproteobacteria; order Rhizobiales; family Xanthobacteraceae; genus Bradyrhizobium. The sequence continues at coordinate 1,181 of JBBRSX010000202.1, read as the reverse complement.
CGCGCACCTTCTTCAAAAAGTCCGGCGTCGAGAATTCGCTCTCGCCGCGCGCCTTGCGCTGCGCGTTAAGCGCGGTGCGCAGGAAATTCATGGTGGCGACGCCGGGAATTTCGACCGGATACTGGAACGCCAGGAACACGCCCTTGGCGGCGCGCACGTCCGGCGCCATCTCCAGCAGGTCCTCGCCCCTAAACAGGATTTCGCCGCCGGTGACTTCGTAGCCCGGCTTGCCGGCGATGACATGGCTCAGCGTCGATTTGCCGGAGCCGTTGGGGCCCATGATCGCGTGCACTTCGCCCGCATTCACAGTCAGCGACAGCCCGTGGAGGATCTCACGCTCCTCGACACGAACCTGCAGATTTTTGACTTCAAGTAGAGACATTAGTTCATCCGTCTTTTCTCGCCCCGAGCAGCGCCGCAGGCGCGGCTCAAAGGACGAAGGGTTTATCCAACCGAACCTTCGAGGCTGATCGAAATCAGCTTCTGCGCTTCCACCGCGAACTCCATCGGCAGTTGCTGCAACACGTCCTTCACAAAGCCGTTGACCACGAGGCCGACGGCTTCTTCCTGGCTCAGTCCGCGCTGCACGCAGTAGAACAGCACGTCCTCCGAAATCTTCGAGGTGGTGGCCTCATGCTCGAACAGCGCCGAGGAGTTCTTGGCTTCGACGTACGGCACGGTGTGCGCGCCGCATTTGTCGCCAATCAGCAGCGAGTCGCAGGCGGTAAAGTTGCGCGCGCCGGTCGCCTTGCGATGCGCCGTCACAAGCCCGCGATAGGTGTTTTGCGAGACGCCGGCAGCGATGCCCTTGGAGATGATCCGGCTGGTGGTGTTTTTGCCGAGATGGATCATCTTGGTGCCGCTGTCGACCTGCTGGTGACCGTTCGAGATCGCGATCGAATAGAACTCGCCGCGTGAATTGTCGCCGCGCAGGATGCAGCTCGGATATTTCCAGGTGATCGCCGAACCCGTCTCGACCTGGGTCCACGAGATCTTGGAATTGTTGCCGCGGCAGTCGCCGCGCTTGGTGACGAAATTGTAGATGCCGCCGACGCCCTCGGAATTGCCGGGGTACCAGTTCTGCACCGTCGAATATTTGATCTCGGCGTCGTCGTGCGTGACCAGCTCGACCACGGCGGCGTGCAGCTGGTTCTCGTCGCGCTGCGGCGCGGTGCAGCCTT
>JBBRSX010000201.1:0-9944 GCA_038244925.1 Hyphomicrobiales bacterium | reverse complement strand
TCGATGCTGGCGGTGAAGTCCATCAGCTTCTGGCCCATGCCGTCGGCCTTGCCCCAGCGCTTCAGCGAGGCGACGCAATCTTCCGCCGTCACCGGCGTGCCGTCATGGAATTTCAATCCGTCGCGCAGCGTGAAGGTGTAGGTCAGCTTGTCGTCGGAGATCTTGTACTCCGCCATCTGCGGCTGGACCTTGAAGCTGGAGTCCTGCGCCAGCAGCGTGTCGTAGACCATGTAGCCGAAGTCGCGCACGATATAGGCGGTGGTCTGCATGCCCGGCGTGCGCAGGTCGGCGTGCATCACCGCGGTGATGGTCTTGCCGGCGGCAAAAGCGGGCGAGGTCATGACGGACGAGGTCAACGCCACCGAAAGCGCGAGCGCTGAAAGTGCGGACGCTATCGCTGGACGCTTCCGACGCATGATCTGCAACATTCGATCTCTCCTGACGTGAAACTGGTCAAAACCCGATGATTCATTATGCATGTAGTTCGTTATTTAGGCGAACTAACACGCTGTAAATCCTGATCATTTGAAGACTTGCACCAAGCACGCGGCGCGTCAATCCAGTTTTGGCAAAATCGAACGTATACAAATGAATGAGCCGGCGGCCGCTATTTGACTTTACAAATCCGCCGCGGGCGATTTTCGTAAGGCCGCGCGACGCCGATGTTGCGCGCTCAAGCCTGAAGAGAAATTTCATGAACCCGGCCAATCTTCCCTTTGATTCCGAGACGATGCTGCAGGGGCTGCGAAGCTGGGTGGAATGCGAAAGTCCGACCTGGGACAAGGGCGCGGTCGAACGCATGCTCGACCTCGCCGCACGCGAAATGGCGATCATGGGTGCGACCATCGAGCGCATCGCCGGCCGCCAGGGTTTTGCCGGCTGCGTCCGCGCCCGCTTTCCGCACCCGAAGCTGGGCGAGCCCGGCATCCTGATCGCCGGCCATCTCGATACGGTGCATCCCGTCGGCACGATCGAAAAACTCAGGTTTCACCGTGAGGGCAACAAGTGCTTCGGGCCCGGCATCTTCGACATGAAGGGCGGCAACTACCTCTCACTCGAAGCGATCCGGCAACTGGCCCGCGCGTCGTTCACGACGCCGCTGCCGATCACCGTGCTGTTCACCCCGGACGAGGAAGTCGGCACGCCTTCGACCCGCGACCTGATCGAGGCCGAAGCCGCCCGCAACAAATACGTGCTGGTGCCGGAGCCGGGACGGCTCAACAACGGCGTCGTCACCGGGCGTTACGCGATCGCGCGGTTCAACCTCGAAGCCGTCGGCAAGCCGAGTCACGCCGGCGCCAAGCTGTCCTCGGGACGTTCAGCGATTAGAGAAATGGCGCGTCAGATCATCGCCATCGACGGGATGACGACGGAGGACTGCACCTTCTCGGTCGGCATCGTCCATGGCGGCCAATGGGTCAATTGCGTCGCCACCACCTGCACCGGCGAGGCGCTGAGCATGGCCAAGCGCCAGGCCGATCTCGACCGCGGCGTCGAGCGCATGCTGGCTTTGTCAGGCAGCGCCAACGACGTCGCCTTCACGGTGACCCGCGGCGTCACCCGCCCGGTCTGGGAGCCCGATGCCGGCACCATGGCGCTATATGAAAAGGCACGCGGGCTTGCGAAAGCGATGGGCCATGAGCTTCCCCACGCCAGTGCCGGCGGCGGCTCCGATGGCAACTTTACCGGCGCGATGGGGATCCCGACGCTCGACGGCCTCGGCGTCCGCGGCGCCGACGCCCATACGCTGAACGAGCATATCGAGGTGGATAGCCTGGCCGAACGCGGCCGGCTGATGGCGGGGCTGTTGGCGACGCTGGAATGACGGCGGCCGTCATTCCGGGGCGCGAAGCGAACTTCAGGGGTGCAATTGCACCCCGGGGAATCTCGAGATTCCGGGTCCGATGCTACGCATCGCCCCGGAATGACGACAGAGCGTCCAATGGCACGGGACTTGCTAAACTGATACGCTGCCGACGGTGAACCAAGTCCGTGCCGACCGAATGACCGGTTGCCACATTTGTAACGGAACAACATGCTCGGATATCTGCTTCGCCGCATCCTCGCCACCATCCCCGTGATGGGCGTGGTTGCGCTGTTTGTATTTCTGCTGTTGCGGCTGACGCCCGGCGATCCCGCCGCGATCCTCGCCGGCGACAATGCGACGCCGGAAAAGCTCGAACAGATCCGCACCTCGCTCGGCCTCACCGAGCCGCTGCATATCCAGTTCTTCACCTGGGTCGGCCGCCTCTTGCACGGCGATCTCGGCGTCTCCCTGATTTCGAATGTGCCGGTGCTGAAGATGATCAGCACCCGCGTCGAGCCTTCGATCTCGGTCGCACTTTGCACCATCATCCTCGCCATCCTCGTCGCGGTGCCGCTCGGCGTGATCGCGGCGTGGAAACACGGCACCTGGATCGACCGTTTCGTGATGGGCCTGTCGGTGGTCGGCTTCTCGGTCCCCGTCTTCGTGATCGGCTATGTCCTGATCCAGATCTTTGCGATCGATCTGCGCTGGGTGCCGGTGCAGGGTTTTAAAAGCATCTTCAACGGTTTCGGCCCATTCTTCGAGCGCATCATCCTGCCGACCTGCACGCTCTCCTTTATCTATGTCGCGCTGATCGCGCGGATGACGCGGGCGGCGATGCTGGACGTGCTCGGCGAGGACTACGTCCGCACCGCGCGCGCCAAGGGCATCTCCGAGACCGGCGTGCTGCTGCGCCATGCGCTGCGCAACGCCGCCGTCCCCGTCATCACCGTGATCGGAACGGGATTTGCACTCTTGATTTCCGGCGTCGTCGTCACCGAGAGCGTGTTCAACCTGCCCGGCATCGGCCGCCTTACCGTCGATGCGGTGCTGGCGCGCGATTACCCTGTGATCCAGGCGATGATCCTGCTGACATCCGGCATCTATGTCGCCGTCAATTTGCTGATCGACGTTGCCTACACCCTGCTTGATCCGAGGATTCGGTACTGATGGCGATCGAAACCCTCCCCGAGCCGACGATCCCGGTCACCACGCCGTTCCGGCCGAAACTCGGATTTCTCACGTCTACGCCGATCATCGCCGTTGCAACGGTGTTGTTAGGCCTGATCGTCTTGCTGGCCATTCTCGCACCGCTGCTGGCGCCGCACGATCCGCAACTGCTGGCGCCGGCGCAGCGGCTGAAGCCGTCGAGCGCCCTGCACTGGCTCGGCACCGACGGCTACGGCCGCGACGTGCTTTCGCGCATCATCTATGGCGGACGGATCTCGCTTGTGATCGGCGTCGGTGCCGCGATCTTCTCGATCGGCATCGGCCTCGTCATCGGCCTCGTCTCCGGTTTCTTCAAATGGGTTGACGCCGTCATGATGCGGGTGATGGACGGCCTGATGGCAATCCCGAGCATCCTGCTCGCGATTGCGGTGGTATCGCTGTCGGGCGCCAGCCTGACGACGGTGCTGATCGCGATCACGATCCCGGAAATTCCGCGCGTGGCGCGGCTGGTGCGTTCGGTGGTGCTGTCGGCGCGCGAGGAGCCCTATGTCGAGGCCGCGATCTCGGTCGGCTCCAGCCTGCCAAAAATCATGTGGCGGCATCTGATGCCGAACACGATTGCACCGCTGATCGTGCAAGGCACTTACGTGTGCGCCTCCGCCATTCTCACCGAGGCGATCCTGTCGTTCCTCGGCGCCGGCATCAATCCGGAGACGCCGACCTGGGGCAACATCATGGCCGAAGGCCGCGCCTACTTCCAGATCAAGCCGTCGCTGATCTTCTGGCCAGGCCTGCTGCTCTCGATCGCGATCCTCAGCATCAACCTGATCGGCGACGCCGCCCGCGACGCACTCGATCCGCGCATGAAACAGCGGGAGGGCGGCAAGTGAACAGTTCAAACGTCGTCCTCGACATCCAAAACCTCGTGGTCGGTCTCGGCAAAGACCCATCCAGCAAGCGCATAATCGACGGCATTTCCTTGCAGGTACACGAAGGCGAGACGCTGTGCGTGGTCGGCGAAAGCGGATCAGGCAAATCGGTGACGTCGCTGACCGTGATGGGGCTGCTGCAAAAGGGCGCGCTGGTGCCCTCCGCCGGCAGCGTCAGACTGGTGGGTGAGGAATTGCTCGGCGCCAGCGACCGGCGGCTGCGGCAATTACGCGCCACCACCATGGCGATGATCTTTCAGGAGCCGATGACGGCGCTCAATCCGGTGGTGCCGGTCGGCCGCCAGATCGACGAAGTCCTGCGGGTCCACACCAACCTCGACGCGCGAGCGCGGCGCCAGAAAATTCTGGCGATGATGGAACAGGTGCGGCTGCCCGAAGTCGAGCGCATCTTCGCCTCCTACCCGCATCGGCTGTCCGGCGGACAGCGCCAGCGCATCATGATCGCGATGGCGCTGGTGCTCGAACCGACATTGCTGATCGCTGACGAACCGACCACCGCGCTCGACGTCACCACGCAAAAGCAGATCCTCACTTTGATCCGGGACCTGCAGCGCGATCACGGCACCGCCGTGCTGTTCATCACCCACGACATGGGCGTGGTCGCCGAGATCGCCGACCGCGTTGCGGTGATGCGCAACGGCCGGCTGGTCGAGACCGGCGCGCTCGACGCCATCCTGCGCACGCCGACGATGGAATACACCCGCAACCTGCTCTCGGCGGTGCCAAGCCTGGTGCCGCGGGCGCCGCGCGCAGAGAGCACCGAACCGGTCGTGCTGGAAGCCAACGAACTCAGCAAGGTCTATCGCGAGCGTTCTTTCCTCGGCAAAGTCCGCGAGGTCGCCGCCGCCAAGGACGTGACGCTGACGCTGCGCAAGGGGCGCACGCTCGGTATCGTCGGCGAAAGCGGCTCCGGCAAGTCGACGGTGGCGCGCTGCATCGTCCGCCTGATCGACCCGACCTCCGGCGGGATCCGCCTGGCGGGCCGTGAAATCTCCGACCTGTCGCGCCGGCTGCTGCAGCCGCACCGCCAGCGCATCCAGATCATCTTCCAGGACCCTTATCGGTCGCTCAATCCGCGCATCACCGTCGGCGAAAGCATCGCCGAAGGCCCGATCAACTACGGTATGCCGCGGGTGGATGCGCTGGCGAAGGCGCGCGAACTGCTCGAGTTGGTCGATCTGCCGGCTGATGCGATCTCGCGCTATCCGCACCAGTTCTCCGGCGGCCAGCGCCAACGCATCGCCATCGCGCGCGCGCTCGCGCTCGATCCTGATGTTCTGGTCGCGGATGAAGCCGTCTCCGCGCTCGACGTCTCCGTGCAGGCGCAGGTGCTGGAACTGCTCGACGAAATCCAGCGCCGGCTCGGCATCGCGCTGCTGTTCATCACCCACGACCTTCGCGTCGCAGCCCAGATTTGCGACGACGTCGCCGTGATGCAACATGGCCGCGTCGTGGAACAGGGACCGGCCGCGCAAGTGCTGACACATCCGCAACAGGCCTACACCCGCGCGCTGCTCGAAGCCGCCCCAGGGCGAGGCTGGGATTTTGCGAACTTTCGGCCGGTTGCGACGGCGGCGGAGTAGATCTCTCACCACGGTCATTCCGGGATGGTGCGCAAGCACCAGACCCGGAATCTCGAGATTCCGGGTTCGATGCTAACGCATCGCCCCGGAATGACGTCGAGGAAATTCTTGGACTGCTACGCTCGCAATGACGGCGTAAGCCCCATGCAAAACGGAATTGCTTCACAGCTTGCGCTTCGCGCGACGACAGGGCTAACGTCCCGCGCAACGAAATTTGACCGAGACTTCTGGATGACCCGTATCGCCGTCGGCGGTTTCCTGCACGAGACCAACACGTTTGCGCCGACGAAGGCGACCTATGCCGATTTCGTCCATGGCGGCGGCTGGCCGGCGATGGCGCACGGGCCTGACGTGCTCAAGGTGATGCGCAAGATCAATGTCGGCCTCGCCGGCTTTGTCGAAGCCGCCGGAGCCAATGGCTGGGAGATGGTGCCGACGATCTCCTGCGGCGCCAGCCCCTCGGCCCACGTGACGAAGGATGCGTTCGAGCGCATCGTCAAGGAGATGGTCGACGGCATCGCCAATGCCGGCACGCTCGATGCTGTCTATCTCGACTTGCACGGCGCGATGGTGACCGAGCATTTTGACGACGGCGAAGGCGAGATCCTCGCGCGTGTACGCAAGGTGATCGGCAAGGACCTGCCGCTTGTCGTCAGCCTCGACCTGCACGCCAATGTGACGCCCGAGATGGTCGAGCATGCGGACGCGCTGATCGCCTACCGTACCTACCCTCACGTCGACATGGCCGACACCGGCCGGGCATCCGCGAAACATCTCGCGCTTCTGCTGAAGACCAAGGCCCGCTTTGCAAAAGCGTTCCGGCAGTTGCCGTTCCTGATCCCGATCAGCTGGCAATGCACCAACGACCAGCCGACCAAAGGCATCTATCAGAAGCTCGCGGCGCTGGAGAGCGATTCAGTGCCGACGCTGTCGTTCGCGCCGGGGTTTCCGGCGGCTGATTTCGCTCATTGCGGACCAAGTGTCTTCGCCTATGGCAAGACGCAGGCCGATGCCGACGCCGCGGCAGACAGGATTGTCGCGCTGATCGAAGGCCATGAGGACGATTTCGACGGCCGCATCTTCTCACCGGATGAGGGCGTGCGCCACGCCATGGAACTGGCAAGGGGCGCGAACAAGCCCATCATCATCGCCGACACCCAGGACAATCCCGGCGCCGGCGGCGATTCCGACACCACGGGTATGCTACGCGCCCTCGTCCGCAACAACGCCACCCGCGCCGCGACAGGCGTGATCTACGATCCCACGTCGGCCAAGGCCGCGCACGCGGCCGGCGTCGGCGCCACCGTGACGCTGTCGCTCGGCGGCAAGTCCGGTATCCCGGGCGACGCGCCCTACAAGGAAACGTTCGTCGTCGAGCAATTGTCCGACGGCAAGTTCGTGGCGCCCGGCCCCTATTATGGCGGCCGTGACATGGACATGGGGCCGTCGGCGTGTCTTCGCATTGGCGGCGTCCGCGTGGTCGTGAGTTCGCACAAGGCGCAGCTCGCGGATCAATCGATGTATCGCTATGTCGGCATCGAGCCAACCGAACAGGCCATCCTGGTCAACAAGAGCTCGGTGCATTTTCGCGCCGACTTTGAGCCGATCGCCGAAAAATTGCTGATCTGCGCCGCCCCCGGCGCGATGCCGGCCGATACCGCAACATTGCCCTGGACGCGGCTGCGTCCGGGCATTCGCCTCAAGCCGAACGGCAAACCGTTTACGCCTTCACGCTCAACATCCTCTGTCACGGGATAACAGACATGCCCACTATCGAACGCATCGACGGCTACGCCGAGGAACTCACCGCGATCCGCCGCGACCTGCATGCCCATCCCGAAATCGGTTTCGAAGAGGTACGCACTTCGGGCATCGTCGCCGACAAGCTGACGGAGTGGGGCATCGAAGTACATCGGGGGATCGGCGGCACCGGCGTGATCGGCGTGCTCAAGGGCAAGGGATCAGGCACCAAGCGCATCGGGCTCCGCGCCGACATGGACGCGCTGCCGATGGAAGAGAACACCAACCTGAAATGGCGCTCCACCATTCCCGGCCGCTTCCACGGCTGCGGCCATGACGGCCACACCACAATGCTGCTCGGCACCGCGCGCTATCTCGCCGAAACCAAAAATTTCGACGGCACCGTGCATTTCATCTTCCAGCCCGCCGAGGAAGGCCTCGGCGGCGCGCGCGCCATGATCAAGGACGGCCTGTTCCAGAAGTTTCCCTGCGACGAGGTCTACGGGCTGCACAATGCGCCGGACCTGAACCACGGCGAGATCGCGATCCTGCCGGGACCGGCAATGGCCGGCGCCGATTTCTTCGACATCACCATTCAAGGCTACGGCGCCCATGGCGCGATGCCGGAGCGCTCCAAGGACGCGGTGATCATCGCAACGACCCTGGCGCAGGCGATGCAGACCATCGTCAGCCGCAACGTCGATCCGTTGAAGGCCGCGGTGCTGTCGATCACCCAGATCCATGCGGGTTCCGCCTATAACGTCATTCCCGGCGACGCGAAACTGTGCGGCACGGTGCGGGCGTTCGACGACGGCGTGCGCGCGCTGATCCGCGAGCGCATGCGTGCGATCTGCGCCGGCATCGCCGCGACCTTCCAGTGCGAGATCACCGCCGACATCCGCGACACTTTCAGCGTGCTGGTCAACGAGGTCGAGCAATCCAAGGTGGTCGAGCAAGTAGCGAAGACCGTGGTCGATCCGTCAAAGGTCATCACCCGTTCGCAGCCGAAAATGGGCAGCGAGGACTTCGCCGACATGATGCAGGCGGTGCCTGGCGCCTATTTCTGGGTCGGCCATGAGGGCTCGGTGCCCGTGCATAATCCCGGCTACGTGCTCGACGACAAGATCTTGCCGATCGGCGCCAGCATGTTCGCCCGCATCATCGAAACCCGCCTGCCGGTAGGTTCCCATGCATAAAGCCGCACCCGAGGGAGCCGTCACGTCGCTCCACGATCTCAGTGCGACCGATCTGATCGCGGGCTATCGCGCCAGGCAATTCTCGCCCTCGGAAGTGCTGGAAGACGTGCTGACGCATGTCGCGTTGTGGGAGCCGCACATCAAGGCGCTCTATCTGTTCGATCCCGAAGGCGCGCGCGCTGTCGCCAAGGCATCGACCGAGCGCTGGAACAAAGGCGAGCCGATGGGCGCGCTCGACGGCGTGCCGGTCACGATCAAGGACAATATCGCGACCAAGAACCAGCCGGTGCCGCTGGGCGCCGCCAGCATGCCGCTGGCGCCCGCGCCGAAGGATGCACCGCCGGCCGCACGGTTGCGTGAAGCCGGCGCCGTCATCTTCTCCAAGACCACGATGCCTGATTACGGCATGCTGTCGTCGGGGCTTTCGAGCTTCCATCCCCTCACCCGCAATCCCTGGGACGTCAGCAAGAACCCCGGCGGATCGTCTTCCGGCGCGGGCGCCGCGGCTGCGGCTGGTTACGGCCCGCTACATCTCGGCACTGATATCGGCGGCTCGGTGCGTTTGCCTGCGTGCTGGAATGGTCTCGTCGCACTGAAGCCGAGCCTCGGTCGCGTTCCCGTCGATCCGCCCTATGTCGGCCGTGTCGCCGGACCGCTGACGCGAACTGTCGACGATGCCGCGCTGATGATGAGCGTGCTGTCGCGGCCGGATCGGCGAGACGGCATGAGCCTCCCGGCGCACGACATCCACTGGAAAGCGCTGGACAAGTCGCCGCGCAAGCTGCGCATCGGCCTGATGCTCGATGCCGGCACTGGTCAGGCGCTGGAGAAGGACGTCCGCGACGTCGCGGTCAAGGCCGCAAAGGCCTTTGAATCCGCCGGCGCCGTCGTTACGGAGGTCGACGGCATCCTGACCCGTGAGATGCTCGACGGGCTCGACGATTTCTGGCGCGCCCGGATGTGGTCGGACCTCTCGCTGTTGCCGCCGGAACAACGCGCCAAGGCGCTGCCCTATATCCTCAACTGGGCGGAGACCGGCGCCAAACTCAGTGGCGTCGACGTCGTCAGGGGTTTCAACGCCACCATGGCGATCCGCGCTGCGGCCGCAAAACTGTTCTGCGAGCTTGATTACGTGATTTCGCCGGTATCGCCGGTGGTGAATTTTCCGGCCGAATTCGCCGCCCCGCTCAACGATCCCGCAAAACCGTTCGAGCACATCGCCTACACCGTGCCGTGGAATATGTCGGAGAACCCGGCCGCCTCGCTCAATGGCGGCTACGACAAAGAAGGATTTCCGATCGGGGTGCAGATCGTCGGCCGGCGTTTCGACGATCTCGGCGTGCTCGGGATGGCCAAGGCGTTCGAGGGCTTGCGCGGTGCGCAGAAGCCGTGGCCGAGCCCGCCGAAGAAATGATGGCATAGCCGTCAGTCCGGGGCGCGCGTGAGCGCGAGCCCGGAATCCATAACCACGGTCGTGAGTATGGATTCCGAGCCCGCG
>JBBRSX010000200.1:0-10249 GCA_038244925.1 Hyphomicrobiales bacterium | reverse complement strand
GCCGGCCAGCACCCAGCGCTTCACCTTTTCGTCCTTCATCAGGTAGTCGACCGCGGGGATCGCCTGCTGGTTCGGCGCCGCACCGGTGTAGAACACGTTGCGCTCGCTCTCCTCACCCTCGTACTGCACCGGGTAGAACAGGATGCTGTTCAGTTCCTTGAATACCGGCAGCACGGACTTGCGCGACACCGAGGTCCAGCAGCCGAACACGACCGAGACCTTGTCCTTGGTGATCAGCTCGCGCGCCTTTTCGGCAAACAGCGGCCAGTTCGAAGCGGGATCGACGACGACAGCCTCGAGCTTCTTGCCGAGTACGCCGCCCTTCTTGTTCTGTTCGTCGATCAGGAAAAGGATGGTGTCCTTCAGCGTGGTTTCGCTGATGGCCATGGTGCCGGAGAGCGAGTGCAGGACGCCGACCTTGATGGTGTCGTCGGCGGCTTTCGCCTGGGTAAATGCGGTCAGGCCTAGAACGAGGCCAGCGGTCGCCGCAAGCCAGCGGCGGCGGCTCATCTTCGCTATATCGTGAGTAAGTTGTGTAAGCATGAAATGTCATCTCCCTGACGCAGGCGTTAAACGCTGCGAAACGGCCCCAACGGCCGCCTGCGTTAACGGAATCGCAAGAAGCATGCCACCGCGACAAAACGTACTAAGTTAATGATTTAATTGTAAAATTTGTCTCCGTTCGCAAAATTGCGGGAAACTTTTGCCCATTATTTGGACTGAAAAAATGTATGCTTTGGGGGCAAACTATCTATTTTTTGTGCAATCAAGGCAATCTGGCTAAAATTCCGGCATAGTATTTTAGCAGTTGCAGCACGTCGCCAGCGGCGTCTCGTTATGGAACTCGTGAATTTCGAGCCATTTCTTAACTGCGCCTGACGATGCAGCCGGATTTACCTTGAAAGCGCCGCCTTCATGTTCCATATGAGGCCTGTGACCTAGAGAATCATCAGGTCCTTGCGAGCCGCGTGTTCTGATCCCGTCCGACGGTTTCTGGCTTGCCCCTTCAGCTGACCAAAACCGACGCCCCAAACACGCGGGTGTCTCAGACACCCCTCGCGCGCTCTTGGCCGAAAACCGCCGGGCGCCTGCTTTTTAATGGAAAGAACCACCTTTTGACCTCCTTTCAGGATTTCGGCCTCGCCGATCCCATTTCGCGTGCGCTCAAGGAAGAGAATTACGAGACGCCCACGCCGATCCAGGCCCAGACTATCCCCCTCGCACTCACCGGCCGTGACGTCGTCGGTATCGCCCAGACCGGCACCGGCAAGACCGCAGCGTTCGCGCTGCCGATCCTGCATCGCCTCTTGGAAAACCGGATCCGGCTGCAGCCCAAGACCTGCCGCGTACTGGTGCTATCGCCCACCCGCGAATTGTCGGGCCAGATCCTCGACAGCTTCAACGCCTATGGCCGCCACATCCGCCTGACCTCGACCCTGGCGATCGGCGGCGTGCCGATGGGCCGCCAGGTCCGCTCCTTGATGCAGGGCGTCGAAGTCCTGGTCGCCACCCCCGGCCGCCTGCTCGACCTCGTACAGAGCAACGGACTGAAGCTCGGCTCGGTCGAGTTTCTGGTGCTCGACGAAGCCGACCGCATGCTCGACATGGGCTTCATCAACGACATCCGCAAAATCGTCGGCAAGCTGCCGATCAAGCGGCAGACGCTGTTCTTCTCGGCCACCATGCCCAAGGACATCGCCGAACTCGCCGAAGCGATGCTGCGCGATCCGGCCCGCGTCGCGGTGACGCCGGTGGCCTCCACGGTCGAACGCATCACCCAGCGCATCATCCAGGTCGATTTCGCCGCCAAGTCGGGTATCCTGGCCCAGCTGCTGAAGCAGGAACCGGTCGACCGCGCGCTGATCTTCACCCGCACCAAGCACGGCGCCGACAAGGTGGTAAAAGGCCTCGCCAAGGTCGGCATCCGCGCCGACGCCATCCACGGCAACAAGTCGCAGAACAACCGCGAGCGCGCGCTGGCGGCGTTCCGCTCGGGCGAGATCCGCACCCTGGTTGCCACCGACATTGCCGCCCGCGGCATCGACGTCGACGGCATCAGCCATGTGTTCAATTTCGACCTGCCCAACATTCCGGAAACCTATGTCCACCGCATCGGCCGCACCGCGCGCGCCGGCGCCGAGGGTGTCGCGATCTCGCTGGTCGCCGGCGCCGAGGAGATGGGCTACCTGCGTGACATCGAACGGCTGATCAAGGTCACCCTGACGCGCGAAGACCGCCGCACGCCCGGGACCCGCGACGCCGCGCCGGCTCCCGCCGCGCAACGCCAGCCCCACAACCGGGGCGGACGGTCCGCACCGCGCGCCCATGGCGGCGGCGGCAGGGGACAGGAATCCAGAGGTCATGAATCGCGGGGACATGACGCGGCGCCGGGATCAAAAGGCCCTCGCCGTCCCCGTCGCGGAGGTGGTAATAATGCCGCGCCGCAGCCGGGCCGGCACGAGCAGCAGCAGCGCCCGGCGCAGCAGGGCGGCAAGAGCCAGGCCGGTCAAAGCGAGGGCGTTCAGGGCGTCGCCTTCTTGCATCGCGAGAGCCGTCCGAATACCCAACCCAACCGTACCCACCGGCCGCAACGCTAGCCTCGATCGATCTGGAGACAACCATGGCTAAAGAAGAGCTGATCCAGTTCGAAGGACTGGTGACCGAAATCCTCCCCGACGCGCGCTACCGCGTGCAACTCGACGCCGGGCACGAGATCGTTGCCTACACCGCGGGCAAGATGAAGAAGAACCGGATCAAGACGCTGGCAGGCGATCGGGTCACGATCGAAATGTCGCCCTATGACCTGGAGAAGGGCCGCCTGATCTTCCGTCACAAGGACGAGCGTCCGAGCACCGGTGCCCCGCGTGGTGGACCGCCGCGCGGCGGCCAGTTCCGCCGCCGCTAAAAGCGCGCTAAGCCGCCGCGAGATCGCGCCCGACAAAGCCTGTCGCGCGCGATCTCGGAGGGCTGTCCGGCCGCATCAAAAAATCGTGCACGTCAGGATTGTTTTGGGCCTTGCTATCGAATATTATTGTCCATCGATTTTCGGCCGGACGACATTAGCTATCCACCGGTACAGCCGGTTTAGACGCTGACGACCCTTCCAGAAATTCGATCTCACCAGCCCGTCGAGAGGTGGGCTACGACTTGTATATCTGAGAAGGGACTACCCCCGTGAGCATGGGAACGGTGAAGTGGTTTAACGCAACCAAGGGCTACGGCTTCATCCAGCCGGATGATGGCGGCAATGACGTGTTCGTGCACATCAGCGCTGTCGAGCGTGCCGGTCTTGGAACGCTGCGTGAAGGCCAGAAGATCTCCTACGAAATCGTGGCGGATCGTCGCTCTGGCAAATCTTCGGCCGACAATCTGCGCGCCGCCGGCTAAGCGGTCTTTGCAGGACGCGCCTTCACGGTTCGCCGCACAGATTGCCCCGAAATAATCAAAGGTCGCGCCCGTGGCGCGGCCTTTTTTTTGTTTCGCGGCAGCGATGACGTCAGAGCCTTGTCGGCAGATGAGCCGGCGTCGACCGCGGCGTCAGTCCGGCGGCATGCCTGGCTTGAAAGCGCCGCGGGGTCAGTTCGTGGTGCAGACGGTGGTGTTGTACATCACGCAAAGCGACTGCCGCGGACGGGTAAAGGTGTAGTCCTTGAGCGTAATCGAGCTCTTCATTACATACCCGATTGTCGGCACGAAGGTGTAGCTGACCTCGCTGTAGATCAGATAGGTGCCGCCGACCTGGAGTTCGGTCGGGATCGTCACCGTGGTTCCCAGCCCGCGCGGCGCCGCGCCCTTGCTCCACTGCACCCGCGCCGCCTTCGTTGCGGGATCGATGTAGAGTTCGGAGATCGTCGAGTTCACCGGCGTCGACGGGTAGGGCGTCATGATCGCCTTGCTGGCGTTGAAGAAGTTGGTGAACTGGAGGTCGGTGACCGTGATGTTCTGCGACGTCAGGTCGGACAACGTCCGCGCCATCAGCGTCACCTTGCGGTTGACGGCGACACCGGACGAGAACTCGTCGGTGCCGAAAAACAGCAGCAGCATGATCGGGACGATCATGGCGAACTCGATCGCGGCCAGACCGCTGCAATCGCCGAACAGTTCGCTCCCCGAGCGCCTCACGCGAAGCCACATGTCGATTATCGATTTCATCAGGCCCGCCCTAGAGTAAGTAAGGTTCGTTCTGGAATGCGGCGGTGGCGGTCAATAGCCGCATGCTGCCGCTCAAATTCGCGATGTTGAAGCCGAACCCGGTGACGAACAGCGGCCATTTATAGAACAGTCGCACCACGACGATATCGCCGGGGTTGCCGGGAAGGTAATTGTTCGGCGGCACGAAATTCTTGCCGGCATCGATCGGGTTGGCGATGTTGACGGAAGAGAATGCCGAATAGCTCTGCACGTCGATGGAGATGCCGTTGACGCAATCGAACATCGCCACGACCTTGCTGCAGACGAGGTTCTTGAATTGCGCCTGGGTGAACTTGGCCAATTGCGCCTCACCGGTCATGATCTGGCGCGCGGAATCCTGCGTCACGGTCTCCAGCACCTGGCTGGCGTAGAACACCATCGCCAGTTCGATGATGGCGAACAGAAGTGCGAAAAACATCGGCGCGACCAGCGCGAACTCGACCACGGCCGAACCGCGGCGGTTGCGGCGAAAGCGGCGCAGGATATTTCTGGCGGGAGCTTCGGGCGACGACATCGAACCAACCTCAAGAGCGGGAGCAGTTATCGGCAAGAATTACCCGAAACTGATTGTTGAAGTGTTTCGCCCGACGCTGACAAAACGCCCAGTTGCGTCAGGCAATCTTTAACCATGTTGGAAGACCGCGAGCCATGTCGGGCGGTCGCGCTTCGGCGCGCCGCCTTCGGCCGGATCGATGAAGGACGGTCAATTGCCCGATTTCGATCCGGCAGCCGCGGCGCCCGCGGCCTGGCTGGAGAGCGAGCCGGCCTGGTCGATCGCCGCCTTGAAATAGTGCTCGCCGTCACCGAGCGTGATCCGACGCTGACACACCGGCAGGCAGCTATAGGATTCGCGCTCGACGCCGCGGTAGACGGTGACGAGCTGTTCGCTCGGGCCCTCGACCTGGATCTGGCGGTCGACCAGCACGTCGCCGCCGCGGTCCATGGCGATGAAATTGGTTGCGCCGTAGCCCTTGCCGGTGACGACGACGATGCCGCCGCTCTGCAGGGTTACGTCTGCAATCAGCGGGTTTCCGATGATGATGGTGGCGACCTTGGCAGGAACCTTGATGAGCTTTGCCTGATCGACATAAACCGCGATCTTGTCTGGATCGGGCGCGGCGAGGCACACCGCTGGCCACAGCAGTGATCCAATGGCGAGGGAACGAAATCCAAAACGCGCGCGCGCGCGAATACGCTGGAACCTGAACGACATACTCTACCCCGGGGCATTACAAGCCGGCAAAAGCGATACGCAGCGGAACCGGCGCCCAACAGACTGAATCTGACGACAATTCATGAAAGAAGTGCAAAGGGATCGGATAATTCCGAGGCGCCGTATTCTAGGAAAAGGCGTGCTTAAGAAAAGGGCATGCTATTTACGGAACGGATAGGCCAGTTGCCCGGCCATCTCGCGCGGGAACGAGGCCTGGTCCTCGATGCCGTATTGGTCCGGCAACCGGCCCGCCGGCATCCGGAAAGTCCCGAACAGGAGGTCCCAGACCGGGAAGGTGCCGGCGAAATTGGTATCGCCGCCCTCCGCGCGCGAGGTGTGATGCCAGCGGTGAAACACCGGCGTCGCCAGCACATAGCGGAACGGGCCAAGGCTCCAGTTCAGATTGGCATGAACGAAGGCCGAAAGAAGAATATTGAAAGGCCCGAGCCACAGCATCACGTTGGGCGAGATACCCGCCAGCAGCAGCACGACATCGACCCCGATGGTGCCGAGCAGCAGGTTGACGGGATGAAAACGCGCCGCCGAAATCCAGTCCACGTCCTCGGACGAATGGTGGATGGCATGGTATTTCCAGAAGCCGCGGCGATGGAAGCCGCGGTGCAGCCAGTACATCATGAAGTCGGCCAGCACCAGAAACAGCACCGCCTGCAGCCATAAGGGCAGCGCCGACAGCGGACCGTGACCGTTGTCGTAGAACGCGATCAGTTCGTCGGCGTCACTGATCCCGAACAGCAGGCTGGCGCCGAGCACCAGCAGCCCGATCCGGAACACGCGCGCGAACAGCGGAACCAGGAACCAGTAACCGAGATCGGTGACGAGCTCGCGCTTGCGCCACCACGGCCGGCCGGGATTGCAGGCCCAGAAATGCGCCAGCACCGAGAACAGCAGCGCCAGCGCGATCGTAACCGGCACCACCTTGGCCAGGGTCTGGCCGAGCATGTCGACGACTTCGATCAACAGGTTGGACATGTCCGGATCCTTACCAGAATCCCCGCCTGGCTGCTAATTTGCGTGAGCTGCAGCCGATCGTCACGACCGCATGCGATCACAGGCGCCTCCCCGGCCTTGATCGAGCCCCGTTTCAGATCCAGGGATTGACGGGGCAATGTCGCGGCACGCTGCCGGTCAATGCAGGGTACGAACGTGCAGCACGGCGCTCTTGTCGGAGTAGACCGCTGCCGGCCGCCAATGTGATCGAGTATGCCGACCGGCTGCGTCGCGGGCGTCAGCAGCATGTCATCGATGTCCCGGATCTTGAGGATGTCGGGGAACTGATTGACGTCCTTGAGCTGCATCGCACGTTAACAGGCCATTTCGAACGCTTCGCCGTAGAGTTCGGCTCGCCGCCATGAACCATGCGGAGCATGCCCAATAGAGCATGCAGTCGGACGCCACCAGGAACAACATCGCCCGCGCCCAGAGTGGAAGCTCCGACAGCGAGCGATGGCCATTGTCGAAAAACGCGATCAGGGCGTCGGCGTCATGAATGCGAAAGACGACGCCGGCACTGATCACCAACAGTCCGACGCGAAACTCGCGGGCGAACACCGTCACGAAGAACCAGCAGCGGATGTCGGTAATGAGTTCGGGCTTGCGCCACCACGGCCGGCCGGGATTGCACGCCCAGAAATGCGGCGCCACGGCGAGCCCGATCGTGACTGGCGCGATCTTCGCCATCGTCTGGCCCAGCATCTCGACGACTTCCAGGGGCAGATTGGACATGGCGGCCTCATTAGACCGAACACAACTGCGATACCTGCTCCCGCTTAGGGAGCCGTGAATCGGAGGCGGGCGAGTGCGGCGGCGCCGTCGCGACGAAGTCCTTGGAAGCCCTTGTTTGACGGCAATCGCCGGCGTGTCGCATCCTACGAACTCCCTTAATTCCGTGTTTACTCTGCTCACGGAGCGCGGGTTTCCGGCGATTTTGCGCGATCGAATTAACTGAGCGGCAATGGACGGACCTTAGGGTCACCCATGGTCACGGTGCTGAGAACGCCGGCGAGACCAAACGTTAGTTCGACCCAGCCACGTGTACACAGGAGCTATCTTATGAAGAATCTCGTTTCGCGTTTCGTCAAGGATGAGTCCGGCGCCACCGCCATCGAATACGGCTTGATCGCCGCTGGCATCGCGATCGCAATCATTACCGCCGTCAACGGTGTCGGCTCCCAGCTGTCGACCAACTTCGACACGATCAAGACCAAGCTGACGCCGTAAGCCGCGGTTACGAACCTTTCGCAAAGGCCCCGGCATGCCGGGGCCTTTGTTGTTTCCGGAAGTCGTTGGTTCCGGCTCCGGCCGCCGGATCGCCCTCGCTCTCGCGCGTCCCCCGGCTGTTTTCCGATTGTTCATTTCTGACGGCTAGGCTGACCAATGATTGAAACGATGCTTGAAACGATGCTTGAACCTCGCACAGACAGCACGGGCAGGGTGAATTCATGATCCTAGATCTCGCCCGTCTCATGCTGTTCCCGGCCCTGATGGCGTTCGCGGCCGCAAGCGACCTCTTCACGATGACGATTTCGAACCGGGTGTCGCTGGCGCTGCTGGCCGGGTTCCTCGTTCTTGCGCCGCTGGGCGGCATGGGCTTGTACGACATGCTGCTGCATCTCGGCGCCGGCGCGACCGTGCTGGTCGTGGCCTTTGGCTGCTTTGCCATGGGCTGGGTCGGCGGCGGCGACGCCAAGGTGGCGGCCGGCGTAGCGCTGTGGTTCGGCTTCGACCATCTCCTCGACTACCTGGTCTACGCGTCGGTGTTCGGCGGAGCGTTGACGGTCCTGCTGCTGCTGTTCCGACAGTGGCCCCTGCCCTACCTGCTCATCCGCCAGGAATGGCTGAGCCGGCTGCACGACAAGCAGAGCGGAATCCCCTACGGCATCGCGCTCGCGACCGGCGCGCTGATCGTCTATCCGCAGACCGAATGGATCAAGGCCGTGGACCTCGCCCACCTCGCCATGCTCTGACCGGCGGACGGTAACTCTCCGTTAAGGCAATTTACACACGCCTCATTAACCATGCTTTGACGAATAGCTGGTCAACTCCCATCACGGCGGCGGCAGCGTCGCGGCGTAATGTGGAAAGTGAAGCGTATGAATACCGCACGCATTGTCGTGTTGACCATCGCGATCGGCGCAGGCGGCATTGCCGCCTTTCTCGCCAGCGGGTCCGACAAACCTGCGCCCACCGCAGCGGTGGCGCAGATGCCAACCGTGGATATTCTTGTCGCCAAGGCCGACATTGGCCTTGGCCAGTCGGTCAAGGCCGAGGATCTGCATTGGCAGAGCTGGCCGGCCGCGACCGCCAACAGCAATTTCATCAGCCGGGCCAGCAGGGCCGAGGCCATCAAGGACGTCACCGGCTCGATCGCGCGCTCACCGTTCATCGCCGGCGAACCAATCCGGGACCAGAAGCTGGTGAAGGGCACCGGATCCGGATTCATGGCCGCGATCCTGCCGACCGGCTACCGGGCCGTTTCGACCGAAATTTCGCCGGAAACCGGCGCCGGCGGCTTCATTCTGCCGAACGACCGCGTCGACGTGCTGCTTTCCAAGCGCGAAAAGAACCCCGACAGCAAGGGCCAGGACCTCGTCAACTCTGAAGTCATCCTGACCAATATCCGCGTGCTCGCGATCGACCAGGCGCCGAAGGAAAAAGACGGCACCAGCGCGCTGGTCGGCAAGACCGCGACGCTGGAAGTGAAGCCCGAACAGGCCGAGACGCTGGCCCGCGCGCGCCAGAGCGGCACGCTGTCGCTGGCGCTTCGCAGCATTACCGATGTCGACACGGTCGAGAAGACCGAGGAACCCGTCAAGCGCGGCAAAGGCGTCAACGTTGTTCGTTACGGCGTCGCCAGCCAGCAGTTGATGCAGAAGTGACCGAAAGGACGCACGATATGAAGTGCAGGGGAAATCAGCCGATGCGGACATTGATGGTCCGCGCCCTGTCGTTTTCGGCCGCGGCTGCGCTCACGCTCAATCCGGCGCTGATGCCGGTGGTGGCAGCCGACTATCGCCCCGCAGCGCCCGTCGCCGTCGACGGGCAGATGAACGCGCGTCCGCTTTCGCTCGGTATCGGCAAATCCATCGTGATCGACCTGCCGCGCGACATCAAGGACGTGCTGGTGGCCGATCCCAAGATCGCCAACGCCGTGGTCCGCTCGACCCAACGCGCCTATATCATCGGCGCCGCGGTCGGCCAGACCAACATCGTGTTCTTCGATTCCGCCGGCCAGCAGATCGCGGCCTATGACATTGCGGTCACCCGAGACCTCAACGGCGTCCGCGCCGCCCTGAAGCAGGCGCTGCCGAATTCCGACATCCGGATCGAGGGCGTCGGCGACGGCGTCGTGCTGTCAGGCACGGCGGCGAACCCGATCGACGCGCAACAGGCCAACGACCTTGCCGCCCGCCTCGCCGGCGGCGTCGACAAGGTGGTGAATTCGATCGCGGTCCGCGGCCGCGACCAGGTGATGCTCAAGGTCACCGTCGCCGAAGTCGCGCGCAACATCGTCAAGCAGATGGGCATCGACCTCTCGGCA
Organism: Hyphomicrobiales bacterium; assembly: GCA_038244925.1. Lineage (GTDB taxonomy): Bacteria > Pseudomonadota > Alphaproteobacteria > Rhizobiales > Xanthobacteraceae > Bradyrhizobium. The sequence goes on along the minus strand of JBBRSX010000200.1, from coordinate 287 downwards.
AGCATGACCTACGGCACCGCGGTGGTGAATTTCAACAACGCCAATCCGTTCAACGCCTATGGTCGCCCGCTGGTCTCCACAAATGCGGCCTCAGCAGCATTCGGCGCTACCCCGTCGGTGACCGCCACGCTGCGCGCGATGGAAAGCGCCGGCGTGGTGCGCACGTTGGCAGAACCCAATCTGACCGCGATTTCAGGCGAATCCGCCACCTTCATCGCCGGCGGCGAGTTTCCGATTCCCGCGGGCTATTCCTGCGACCCGACCACCCATGTCTGTACCACCCAGAT
>JBBRSX010000199.1:0-10342 GCA_038244925.1 Hyphomicrobiales bacterium | reverse complement strand
GTTGGAGAGGGGGCCGCCACAGGCACCGCCGTGGCCGCTTCCCCCTCCCTAACCCTCCCCCGCAAGCGCGGGAGAGGGAACGACCGAGCGAAGCGACAAAGCACGCCCCACATAAAACCGCTATCCTGCGCTCGCCGATTCTCATTTCCCCGGTGAACGCCATGCTGCGGGTTTCCCGCGACCTTACCATCGACGAGAACGACATCGTGATCGACTTCGTCCGTGCCTCAGGTCCGGGCGGGCAGAACGTCAACAAGCTCTCGACGGCAGCACAACTGCGCTTCGACACCCGCAAGGTCACGCTGCCGGAGGACGCCGCCCTGCGGCTCGATCGTCTCGCCGGTCAGCGCATGACCAAGGACGGCGTGATCGTGATCCACGCCCAGCGCTTCCGCACCCAGGAGCGCAACCGCGCCGATGCCATCGACCGCCTGCTCGAACTGTTGCGCGAAGCCATGGTGCGGCCGATCCCGCGGCGGGCGACCAAGCCGACCTTCGGATCGAAGCAGCGCCGGCTGGAGGGCAAGAAGAGTCGCAGCGACGTCAAGTCGAAACGCGGTGCCGTGCGCTACGACGATTGAGGACGCCGCCGTCCTTTTTTGGCGCGTTTTCTACCGCAGATAAGTCTACGCAATCTGCGTAAACTTGATTGCTACGCGAACCGGCATTCACCCCCGGATCAAGTCCGAGGGCATGCTTCGCTTGAAAACGCGATCCGTCACGCTACTCCTTGATCAGATATTCCCGGATCATCAGCCGCGCGCGGTGAATGCGCGCCTTGACGCTTTCGCGCGTCTGGCCAAGCACGGCGGCAATCTCGTCGATCGAGAATTCCTCGATATCGCGCAGCAGGATCACCTCGCGATAATGCTCGGGCAGCGACTGGATGGCGCGGGACAGATCGAGGCGAATGTTTTCGGCCGGAAGATGCACGAGACGCGCCTCTGCATCGGCGGCCGCCGTCTCGGCCAATCCCATCGACCGGCGCAGCAAGCGATAGCAAGCGCGCCGCGCGACCGCGAACAGCCACGCCGAAAACGACGTCACCGCCCGCAGCGTTCCGACCCGCCGGTACAGCAGCAGCAGCGTTTCCTGAACCGCGTCGTCGATGTCGGCCGCGCGGCAGTTGCGCGCGGCGTAGCGCCTGATATCGGGCTGGGCCGCCGCGATCAGCGACACCAGCGCGTCGGCGTCGCCGCCACGCGCGGCCGCGATCAGGGCGGGATCGCAGCGCCCTGATCGCGCCAGTGCCATCATGGCGCCCGCAACTTACGGCCGACCATGGCGCACATCGGGCAGAAGCCGACAAATCCGGTCATGATCGCCACCGCTCCCGTTCCCGCAATGAGATAGCCGATCGGCATGCCCTGAAGGCCGAGCAGGCCGTACGCGATCATCCCGACCCCCGCGATGACCCGCGTCGTCCGTTCCCAGACCGGCAGGTTCTTTCGGTAAAACATGGCAATTCCCTCCCTTTGGCACGAGAACCGTTCGTTCTCATGCCATAGAGCCGCCCGACCCGGCTTTCGGTTCGCGCCCCCCCAACTATATTTGGCCCCAAACTCCGCTTCCGGATCGTGATCGATTTCGTCCGCGCCTCCGGTCCGGGCGGGCAGCCCGGTTTTGTTCTGACGTAAAACAGCCCGCTACTACCACCGCCTGTGGGCTGCGACCTAAAGTCCGGGCACGCCAACGGTGACAGGCATGACCAAGCTGCGTGCGACACGGGCCATCGGACTGGGACTTGGCGGCGCGCTGCTGGTTGCAAGCACGGCCGGAGCCCAAATGCAGTTGCCTGCCGCCAGGTCGGCCGATGGCGCCACGCTGTTCAAGCAGCAATGCGGCACCTGCCACACCACCAATCGGTCCGACCCGGTCCGGCAAGGTCCGCCGCTGTCAGGAATCGTCGGCCGGCCCGCCGGCAAGGTCGACGGCTTCCATTACTCGGCAGGCTTCGCGAAAGCCGACTTCGCCTGGAGCGACGCCAGGCTCGACGCCTGGCTGACCAATCCGCAAGAGATCGTCCCCGGCGCCACCATGGCCTACCGGCAGTCCAAACCCGAGACCCGCGCCGCCATCATCGCCTATCTCAAGGAGCTGAACTGAATGGCAAAGCCGGTTCATTCGATGATCCGCGTGCTCGACGAGGTGAAATCGCTCGATTTCTACGCCCGCGCGTTCGGGCTTGAGGTCGCAGACCATCTGAAGTTTCCCGATTTCGCGCTGATCTATCTGCGCCACCCGTCATCGCCGTTCGAGGTCGAGTTGACCGTCAATTTCGACCGCAAGGAGCCCTACGTGCTCGGCGACGGATACGGCCATCTCGCTGTCATCGTCGACGACCTCGATGCCGAGCATGCAAGGTTCGAGCGCGAGAAATTGTCGCCAGGGCCGCTGCGCGACTTCAAGCACGACGGCAAAACGCTGGCGCGCTTCTTCTTCGTCGCCGATCCCGATGGCTACAAGATCGAGGTGATCCAGAAAGGCGGACGCTTCGGCTAGCACACTCAAAAAAACATTCAACGGAGGACGCCCATGAGAGAAGTCGATCGCCGAGGCAAATACAGCCGCCGGATTTTCCTGCAGGGTGCGGCAACCGCGGTGCCCGTCGCCGCCGTTGCGGCAAGCACCGGACTGTCCATCGAGGATGCGTGGGCCGCCGACGCCACCGCGCTGGCGCCGTCGACCATGAAGACGCTGGTGAAAGTCGCGCGCGACATCTACCCGCACGACTTCCTGGTCGACAGCTACTACATCACCGCGGTCAAGCCGTGGGACGGCAAGGCGACCAAGGACCCGGCGGTCAAGGCGCTGCTGGAGGACGGTGTCCGTCGTCTCGACCAGGACGCGCAGGATCGGCACAAGGTTGCCTATGCCCAGGTGCCGTGGGAGGCCGACCGCATCGTGCTGCTGCAGGCTATCGAGCAGACCGACTTCTTCAAGAAGCTCCGCTCCGATCTCGTGGTCTCGCTCTACAACCAGGAAGAGCTGTGGCCGAAGTTCGGTTACGAGGGCTCGTCCGCCGAGCATGGCGGTTACATCAAGCGTGGTTTCAACGACATCGATTGGCTGCCGAAAGTCTGACGGCTTCGAACGCATCCGGCTCGCACAATCCTGTAGGCAAAGTTCTGCCTGTCGACAAAATCCTGCCTGTTGGCAAAATCCTGTTGGGAGACACATCATGGCGAAATTCGATCTGAACGACGACGGCGTCGTCGTCATTGTCGGCTCCGGCGCCGGCGGCGGCACGCTCGGCAACGAACTGGCGCAAAAGGGCATCAAGGTGGTGATCCTCGAAGCCGGGCCGCGCATCGAGTTGCAGGACTTCATCAACAACGAATGGGAAAGCTTTACCCAACTGGCGTGGACCGACATGCGAACCACGTCCGGCAACTGGCGCGTCGCCAGGGACTTTGCCAACCTGCCGGCCTGGATCGTCAAATCGGTCGGCGGGTCGACGGTGCATTGGGCGGGCGCGTCGTTGCGGTTCGACGAGCATGAATTCAAGGTCAAGAGCGCTTACGGCAACGTGGCCGGCGCCAATCTGCTGGATTGGCCGATCACGCTCGCCGAAATGGAGCCGTGGTACGCCAAGGCCGAAAACAAGATGGGCGTCACCCGCACCAACAACATCGCGGGATTGCCGGGCAACAACAATTTCAAGGTAATGGAAGCCGGTGCGCGCAAGCTCGGCTACAAGGAAGTCCACACCGGACGGATGGCGATCAACAGCGAACCGCGCGACGGTCGCGGCGCGTGCCAGCAAATCGGCTTTTGCTTCCAGGGCTGCAAATCCGGCGCGAAATGGTCGACGCTCTACACTGAAATTCCGAAGGGCGAAGCCACCGGCAACCTCGAAGTCCGGCCCGGCAGCATGGCGCTGAAGATCGAACACGACCCCGCCGGCAAGGTCACCGGCGTCGTCTACGCCGACGAGGCCGGCAAGACCCAGCGCCAGAAGGCGCGCATCGTGGCGGTTGCCGGCAACTCGATCGAAAGCCCGCGGCTGTTGCTGAACAGCGCCTCCACCCTGTTCCCCGACGGCCTCGCCAACAGCTCCGGCCAGGTCGGCCGCAATTACATGCGCCACATGACCGGCAGCGTCTATGCGGTGTTCGACAAGTCGGTCCACATGTATCGCGGCACCACGATGGCCGGGATCATCCGCGACGAGGCGCGGCACGATCCGTCACGCGGATTCATGGGCGGCTACGAGATGGAAACGCTGTCGCTCGGGCTGCCCTTCATGGCCGCGTTCCTCAATCCCGGGGCATGGGGACGGCCGTTCACGACCGCGATGGAGGGATATCCGCGGATGGCCGGCATGTGGCTGGTCGGCGAAGACATGCCGCAGGAGACCAACCGCGTGACGCTCGATCCCAAGGCCAAGGACAAGTTCGGGATGCCGGTAGCGAGCGTCCATTACGACGACCATCCCAACGATCTGGCGATGCGCGATCACGCCTACAAACGGGGCGCCGCCGTCTACGAGGCTGTCGGTGCGACCGTGACCTATCCGACCACGCCCTATCCCTCTACCCACAACATGGGCACAAACCGGATGAGCGCCAAGCCGAAGGACGGCGTGGTAAACAAGTTCGGCCAGACCCATGACATCAGGAATTTGTTCGTCTCGGACGGCAGCCAGTTTACCAGCGGCGCGGCCTGCAATCCGACGCTGACGATCGTGTCGCTGGCGATCCGCCAGGCGGATCACATCGCCGGCGCCATGCAGCGCAAGGAAATCTAGACCAGCCTGCCGTCACGCGAGCCACCGGGGCGCACGCATGCGCGTCCGATGGCTTGCCATGAGGCTTGAGGAAGTAAAGCCAACGACGGTCGCTGTGCCTATTCCGCAGCGACCAACCGCGGCGCAGCCGCGTCGTGGAAATCGGACACCACCGCGGCGGCCTTCGATCGGTAGATCAGGCATGAGCAGCGCAGCAGCGACGCGAAATTGTTGACCTCGCCATGATGGACGAGAACCTCGCTGTGAAGACGGGTCAAGAACTTGGCGAGACTCATGTGCTCCTTGGCCGCGATTTCCTCCAGCGTATCCCAGAATGCCATTTCCAGGCGGATCGACGTGCAATGGCCGTCGATCCGGAGCGATCTGGTCTGCGATTCATAGTTCCGCTGCGGCTGGTGTGCGAAGAGCTGGCACATGGGCATCCTCCAATCTCTTTTATATCTTTTCTAAACGATATACCCGGTCCGTACGGCTCACAATGTCCCTGTCGACGAACTGCCCCGGGTGGAACACCGGCCCGGCTCGCGTGAACAACGGGGAGAGCGCAAAGAAACCTGCCGGAATGGGCCATGTCTGCCCTCCCTTCGGCGGGCGAAAGCCCTTAAATTGCGGCTCCGCCAACGAGTCGCCCGAAATGCCCGTCCGCCAGCTCCCCGAACAGATCGTCAACCGCATCGCCGCCGGCGAGGTGGTCGAACGCCCTGCGAGCGTGGTCAAGGAACTCGTCGAGAACGCCATCGACGCCGGCGCCAGCCGGGTCGACATCTTCACCGATGGCGGCGGTCGGCGGCGGATCGGCATCACCGACGACGGCAGCGGCATGACCCATGCCGATCTGGCGCTCGCCGTTGACCGTCATGCGACGTCCAAGCTCGACGACGAGGATCTGCTGCAGATTCGCACGCTGGGATTCCGCGGCGAGGCGCTGCCCTCGATTGGTGCTGTCGCCAAACTCGGCATCACCACCCGCCACGCCAGCGAGCCGCATGCCTGGTCGCTGGCGGTCGAAGGCGGCGAGAAATCCGCGATCATGCCGGCCGCGCTGAGCCAAGGCACCCGCGTCGAGGTCAACGATCTCTTTTACGCCACACCGGCGCGGCTGAAATTCCTCAAGACCGACCGCACCGAGGCCGAGGCGATCCGCGAGGTGGTGCGGCGGCTGGCGATGGCGCGGCCCGATATCGCCTTCACATTGGCGGGCGAGGAACGCGCGCCGGTGACCTGGGCCGCGGCGTTGCCAAGTGCTGCCGGCCGGCTGACGCGGCTCGGCGATATTCTCGGCGCCGACTTTCGCGGCAGTGCCATCGAAGTCCGCGCCGAGCGCGAAGGCGTCGTGGTCGAGGGTTTTGCCGCAGCACCCTCGCTGACCCGCGCCAACGCGCTCGGGCAATATCTGTTCGTCAACGGCCGCCCGGTGCGCGACAAGCTCATCCTCGGCGCGGTGCGCGCGGCCTATTCCGACTACCTGCCGCGCGACCGCCATCCGGTGGTGGCTCTGTTCGTCACGACGAACCCGCAGGAAGTCGATGCCAACGTGCATCCGGCCAAGACCGAGGTGCGCTTTCGCAACGCTGGTCTCGTCCGAGCGCTGATCGTGCATGCGCTGAAAGACGGCCTCGCCCGCGAGGGCAGACGCACCGCCGCCAACACCGACGGCTCGGCGCTGTCGGCGTTCCGTCCCTCGTTTGCACCGTCCTTCGCGTCACGGCCGGACAACTGGGACTGGCGCGCCTCGCCGGCCTATCCGCAGCGACCGATGCCGTCGTTCGACGGCGCGGCGGCGCAGGCCTTTGCCGAACCGGGACAAGCCGCGTTCGACGTCGGTACCCCGACCGCCGACGTGCGCTTCGAGATTCAGCCCGCCGCCGACATGCTCGACCGCCCGCTCGGCGCCGCGCGCACGCAGATCCACGAGACCTATATCGTGTCGCAGACCCGCGACGGACTGATCGTGGTCGATCAGCACGCAGCCCATGAGCGCATCGTCTATGAACGGCTGAAGGCGTCGCTGGCGAAGAACGGCGTGCAGCGGCAGATCCTGCTGATCCCCGAGATCGTCGAATTCGACGAAGCCACCGTCGAGAAATTGCTCGATCGCGCTGAGGAACTGGCGACGTTCGGGCTTGCGATCGACACCTTCGGTCCCGGCGCGGTCGCGGTGCGCGAAACGCCGTCGCTGCTCGGCAAGGCCAACGCGGCGGGCCTGCTGCGCGATCTCGCCGAGCACATGGACGAATGGGACGAGGCGCTGCCGCTGGAACGCCGGCTGATGCATGTCGCGGCCACCATGGCCTGCCACGGCTCCGTCCGCGCCGGCCGCCGCCTCAAGCCGGAAGAGATGAACGCGCTGCTGCGCGAGATGGAAGACACACCGAATTCCGGCCAGTGCAACCACGGCCGGCCGACCTATGTCGAATTGAAGCTGAGCGATATCGAGAAGCTGTTCGGGCGAAGGTGATGCCGCACTACAAGCCGTCATCGCCCGGCTTGACCGGGCGACCCAGTACACCGCGGCGTTTGATGTTGAACCTTGATATCTCGGAGTACTGGATACCCCGCATTCGCAGAGTATGGCGACGGTAGTTGCGGAGATTACGGCGCCCGCAAAAACACAAACTCGGTATCGTCGTACGCTCGCCGCTCCAGCTCTTCGAAACCATCTGGCGCCGCAAACGCCGCCGCCTTCGCCTCCTCGACCACCAGCAGTGCGCCCGGCGTCAGCCAGCCGCCGTCGCGCAGCGAGACCAGCGCCTTTTCCGCCAGCCCCTTGCCGTAGGGCGGGTCGAGAAACACCAGCGCGAACGGCTCGACCGGATACGCCGGGCCGAGATCGGTGGCATCGCGGCGATAGACTTTTGTAACGCCGCCAAGGCCGAGCGCCTCGACATTGTTACGCAACAGCGCACGGGCCTCGGCGCCGTTGTCGATGAACAGCGTGAACAGTGCGCCGCGCGACACCGCCTCGATGCCGAGCGCGCCGGTGCCCGCAAACAAATCGAGCACGCGCGCGCCTTCGATCGGGTCGTCGTAGGCGTGAATCAAAATGTTGAAAACCGACTCGCGCAGCCGATCCGCCGTTGGACGGATGGCTTGCGAGGAGGGCGAGGCCAGATTACGGCCCTTCAATCGTCCGCCGACGACACGCATCGTCCAACTACTCGTCCCGCGGCTTCAAATCGCGCTTGCCGTGATAGCCGCGCTGCGGGCGGCGCGGCGGGCCGTAACCGTTGGCCTCTTCCTCGTTGCGCGCACGGGCTTCCTCGCTGCCGGTGCGCTGCACCAGTACGCGGCGGCCCTTGCGGTCCGAGATCAGCGCGCTCTTGCCGGCCGGCTTGAACGGCTTCTTGACGCCCGGCGCTTCGGCATCCGCCTCCGCGGATTTATCGCCCGGCATCGGCCGGTTGAAATCGGCGCCCGCAAGGTCTGCGATCTTCTCGCCGAGCTGCTCGCGCAGCACCCGGGTCTTGACCTCCTCGACCTGGCCTTCGGCGAGTTCGCCGAGCTGGAACGGGCCGTAGGAGACGCGGATCAGCCGGTTCACCTCGAGCCCGAGATGCGCCATCACGTTGCGCACTTCGCGGTTCTTGCCTTCGCGGATCGCAAACACCAGCCAGACATTGGCGCCCTGGTCGCGTTCCAGCGTCGCATCGATCGAGCCGTATTTGACGCCGTCGACTTCGACGCCCTTCTTCAGCTCGTCGAGCTGGCCCTGCGTGACCTCGCCATGGGCGCGGACGCGATAGCGCCGCAGCCAGCCGGTGTCGGGCAGTTCGAGCGCGCGCGCCAATCCGCCATCGTTGGTCAGCAGCAGCAGGCCCTCGGTGTTGAAGTCGAGCCGGCCGATCGAGATCAGCCGCGGCAATCCATCAGGCAGATTGTCGAACACGGTCGGCCGCCCCTCGGGGTCGGCATGCGTGGTCATCAGGCCGCGCGGCTTGTGGAACATGAACAGCCGGGTGCGCTCGCGCGGCGGCAACGGCTTGCCGTCAACGGTAATGACGTCGTTGCCGGTGACATCGAGCGCCGGCGAGTTGATGACGCGGCCGTTGACGCTGACGCGGCCCTGCGTGACCCATTCCTCGGCGTCGCGGCGCGAGGCCAGACCGGCGCGCGACACCACCTTGGCGATGCGTTCGCCTGATTTCTTTACTTTCGGCGGCTGCGGCCCGCGCTTTTCGAATTCAGTCTTGCGTTCGCGATAGGCACCACGGCCACCGAACGCCGGACGCTTGGCGAATATCTTGCTCTCATCCTCGTTTTCGCGGCGTGGACGCTCATCACCGGATTCGCTGCGCGAATGTTCCTGCCAGTCGCTGCGACCCTCCGGCCGCTGACGCGGACGGTCGAACTTGGGGCGGTCACCACGATCTTCACGCGGCCGATCGAATTTCGGACGATCCCCAGACGGACGATCCTCGCGCGAACGCGAAAAGCGCGGACGATCCTCACCACCTTCGTCGCGCGGCTTGCTAAAGCGCGGCTTGTCGAAATTCCGCGCGCCATCGCGGGCGGGACGAGAATCCCCACGATCCTCCCGCTTCTGCCACGGCTTTGAATCACCACGGTCTGAACCGCGATCCGGACGACTGCCAAAGTCCTTCCGAGGGCCGCGATCCGGCGCGCCACGGGAAAACTTCTTTTCGCCGCCAAACTTTCGCTCCGGCCGGTCACCATCGCGCGAAGGCCGCGCGCTGAAGGGCCGATCGCCACGAGGACGGTCGCCGTCTTTCCTGAAGCCTTCGCCACGCGGGGTGTAAGGACGCTTCTCGCCACCTTCGCGCGGGGTATAGGGCCGCTTCTCGCCGCCACCTTCCCGCGGAGTGTAAGGCCGCTTCTCGCCGAACTTCTTGTCGGAGAAACGTCCGGCCGGACGCGCGTCGTCACGGTCCCTAGGGCCGCTCTCGCGGTCCCTGCGCGGCGGGCGGTCATCGCGGCTGAAGTTCGGGCGGTCGCCACGCGGCTTGAACGGGCGCTTCTCACCGTCGCGGTCCTCGCGCGGACGAAAATCCTTGCGGGGTCCGCGGTCAGGACGATCGCCGGCCGGACGGTCTTCCCGGTTGAAGCGAGGCTTGGGCGAGTCGCCATAATCCCGGCGCGGCGGACGGTCGTCGCCATCTCGCTTGCCGGCGTATGGCTTGCCCCCGCCAGCATAAGGCTTCTTGCCGAACGACTTCGCGCCGTCGGATTTCCCGGCATAGGGGCGCCGCTCGCCGTCGCCCTCGCTCTTGCCGGCAAAACCGCGCTTGGCGAACTTTTTCTCAGGTCCCCTCGCCGCTCCGGACCGGCCTTTACCAGCGCCGGCGCGGCCCTTGCCATCGCCCTGGCGGTCACGCCGGCCGCGTGAATCGTTGTTTTTGTCGTTATCGCGGGGCATGAATGTTCTCTCGGGTACGTATGAAATGGCTATCAGGCGGATGGGCTGTCATAGCGATGACGCGCGCGCACTTGGCTCAAGGCGCATTCTCACGCAAAACCGGCATCCACGTTTGCTGAAGGCGCTCCTAGTAGCAGGTTTCTTTCGATGATACGAGGCATGACTGCCCCTTCTTTCATGGATTTGGCGCTCAAAACGGCCGAAAACGCCGGAAAAGC
>JBBRSX010000198.1:0-10382 GCA_038244925.1 Hyphomicrobiales bacterium | reverse complement strand
GTCGCCGTCTGCTCGGCAGCTACCAGGGCAAAAGTGCCGAACTGTCCTGTTATGACCGGCGCTCCGCCGATCTTCAACATCGGGCCTGATCCACCGCTGACGGGATCCAGCAGATAATTGCTTCCGACAAGATCCAGCTTGGTCGCCCCGAACGCCTCGATCGTCGTCGGCGGCGGCGCGGACACCGGCGGAATACCTATCACCCCGTCGCCGTTAAGATCCTGATGGAGGGACGTCTCGGCCCCTTCGAGACTGGCGCTCGTTCCCGACGCTATACCGATGACGTTCGATACATAATTGCCGTTGCTGTCTGTACTCCAGACCGAGAACTGGTTGGAGCCGGCGTCCTTGAAGGCAACAACGTATCCGGTCGCCGTCTGCTCGGCAGCTACCAGGGCAAAAGTGCCGAACTGTCCTGTTATGACCGGCGCTCCGCCGATCTTCAACATCGGGCCTGATCCACCGCTGACGGGATCCAGCAGATAATTACTTCCGGCAAGGTCCAGCTTAGTCGCCCCAAACGACTCGATGGTCACGACCGAAACCGGGCCAAAAAACGCACCAATCAGGTCGCCGATGGCTATCGTAATATTGCCCACCAGATCGATCGCAAAGTCGGCGACCCTATCGCCATTGGTGTCGCCCTGGAGGACGGTAACGCCCAACGCGCTGTTGTAGAAATAATCGAGCTCGCCCGCAATTCCGTCAAAGCTGGCGGTTGAAATGAACCGGAACAGGTCATGGCCGCCGGTGGCGGCGATCGCGTCGATGCCGCTGAGATCGATGCGGTCGGTGCCGGATACGAAGTCGGTGATCCGGTCGTGCTGGCCGCTGGCCGCCGAACTCGCACCCGAAGCGAATACAAATGTGTCCGCGCCCCCGCTACCCGTCATGGTATCGACGCCGGCGCCGCCGATCAGCCGGTCGCTGCCTGCACCGCCGATCAGCGTATCGTTGCCGGCGCCGCCAGTCAGCGTGCAGCCGTTATCGTTGGCTATCAAAGTGTCGTTGCCGCTGCCGCCGATCGCATTCTCGATGGTCGCATTGAGCGCGATACCGATATTGTTGACGAGCCCGCCGACGGAAGAGAATGCGCCTGCATGCAGATCGACAGTCTGAGCCACCGAATAGCCGGAACAATCCAGCGTATCGTTGCCGCCGCTGTCGTAGATCGTCAGCGCCGGCGCTGAGCTGTAGTTGCTAAAACTGAACACTGCGCCGGCATTGCTGTTAAAGCCGTAGACGGTGTCACCGGTGCGGGTCGTCGACGCCGCGCCGTACATTGTGCCGACGGCGTAAATGTCGGCCATCTGCGGAGTGACCACGTAGCGATACGTACTCCCGGAGTAATTGTTCTCCGCGAAATACGACATGATCGAGTACTGCCAGGTATCATCGGCATAGAGCGCATTGGTTGAATACGACGCGCTGCCGTTGTATGGCCCCTGATGGCCGAGCCCGAGCGCATGCCCGATTTCGTGGATGTAGGTCTGATAGCCGTAGCTGTCGATGCCGGTCTTGCCGTCCATCGCGCCGCCGTCATTGCTGATCCAGTCGGAGCTGATGTCGACGTTGGCCGACGCAATCGCGCCGTTGCTGTACCAGCCCGCGCTGGTGATGGCCTGCATGGTTCCGGCATCGCTGAACGTGATGTTGGCAGCACCCGTGGTCTGCACAAAGGTGACGTTGGCGACCTCGTGCCAGGCCTGCAGTGCCGACTGCGCCAGGAACTGCTCTGCCGCGTTCAGACCGCTGATATTGTAAGTAATGGTGTTGGACGCCCAGTGATGGGCGATCGTGTTGTTGTATTGCCAGAAGCCGTTGACCAGGTAGTCCGCGAGCGTCGAGATCGCCGCGACCGGCTTCGCGGCATTGGTGCTGACGGTGGTGACGACAGAGGCGCCGGCCAGCGCAAATGGTTCGCCTTGGTCGAATAACAGCCCGCCGTTGGCCGCAGCACGCATGGGACCGTCGATCCCGCTGTCTAGCGGCAGCGAAGTCCACACATTATCGGAAAGCAAAGTGCTCTTCTTCATCTGATCAGCCGCGGTCTGGATCCATGATGCGGCTAGCCTAAAGTCGCCGCGTTAAGGCTTGTTTACCGGCGATTTTTGCTGCGTGTCGGGTTTACAAAGCTTTACGGCAAAAGCGACAAATCGACTGGTCCCGCGGCTGGGCCGCGTCAGGGCCCTGGTCTTCCCCGGGGCCGCCATTCGACGCCGGCCGGCAACCCGCGATCGAACCCTCGCAGGACGTTCGCACCGGCCGAAATGCGGTCGCCCGCGGCAGTTGCCGCCCGACGGACCAACAGTTGGAATCCCGGGCAAGATTGGCTAAGTCAGATGGCGGTACCCCTTTTCCGCGGAATCCCAAAAAAAGCAGGTTTCTCAATGCCTTTCCCACGCGCCTCGCAGGCCCTTACCCGCTTCACCGTGCTCGATCTCACCCGCGTCCGTTCCGGGCCCACCTGCGTGCGGCAACTGGCGGACTGGGGTGCCAATGTCATCAAGATCGACGCATTGCTGGAAGACGCCGCCGGCGAGCAGCCGGGCGGCCCGCGCCAGGGCTCGGATTTCCAGAATTTACACCGCAACAAACGGGCGATGACCCTGAACCTGAAGGATCCCAAGGGCCTGGAAGTGTTCAAGCGGCTGGCCGAACAGGCCGACGTCGTGGTCGAGAACTTCCGCCCCGACGTCAAAACCAAGCTCGGGATCGACTACGAGAGCCTGCGCCAGATCAACCCCAGGATCGTCTACGGCAGCATCTCCGGCTTCGGCCAGGACGGCCCCTATCACAAGCGGCCGGGCTTTGATCAGATCGCCCAGGGCATGGGCGGGCTGATGTCGATCACCGGCGCGCCGGGGGAAGGCCCGATGCGAGTCGGTATCCCCGTCGCCGACCTCACCGCAGGCCTGTTCTGCGCCATCGGCATCCTCACCGCGCTTTTGGAGCGCGATGTCTCCGGCCAGGGCCAGTGGGTGCAGACCTCGCTATTGCAGGCACAGATCTTCATGCTCGATTTCCAGGCCTCGCGCTGGCTGATGGAGAAGGAAGTCGCCAAGCAGGCCGGTAACAACCACCCGACGAGCATTCCGACCGGCGTGTTCAAGACCTCGGACGGCTACATCAACATCGCCACCACCGGCGGCCGCATCTGGGAGCGATGTGCGCAGGCCCTCGGCGCGCCGGAACTCTTCACCCATCCCGATTACGCCACCGCGCCGCTGCGCTCCAAGAACCGCGATGCGCTGAACGCCGTGATCGACAAGCTGACGCAGAATAAGTCCACCGAGGCCTGGGTAACCGAACTCAACGCCGCCGGCGTCCCCTGCGGCCCGATCTATTCGATCGACGAAATGTTCGACGACGCCCAGGTCAAGCATCTCGGCATCGCCCAGCACGTGCCCAACGACAAGAATCGCCGGATCGAGCTGGTCGGCCAGCCCGTGAGCCTGTCGCGCACGCCGAGCAAGATGGCCGCGCGCCCGCCGGAATTCGGCGAGCAGACGGAGGAAGTGCTCGCCGAATTCGGTTTCAACAAGAAAGAGATCGCGGAACTGCGCCAGCGCAAGGTGGTTTGACAAATTGTACCAGTCAGCTTGGTGCGGCTTGAGAAACGAGATTGACGATGAGAACGAATCAAAAAATTACCGATGCCGCAAGAAATATTTTAGCACATCTAATGGTATTAGATAATCCGAAGGATGCAATTTCTGCCATACTCATCGCCCACGTTGGGCTATCTCGTCGCTACGCTGAAGATGGCATAAAGATTGACGATTTAGTCGAGAGATACGGCGCAGCATTTAAGAGACTCCTTGAAGAATCGGAATTGACGTAACGTAATTGCTCGCTTCTGATCGATTGGTTTGATCGGCATAGTTGTTTGAAGCGAGCGTTTTCAATCTGCCAACGTATGAGGCTCTCGGCTGATCGAGGCTCACGTCGAACGCAGCGGGCGGGTAACGCTGCCAATAGCCTTGTCTATCACAGGCCAGAACAGCAGCAAGATCGCGAGCGTCGTGATCGATCCGACCAGGCCGTTCGACCAGAACACCTTCATGTCGCCGCCGGAGCCGATCATCGACAGCCGGAACGCATCCTCGGCGCGGTTGCCAAGCACCAGCGCCAGCGTGAAGGGCGCGAGCGGAATGCCGATCTTCTTGAAGACATAACCTACGACGCCGAACCCCAGCATCAGCCAGATGTCGAACATCGCGTTCTGGATCGCATAGGCGCCGATGGCGCAAGACACCACGATCATCGGCGCCACGGCCGCGAACGGCACCCGCAGGATCGAAGCAAAGATCGGCACCGTGGTCAGCACCAGCACCAGGCCGACGACATTGCCGAGATACATCGAGGCGATCAGGCCCCAGACGAAATCCTTGTGTTCGACGAACAGCAGCGGCCCGGGATTGAGGCCCCACACCATCAGCCCGCCGAGCAGGATCGCCGCGGTGCCAGAGCCGGGAATGCCGAGCGCCAGCATCGGCAACAGCGCCGCGGTACCGGAGGCGTGCGCCGCGGTTTCCGGCGCGAACACGCCCTCGATGCGGCCCTTGCCAAAACTGTCCGGGTCCTTGGAGAAACGTTTTGCCAGATTGTAGCCCATGAACGACGCCGCGATGGCACCGCCCGGCGTGATGCCGAGCCAGCAACCGATGAACGAGGAGCGCAGCAGCGTCACCCAGTATTTCGGCAGGTCCTTCCAGACCGCCAGCACCACGCGCAGGCTGATCCCGGCGGCGTGGCCGCGCAGCGCCAGCCGCTCTTCCATTGTCAGCAGGATTTCGCTGATGCCGAACAGCCCGATCACCGCCACCAGAAAATTGACGCCGCGCAACAACTCCGACGAACCGAAGGTCATGCGCAACTGCCCGGATACCGTGTCCATGCCGATGCCGGCGAGCAGCAGGCCGAGCGACATCGAAATCACGGTCTTGTGCTTGTCTTCGCGGCCGAGGCCGACGAACGAGCAGAAGGTCAACAGGTAGACCGAGAAGAATTCAGGCGGCCCGAACTTCAGCGCAAAGGAAGAAATCATCGGCGCCAGGAATGTAATCAGGAGCACCGCGACCAGCGAGCCGATAAAGGACGAGGTGAACGCCGCCGTCAGCGCCTCCGCCGCGCTGCCCTGTTGCGCCATCGGATAACCGTCGAAGGTGGTCGCGACCGACCAGGCCTCACCGGGAATGTTGAACAGGATCGAGGTGATGGCGCCACCGAACAGCGCGCCCCAGTAGATGCAAGACAGCATCACGATCGCCGAGGTCGGATCCATGGTGAAGGTGAGCGGCAGCAGGATCGCGACACCATTCGGCCCGCCGAGGCCCGGCAGCACGCCGACGAAGATGCCGAGCACGAGGCCTACCATCATCAGCAGGATGGTCTTCCATGTCAGCAGTACGGCAAAACCGTGCATGAGGAGACCGAAGGCTTCCATGATACGGGTCCTGTCGATCTATCAGTGGCCGAAGGCCGCTTCGAGCGGTCCCTTCGGCATGATGACGTCGAAGGCGATGTCGAAGGTCACGAACATCGCGGCGGTGAAGATGAAAGCGGTCAGCAGCGACTTCCACAACGCGATCTTGCCGACCATCCGCATGAAGCTCGCGATCAGCAGGAAGCTTGCGACATAGAGCCCGAGATACTGCGTGGCGAGGCAAAACAGGAACGTCGGCACGAACACCGCCATGACCCGGCGAAGCTGCGCCCGGGTCACAAATACTTCCGCGGCTTCCTTGCGCGACAGGAAGGCCGTGGCGAGGCCATAGAGGCTGGCGCCGCCGAGGATCACGGAGAGATAGAACGGAAAATAGCCGGGCTGCGGACCGGTCGAATCCCAGGCCGCACCGGTGCGCCAGTTGTCCCAGCCGAGCGTGGCGGCGAGCGCCAGCAGCAGCAGCGACACCACGACATCGACGGTACCGGTGGAGGTCACAGCCGGCGAATCCGCCTCCGGCGCGGTCGGGTCGTCGACGACAATTTCGATATCGGTATTGGACATGGGTGCTTCCGGGTGCCGCTGGCAGACAGGGGATACGACGCTGGTATACCAGCGTCAATAACCCCCAGAGCTGCCCGGAAAGGCGCTCGCAAGTGCAGCACGCTCGGGCCTGAGCACGCCGCGCTCGGTGATCAAGCCGCTCACCAGTCGGGCCGGCGTAACATCGAACGCATAATTGGCGACCGGGGAGCCGTCCGGGACCACTTGCACCGTTTCAATGCGCCCGTCGGCGGTGCGGCCCGTCATGGTCGTGACCTCCTCGGCGGCGCGCTGTTCGATCGGGATCTGCCTTCCATCGTCGATACCAAAGTCGATGGTCGGCGACGGCAGTGCAACATAGAACGGAACACCGTTGTCGTGGGCGGCCAGTGCCTTCAGATAGGTCCCGATCTTGTTGCAGACGTCGCCATTGGCCGACACCCGGTCGGTTCCGACGATGGCAAGATCGACCATCCGGTGCTGCATCAGATGGCCGCCGGTGTTGTCTGCGATCACCGTGTGCGGCACGCCGTGGTGGCCGAGTTCCCAGGCGGTCAGCGAAGCGCCCTGATTGCGCGGCCGGGTCTCGTCGACCCAGACGTGAACCTTGAGGCCGCGATCGTGCGCGTGATAGATCGGCGACGTCGCGGTGCCCCAGTCGACCGTCGCCAACCAGCCAGCGTTGCAATGGGTCAGGATGTTGACGGCGTCGCCCGGCGCCTTGGTCGCGGCGATCGCCTCGATCAGCGCCAGCCCATGGCGGCCGATCTCCCGGTTGATCGCAACATCTTCCTCGGCGATCTCGGCGGCACGGGCATAGGCAACTTGCGCGCGCTCGGACGGCGGATACGGCTTGATCGCGCGCACCATTTCGTCCAGCGCCCATTTCAGATTGATCGCGGTGGGACGGGTTGCGATCAGCAATTGGTAGGCACGATCGATGCCGGCGTCGGACCGGTCGTCGCGTACCGCCAGCGCCATGCCGTAAGCGGCGGTCGCCCCAATCAGCGGCGCGCCGCGCACCAGCATGGTGCGGATCGCATCCGCGGCCGCCCCGGCGGTCTCAATACGCGCGATGACGAACTCGTGCGGCAGCCTGCGCTGATCGATCGCGCCGACCGACCAGCCGTCCGGCTCGAGCCAGATGCTGCGGAAATGGCGGCCGTCGACCTTCACGACCGCAACACCCGCCCGGCCACCGCGTCGAGCTTTGTCAGCAATTGCGGATCGCGCGCCTCCGGCGCCGTGATCAAGGCGGTGTCGAGCGCGCGGTCCGAGCCGATCGGACACGGCTCGTGCTGGCGCGGAAAGTCCCTGGCGAGGCGCGCGACAGTCCCTTGGCCCTCTCGGCATTCGAGTTCAACATGCGAATGATATCCTGGACGGTGACCGCGTCATGATGGGGTTGCCAGCAATCGAAATCGGTGACCATCGCCACGCTGGCGTAACAGATCTCGGCCTCGCGGGCGAGTTTGGCCTCGGGCATGTTGGTCATGCCGATCACCGAATAGCCCTGCGCCTTGTAGGTCAGGCTCTCGGCGAGCGAGGAGAATTGCGGACCCTCCATGCACACATAGGTGCCGCCCTGCACCGCCGCGATGCCCTCGGCCTTGGCCGCCGCCGCCAGATGCACGTGCAGCCGTGGCGATACCGGATGGGCCATCGAGACATGGGCGACGCAGCCACGGCCGAAGAACGAGCTTTCGCGCTTGTGGGTTCGGTCGACGAACTGATCGACCAGCACGAAGGTGCCGGGGGAAAGTTCCTCCTTGAACGAACCGCAGGCCGAGAGCGAAACGAGGTCGGTGACCCCTGCCCGTTTCAGCGCGTCGATATTGGCGCGGTAGTTGATGTCGGAGGGCGACAGCACATGTCCCTTGCCGTGCCGCGGCAGAAACACGATCGGAAGCCCTGCGATGACGCCACGCGTCAGCGGCGCCGACGGCTCGCCCCAGGGACTCGCGATCGCCTCGTCGCGGACGTTCTCCAATCCCGGCAGGTCGTAAATGCCGGATCCGCCGATGATGCCAAGAACAGCATTGGTAACGGCATTGGTCACAGCATTCGTCATGGGTACTCCGATCAACGCGTCGCAGCAGATGTTCGACTATACTGCGGCGCAATAATCAAGCATTCTCCGCACGTTGCAAGGGACCTTGAAATGCCGACCGCGAACGACCGGGAACAGCGTCAATCTATCATCGATGCCTGCCGCAGCATGAATGCGCTCGGCATCAACCAGGGCACATCGGGCAATATCAGCCTGCGCCACCAAAACGGCCTTTTGATCACGCCGACCAGCGTGCCCTATGAGGCGATGCAGCCCGAGCAGATCGTGTTCATGGCCATGGATGGCTCGCACGATCCGGCCCAGCGTCCCTCCAGCGAGTGGCGGTTTCACCTCGATATCCTGAAAGCCCGGCCCGAGGTCAACGCGGTGGTCCATGCACATCCGACCTATTCGACGATCCTGGCGATCATGAATCTGGAGATCCCGCCGATCCATTACATGATCGCCTGTGCCGGCGGCGACAGCATCCGAGTCGCGCCTTACGCGACGTTCGGCACGCAGGAGCTTTCCGAGCACGCCGTGCGCGCGCTGGAGGGCCGGCTCGCCTGCCTGCTGGAACATCACGGCATGATCGCCGTCGGCGCATCGCTGTCGCGGGCGATGTGGCTTGCGGTCGAGGTCGAGGCGCTGGCGCGGCAGTATCACGGCTGCCTGCAGATCGGCACGCCGCGACTGCTGCCGAAGCAGGAGATCGAGAACGTTCTCGGCAGGATCGCAGGCTACGGTCCCGCCGGGAAGTGAGGTGGCCAAAAATCGGCCGCTGCTGCGGATGGCGTTATTTGGCGACGAAACCCGCTTCGTTCATCAAGGAGGCGTTGAGCTTGTCGTCATCCTCGAGGAACTGCATCATGTCCTTGCCGGTAAGGAAGATCGGCTTCAGCGCCTGCTTCTCCATGTAATCCTTGTACTCGGTGGTCTGCGTCACCTTCTGGAACAGATCGACATAGAACGCCGTTTGTTCGGCTGTGACCTTGCCGGGCAGGAACATCGCGCGCAGCATCAGGTACTGGACGTCGAGCCCCTCCTCCTTGCAGGTCGGGATGTCGTTCCACGACTGCGTCTCGGTGACCTTGGTCTTGTAGGCGATCCGTTCCTTGTCGAACACGCAGAGCGCGCGGACCTGGCCGGCGCGCCAGACCTCGAGATTTTCGCTGGGGTTATTGACGTTGGATTCGGTGTGGTTGCCGACCAGCTGCGTCGCCGCTTCGCCGCCGGACTTGTAGGGCAGATAGGAGAATTTCGCGCCGGTCTTCTGCTCCATGAAAACCGTGAGCACGTGATCCTCGCGCTTGGAGCCCGTGCCACCCATCTTGAACGGTGCGCCGGCAGCCTTCGCGGCCGCGACGAAATCCTTCACGCTCTTCGGACCCGCCGCGTTGTCCCACAACACGAATTGATCGAGCGCGATCACCGACACCGGCGTCAGCTCGCGCCAGTTGAAGGGAATTTTCGCCGACAGCGGCAGCATGTAGATCAGCGAATAGGCGATCAGCACCTTGTTGGCGTCGCCGTCGCTGGACTTCATGTACATCAGCGCCTCGGCGCCGGACGCACCGCCCTTCAGCGACACCACCATCGGCTGCTTCATCAGATTGTTTTTCTGGATCGCCGCCTGCATCATCCGCGCCATCTGGTCGGAGGCGCCGCCGGCGCCGGCTGCGACCACGATTTCGACGGGCTTGGTCGGTTCCCAGGCGGCCAGCGCCGGCGCGCTGGTGATCATCGCCGCCACGGCGGCCGCGGCTTTCAATCCATGTCCCACGTGTTTCTTCCCTATGCCGTTGTTCTGTTTAATAAAAATGCTATTTTTCCTCACCCTATTGTGCGGGGTAATGGCGCCGAGTTCAAGCCGTACGCAGACCTAACAGTCTGCTGAAGAACCCCCTCGCCACGAGGGATTCTTGATGATTCACTTTATCATCTCGAATCGGCGGAGGCGATCATGCGTGGAAGGTTTACGGATCAGGGCGGCCTGTTTTCGTACATCGCGCCCGATAAGCGGGTGCCGGCGAACCATCCGCTGCGTAAGGTTCGGGAACTCGTTCGGGATGTTTTGAGTGATTTGAACCGCAGCCTTGGCAGGCTCTACGCCAGCGAGGGGCGTCCTTCGATTCCTCCAGAGCAATTGCTGAGCGCATTGTTGCTGCAGGTATTCTACGGCATCCGCTCGGAACGCCAGTTGATGGAGCAACTGGACTACAATCTCTTGTACCGCTGGTTCGTGGGACTGTCGCCGGACGATCCGGTCTGGGACCCGACCACCTTCACCAAGAACCGCGAGCGGCTGCAGAACGGCGATGTGTTCACGAAGTTCATGAC